>JAMFSJ010000005.1 GCA_026225255.1 Methylacidimicrobium fagopyrum | reverse complement strand
GACGGTTCGCTGTATTTAGTGTAGGCCGTGGCGACTTGTTGGGCGTTGTCACAAATAGTTACTCCCGAACCGCTGGCGCCGGTGGATTTTTTGACCACCACCGGCCAGCCCAGCGCGTTGGCTTGCGCAACGGCTTCATTAACCGAATGAACGCGGGCAAACCGCGGTGTTTTCAATCCCAATTTTTGCGCGCGCTGGAGCGTGAGATATTTGCTGGAGCCTTCAGCCAGCCAGTTAAAATTCCCGAATGAAAAGCGCAACACTGTTAATATTTTTGGCGAAAGCACCTGTATTCCAGATTCATGCAACTCAATCATCCGTTGCAAAAAAAGCACTGTGCGATCGTCACCCGGAATAATCAAGTGCGGTTCCCACGCGTTGATCGCGGCCAATAACTGGCGCAGCACATGGCTGCCCGACCGGCGCGATTGGAACAAATATAACTGGTCCAAATATCGGGTGGCGGCGAGAAAATCATCCTGATAACAAAGAGCCGCCACTTCAAATCCAGCCTGTTGCAAGGCTCGGGGCAGGCGGGCGATGCTCTGCCATTTCTGGAGCGAAACGATTAAGATCTTCGGTTTTTCGATCATCTGCCCAACGATAATTTACAATTTTGCCGTCAACAAGGCCGCAATGTTAGCGAAGAATGTGGGCGCGAAAAACACCCCTTTGACGGATTATCGCCTTGCTTCAGCGCGGGATTTGAGCGTCGTAAAATGGGTCGGCGGAGCCGGAAACGCCGCCGCGAGTGAGGCCGGATTTCCTGGTTGCCAACCAATGCCAGAGATTGCCGCGCCCACGTTTCGGGTCTTTCCGTGGTTGATTGATTATTTCTTCCAAATCACGCGCCGACCTTGCACGGAAATTTCCCCGCGCGCGATCGCCGCGACGCATTTGGGATAAAGCTCATGTTCCACCGCGTGAATGCGTTGATGCAAACTTTCCGCCGTGTCGTGGTCGAGCACCGGCACGGTTTGCTGGCCGATGATCGCGCCGGAATCCACGCCCGCATCCACAAAATGCACGGTGCAGCCGGTCACCTTCACGCCTTGATCCAGCGCCTGCTTCCACGCGGCCAAGCCGGGAAACGACGGCAACAGCGAGGGATGCACATTCACGATGCGACCTTCAAAGGCGCGTAAAAAATCGCCTTTCAAAACTCGCATGAAACCGGCGAGCACGATCAAATCCACTTTCGCCGCCTGCAATTGCTCGACGAAAGCGCGCTCGGCCTCTTCGTCCAATTTGGTGCGGAATTTTCCCGGCGGAACGAATTGCGCGGGAATTTTGCGGTCGCGTGCGTGCGTCAAAATGCCCGCGTCGGCGACATCGCTCAAGACTATGGCGACTTCCGCCGGGATTTTCCCCGCCGCGATGGCGTCGGCGATCGCGACAAAATTTGAACCTTTGCCGGAACCGAGCACGCCGAGTCGAAATAAATTACGCACGCTGATTTGAATAGCAAAAGTTAAAGAGCGGTTCAAACCGATTCGATAAAACTTGCGTTCAACGTCCGCTTGTGAAAAATTTCACGAACCAATTTTATGCCACACGTAAAACTACATATTCCGGGACCGGTGGAAGTCAGCGAAAAAACGTTCAAGGCGATGTGTTCGCCGATGATCGGCCATCGCGGACAGGGTTTTAAAGACCTTTACGCCAAGATGCAACCGCAGCTCCAGACGTTGTTGTCCACGAAACAACTCGTTTATTTGAGCACGTCCAGCGCGTTCGGCGTGATGGAAGGCGCGGTGCGCAATCTGGTTTCCAAAAAGGTTTTGAGCTGCATGAACGGCGCGTTCTCGGACAAATGGTTCGACGTGGCGAAGAAATGCGGCAAGCAGGCCGACGCATTGCAGGTGGAATGGGGTTCACCGATCCGCGCGGAAGCGATTGATAAAAAGTTGGCGACGGGCGAATTCGACGCCGTCACGATCATCAATAATGAAACGTCCACGGGCACGCTGAGTCCGCTCTTGGAAATCGCCGCGCTCAAGAAAAAATATCCCGACGTGATGTTCATCGTGGACGCCGTCAGTTCCATGAGCGCCATGCCGATCAATTTTGACGAACTCGGCATTGACGTGTTGCTCGCCGGCACGCAGAAGGCGTTTGCCTTGCCGCCCGGACTCGCGGTATTTGTCGCATCGCCCGCCGCGTTGGCTAAGGCCGCTACGATCAAGGATCGCGGTTATTATTTCGACTTCGTGGAGTTTGAAAAGAACGCGAAGGAAAGCATGACGCCGAGCACGCCGAGCATTCCGCACATTTATGCGTTGAGTTCCAAATTGGACGATTTCTATGCGGAAGGCCTGGAAAATCGTTATGCGCGTCACAAAAAGACGAATCAAATGACCCGCGATTGGGCGGCGAAACATGGTTTTAATCTTTTTCCTGAAGCCGGTTTTGAATCTCTCACGCTGACTTGCATCAGCAACGGCGCGCGGCCGGGCGGTCGCGTCGTGGATCTCACGAAATTGCAGAAGTTAGTGAAGGACAAGGGCTTCCTGATTGACGGCGGCTACGGCAAAATCAAAGGCACGACGTTCCGTCTCTCCAACATGGGCGACGAAACGGAAGCCACGATGAATAATCTTTTCACCGCATTGGACGAATCCATGAAGTCGGTGTAGGTTGATTTGTTGGTAGGTAGTTTGTGTGGTTAGTGGTTCATAGGTGCACCGGCGATCCGTGAGGGCGGATCGCCGGTGTTTTGTTTTGCTTCGGAGGAAAAATTTCCAAACAGCGCTTGATTTTTTGCCGTCCGAATATGTTTAATCTTCTTCGCCGAAGGAAATTGTAAGACTTATAAAAAAAATCAGCTAAATTTGCGCATCATTTGAACTGCATCATTTAACATGAAATTCACCCAAACCATTCGTTCCGTTGCCTTAGTGCTTGGCTGCCTAAGCTTGTTTATCGGAAATTTTGTTTCCGCCGCCGAAGATGTCCCAGCGATCACCAGCGAAACGCCCGCGCAGAAAGAGGCGCGCATGAAATGGTGGAACGATGCGCGTTTCGGCATGTTCATCCATTGGGGCGTTTACTCCGTGCCCGCTGGTGAATGGAATGGCGAAACCGGTTACGCTGAATGGTTTTTAGAAGAGACCCAGATGCCGGTCAGCCAATACGAAAAATATGCGGATCAATTTAATCCCACCAATTTCGACGCGGTCACTTGGGTGAAAGCCGCCAAAGCTGCCGGCGTCAAATACATCGTCATCACCAGCAAACATCACGACGGCTTTGCCATGTATCCGACGAAATTGAGCGATTGGAGCATCAGCCGCACGCCGTTCAAACGCGATCCGTTGGCCGAACTGGCCGCCGCTTGCAAACAGGAAGGCATTCGTTTTTGTCTTTATTACACGATCATGGATTGGCACAGCTCCGATTGGGGCGTGCGCCGCGCGTGGAATGACGTTGCGGCCAAAGACGGTCCGCCCAACATGGATCGCTTCGAGGATTACATGAAAGGTCAGCTCAAGGAAATCATCACGAGCTATCATCCCGGTTTGATTTGGTTTGATGGTAATTGGGAAAAACCGTGGACGGCCAAGCGCGGTTTGGAAATTTATAATTACATTCGCACGCTGCAACCCAGTCTCATCGTCAATAATCGCGTGGGCAAACCGGAGAATACGCCCGGTGGCGGCTTTGCGAAGACCGGTGAAGTGGGCGATTACGGCACGCCGGAACAAACCATTCCGCCGACCGGTTTCGGCCCCGGCGTTTATTGGGAATCCTGCATGACGATCAATGGTCATTGGGGCTTCAACAAAGCCGATCACAATTTCAAATCCACCCAAACGCTCGTGCGTAACTTGATCGATTGCTCCAGCAAAGGCGGAAATTATTTGCTGAACGTCGGCCCGACGAGCGAAGGCATCATTCCCGCGCCGGAAGTCGAACGCTTAAAGGAAATGGGCGATTGGATGAAGGTCAACGGCGTCGCGATTTATGGCACGAGCGCCAGTCCGTTCCGCCGCTTGCCGTGGGGACGCGCCACGCAAAAAGTGAGCGGTAAGAACACCACGATTTATCTGCACGTTTTCGATTGGCCGAGCGATGGCAAGCTGGTTGTGCCCGGCCTGAAAAATTCCCTTCGCTCCGCGACTTTGCTGGCGACGGGAACGAAATTGAAAACTTCCACGACTGCTGACGGCGTGGTGATCGAAGTGCCGGCGACCGCGCCGGATTCGATTTCTTCCACCATCGTCTTGAAAATTAAAGGCGCGGCGGAAGTGGACGATGTCTTCATCAATCAGAACGCCGATGGTTCCATCGCGCTGCCCGCCGCCCTCGCGGATTTCACCGGTGGCTTGCAGTATGAAAAGGGCGACGGCAAGGACAACATTGGTTATTGGACCGACGCCAAGGATTTCGCCAGTTGGACTTTCAAAGTGACGAAGCCCGGAAAATTCAAGGTTGCCGTTGAAGTCGCGGCGCAAGGCGAAGCGAAATTTAATGTTCTTCTGGGCGAACAAAAAGTGTCCGGCACCGCGCCCAATACCGGCGACTACGCAAAATTTCAGACCGTCACTCTGCCTGATGTTTTAGAAGTGATTGCCCCCGGCACGATCACCTTGACCGTCAAACCAGTGAAAGCCGGTTGGACGCCGATCAACCTCAAGTCCGTTACGCTCACGCCCGTCGCGGGAAATTAAATACAGAGGCACTTAGGGTAGGGACATCGCGCTGCGATGTCCCCGTCGCTGAGCGCAGCGTCAGGCGACGGAAACGGAAGCGGTTGCGTGGACATCTGGTAAATTTGTTGCGCCGCAACCCGGGGCGGACTGCGCGGCGCACCGTCCCTACCGCTCCATTTTTCCAGTTTGCATCGCTATGCAAAAACGTTTCCAATCTGGCGTGCTCGAACATTCAGCCCATACCGGATACAAGATCGTCAAGCTTACCAGCGGCGTTTACAGCGTTCATTCATTTGCGGAAGGCGAGACGTTTCATCCGGTCATCGGCCCGGTGGCGGAGGCCGAAGCACTTTACGTCAATCAGCTGCAACTCCGAGAACGGCTGCAGAATCACGTCGGCGAATTTGTGATTTGGGACGTCGGCCTCGGCGCGGCGGCAAATGCGCTGACCGTGTTGCGCGCCACGCGCGATCTAAAATGTTCCATTCGCCTCATCAGTTTTGACCACACCGCCGCGCCCTTGGAATTCGCGCTGCAAAATGCGGGCGAACTCGGCTACTTCGGCGGCTACGAAAATCACGTCCAGGAATTGCTGCGCACCAATCACGTAACCTTCCGCGACGGCGAACAATCCGTGAATTGGGAATTTCATCTCGGCGATTTCCCGACGCTGATTTCCAACTTAAAATTAAAAACTAATACTTCAAAACTTCTCCCTCCGCCGCACGCGATTTTGTTCGATGCCTTTTCGCCCGCCAAAAATCCCGCGATGTGGACATTGCCGTTGTTCAGAAATTTGTTTGAGCTGCTCGATCCGCAATCTCCCTGCGCGTTGCCGACGTATTCGCGCAGCACCATCATGCGCGTCACCTTGCTGCTCGCCGGTTTTTACGTCGGCGTCGGCCACGCGACCGGCGAGAAGGAAGAAACGACGATTGCCGCGAATGATCTAAAATTACTCACCGAACCGCTGGATCTTCGCTGGTTGGATCGCGCGCGTCGTTCCCACAGCGCCGAGCCGATGCTGGAACCGGTCTATAAAATTGCCCCGTTGAGCGCCGCGTCGTGGGCAAAATTAGCCGCGCATCCGCAATTTCAAGCCTGAATTCCAACGGAGCGCCGGGCATGGCTCGGCCAGTAGCGCATCGCCATTTTATCGGGCCGAACCAGGCTCGGCGCTCCGCTCCCAAAGTTTTCAGTTTCAACTTTCAACCGGCGCAATTCTTTTTATACTTTTCGCATGAACGTTTTTGTTACTGGCGGCGCCGGCTATATTGGTTCCGTATGCACGGAAGAATTGCTCAACGCCGGACATCAAGTCACGGTGTTCGATAATCTCACCGAAGGCCATCGCTCGGCGGTGGATCCGCGCGCGAAATTTATCGAAGGCTGCCTGCGCGATTCTGCGCTCGTCAAACAATCCCTGCTCGACGCCAAAGCCGATGCCATTCTGCATTTCGCCGCCAGCGCGCTCGTCGGCGAATCCATGACGGATCCGAAAAAATATTTTCACAACAACCTCGTCAACGCCCTCAAGCTCGCCGACGCCGCCGTGGAAACGGGCGTAAAAAAATTCGTCTTCAGTTCCACTTGCGCCACTTACGGGCCGCCCGATCGCGTGCCGATGACGGAAGATTTGCCGCAACGTCCGATCAATCCTTACGGCGAAGCGAAGTTGATGTTCGAGAAAGTGCTCATCTGGTATCGCGAAATCTACAAGTTGGATTTCATCGCGTTCCGCTATTTCAACGCTGCTGGCGCGAGCGAAACCTTCGGCGAACATCATCGCATCGAAACGCATTTGATCCCGAACGTGCTGAATGTGGCGCTCGGCAAAAAAACGCACGTCGAAATTTTTGGCACGGATTATCCGACGCCCGATGGCACGTGCATCCGCGATTACATCCACATCCGCGATCTCGCGCAGGCGCACATGCTCGGGCTTGAACCCGGCAAGAGCGGCTTCTTCAACCTCGGCAATGGCGATGGTTATTCCGTGAAACAAGTCATCGAGATGTGCGAAAAAATCACCGGCAAAAAAATTCCTGCGATCGAAAAACCGCGTCGTGCGGGCGATCCCCCGCGCCTCGTCGCCGCCGCGAACAAAGCCTTCACCGAACTCGGCTGGCGTCCGCAATTTCCGAAATTGGAAGACATCGTGAAAACCGCTTGGGATTGGCACGTGAAGCATCCGAATGGTTACGCGGATTGAATTTGAGCTAAAATGAAATGGCGAGTTTCCGTAATGGTGGTTTTGCAAAGGTTAAATCATGAAAACGAAAATTCTAATTTTATTCCTAGCATTGATGGCGCTACCAATGATGGCATGCGCACAGTTGATTTATACAACCAACAGTGGTGCGATTACGATCACAGGTTTCACTGGCTCGCCTGTTAACGTAATTGTTCCCGCCAGCACCAATGGCTATCCAGTTGTCAATATTGGAAGCTTCGCGTTCAATGGGTGTTATAGTCTGACTAACATTACTATACCCAATAGTATTACAAACATTGGGACTTATGCGTTTGATAATTGCCACAGTCTGACGAATATCACCATTCCCGCTAGCGTTACAAGTATTGGCACCTTTGCATTCGCGAATTGCTTCAATCTGACAAGTTTCATCTTTCCCAACAGTATTACGAATATCAACAGTGCGGTGTTCTATGGTTGCCCTGCCTTGACGAACGTCGTTATTCCCAACAGTGTGATAAGCATTAGTGAAGGTGCGTTTTCTGATTGTGGCCTGATGAACCTTGCCATTCCAGCCAGCGTAACGAGTGTTGACGGCGAGTCGTTTTATAATTGTTTCAAATTGATGAGTATCACTGTAGCGGCGAATAATCCAAATTACAGTAGCCTGAACGGTGTGCTGTTCAATAAAAACCAAACCACACTCGTTTTGTTTCCACTTGGACAAGCTACTACCAATAGCAGTTACATTATCCCTAACAATGTTACGAGTATCGGTGCTGGGGCATTCGAGATTTGCACAAGCTTGAAGAATGTCACTATTCCCGCTGGTGTTACGAACATCGGTTACGAGGCATTTGATAATTGCACCAATCTGACTAGCGTCACTTTTCAAGGAAACGCTCCAAGTTTTGGAGGCTATGCATTTGGTAACAGTTATGCTAGTTCTGGATTAATCCCCGCGACGGTTTATTATTACTACGGCACGAGTGGCTGGGGTGTGACTTATGACGGGTTGCCGACGGTTGAACTTGCGTGGTCACCTCAAATTAACGTCAGTGCGAGTGTGCCATCCGGTGGATTCAGTTTCACCATCATTGGCACAAATGGTATGTCTATTACGGTCGAGGCCAGCACAAATTTTGTGAGCTGGAAACCCATTTGGACGAATACGATGCCTGCCACTTCTACTACCTTCACCGATGCGCAGTGGAGTAGTTATCCCAACCGATTTTATCGAGTGCGATAAGAAAACAGTTGCGGCCCGAAAGCATTTTGCTTCTCCAAGCCAGACTTTTTTCTTGCCAAACCAGCCAGCCAATCGGCATTTTTTGATATGGCAGCGACGCAAAAATCTATTTTTGACGAGCCGTTCTATCAACCGGCGGCTAAATTCTTTCCCGCCAACACTCCGGTCGGATCCACGTTCGACGATATTAAGCTCGCCGACGGCTTGCAATTGAATATCCCCGTGATCTCGTCTGACATCCGTTCGATGCTTCTGTCTTCCTGTCACTTCTCGGGCAAAACCAAAGCCGTTAATAAATTGGGCAACCACGCATTAAAATCATGAGAACTAGATTTATCTTTCCCGCAGTTGTCCTCGCGTTGGGACTTACCTTTACTAACCTTGTTTCAGCGGGCAATTCGCCAGCCTTCAGTCCCCATGAATTGACTGAGCGCCAGATCTATCGTCGCGCGGTGGAAGCCGTCATTTGGGGGATGCCCGCGGTCAATTACGAGCGGATGTTGCAGGCGACGATTGCTAACGGCGGCGGGGCGAATCAGGTGGTTTATTGGTCGCGCCCGGTGAACTGGAAAAACCAGACGCTCACGCCCAATCCGGACACGATTTACCTCAATCCATTCTACGACACGACGAAAGGGCCGGTCGTGGTGGAGATTCCGCCCGCGGATGCGGATCATGTGATCGTCGGCAGCTTTGATGTCGCCTGGCAGAATGCGCTTGCCGATGTGGGGCCCGCCGGTGCCGACAAAGGGAAGGGTGCCAAATATCTCATCACGCCGCCGGGCTACACGAATACCGTGCCGGAGGGATACATCGTGCTGCCATCGGAAACTTATCGTGGCTTCGTGATTTTGCGCTCGAATTTTAAAAGCCGTAGCGACGCTGACATCCAATCCGCCGTGGACCATGGTAAGCGCGTGAAGATTTATCCGTTGGGCGGCGATCCTGAATCCACCGTGTTCGTAGATGCTTACGACAAACCGTTTAATGCGACGATTCCCTATGACGCATCGTTCTTCACCTTACTGGATCATTTCGTGCAAGCCGAGCCGTGGCTGACGCGTGATAAGGCGCTGATCAACAGCCTAGAGACGATTGGGATCGAGAAGGGCAAACCGTTTCAGCCGGATGCGGCGACCAAGGCCATCCTCGATCAAGCCGTGCGCGAAGCGCATCAAGTGATTGCGCTGAAATATGAGCAAGGTTTTAAGCCGCCATTCTTTGAAGGAACACATTGGGGGATCCCAGTCCCCGAAGACACGCGGGAAGGGCTCGGGTCTGGGTTTGCGGATCCAAACATTTATGGCGTAGATGGCCGAGCGGTGATGTATCACATGGCATACTTCAGCCCGAAAGTCTTCGGCGGCGGCCAATTTTATCTAGTGGGCATTAATGACGTTGCGGGCAAACCGTTCGATGGAAAAAAAACCTATCGTTTGACCGTGCCGCCGAACGCGCCCATCGAACAGTATTGGTCGGCGACCGCGTATGACCGCGAGACGCACGCACTGATCATCGGCAGGTCACGTCCCAGCCTCGCGTCGAACGACACGACGGTGCAAAAGAATGCCGACGGCTCGGTAGACATCTATTTCGGTCCGCAAGCGCCAGCAGGAAAGGAATCGAACTGGGTGCCGACGGATCCAAAGCGTGAGTTTGAATTATTGTTCCGTCTCTACGGCCCGAAGAAAGAACTGTTCGAGAAGACGTGGAAACTGCCGGATGCGGAAGCAGTGAAGTAAACCAAGAATTGTAATACTTTTATGAAAATTAAACTGACCCAACCTACGCTCATCTTTGCACTTATTGGCTTAGTCAGCGTTTCAGTTGCCGCTCCCGCCCAACCCGTGGCCGCGCTCAAATCTGCCGCCGAGATTACCAGCACACCGCCCGGCACGGTGATGACCAAGGAATACGTGGAGATGGTCGGTCGTCTGGCTTATGTCTGGGGCTGGCCGTTGGTAAATGGTTTTAACCGATCACTCGGGGTTGCCAAGTTGCCCGGACCGGGACGTATCGGAGGTATCGTGCCGGTGGCACCGCCCGGCTCCATCTCAATGTTGACCGATTACATTGAACCAGCGGAAAAGTTTATCACCTGTCCGAATCAGGATACGGTTTATGGTTCGGGTTATCAGCACTTGAACGTCACTCCCATCGTTGTTCAGGTGCCGGATTTTGGCGACCGTTTCTATGTCTATCAAATCTGCGATGCCCGCACCGATTCCTTTGCGACGATCGGCAAACAATATGGCACGAAGCCCGGATTTTATTTATTAGTCGGTCCGAATTGGCAGGGCGAAACGCCGGCCGGGATCAACGCCATCTTCCGTTCTTCGACCGATCTGATTTGTGTTTTGCCCCGCGCTTTTCAGGATGATACGCCGGAGGACAAAAGCGCCATCCAGTCTGTGCTCACGCAGATCATGGTTTATCCCTTGAGCGAATTTGACGGAAAAATGAAGACTATGGATTGGAAGAACACGCCCAGTTTTCCCCCACCAGCCGGTCAAGGCAATGGCGAGACCAAATGGGTGATCCCGGAAAAATTCTTCGATGAACTCCCCGGCATCATGAAGGCAATTCCGCCGTTGCCGGGTGAGGAATCACTTTACGGCATGATTCAATCGGTCTTGGACGCCGCCGCAAAAGATCCCAAGGTAAAAGAGGTATTAGTGCAGACGGCCATCGCTTCGGAAAAAGACCTCATCAGTCCTCTATTCCAATTTCAGAATAATGGCCGGCCCATTGGTAATGGCTGGAATTCCCCCTCGAACGGCGCCCGTTGGGGCACGGATTATCTTTCGCGTGCGGCCACGGCCAAATCCAACATGTATGACAATGCGCCGGAAGAAACCCGCTATATCTATACCGATTTTGATTCTGATGGCCAACGATTGACAGGCAGCAGCGGTTACACCGTTACCTTTCCGGCGGGCCAGTTACCGCCGGTGGATGGCTTCTGGTCACTGACGCTCTATAACAAGGAACATCTATTCGAACCCAATCCGCTGCATCGCCAATCCCTTGGCACTAAAAATAAGTCGTTGAAATATAATTCTGACGGTTCGTTGACGCTTTATTTCCAAAACAAATCGCCGGGAGCGGATAAAGAATCGAACTGGGTGCCGGCGCCGAAGGATGAATTCTCGCTCTACATTCGCGCCTATTGGCCCAAGGCTGAAATTCTCGAAGATCGCTGGACGCCGCCGCCCGTGAAACGGGCCGAATAATTAAACTAGAGATATAAAAATTTAACCGGAAGCTTCCGCGAACGCGTCGTCAGCGGGCCTGAATTATTTCGTGCCAGTTGCCGGCGCCGCATGCGGCCCGGCGAGAATCGCATCGCGGCGGGCAAAAGCCGGTGCCCAATCAAATTTGGCGTCGCAATATTGGCAACATTCGAGTTCATCAAATAATACTTCCTTATTGCCGGGTTTTACCAAGGCGAGGTGCGGGCCGGGAATATTATCGAGAAAGAAAATACTTGAGCCTGGACCAAAGCCTTGGCGGATGGTGGCGTCGCGCATCACCAAACCCAATTTGTGATCCCATTTGAAATGGGTTTTGCCATCCGTCAGCGGCTTCATCTGCGATTTTTTAGTCCAGACTCCGTAGGTATCAAGGAGACGTTGGGGCGTTAACCAATGACGTTTTTTCGGTGAGGTATAATCTGTCGCATAATGGAAGTTGTGAACGCAGGGCGGTAATTCCGCGCTCAGTTGATGCATTTCGTTGATCGTCAGACAGGTGGTGATGAAATATTCCCCGGGCATTTCTTCGCGATAGGGAAAGGCGAGAATGGAGTTGTTGTAGGCAATCATGAAGGCGCGGCCGGGGCCGCAGGGTAGGGAGATCAGGGCCGAGCCGTAAAATATTTCTAAAAAATTCCCAAGATCCTCGCCGATATAGTTGGGCACACGCGAAGAAAAGCGTTGCAGCACATGATCGGCAAACAGCAGTCGCCGCCCAGACAAGCGGATCTCCGGGAAAAAATCCGACCCCGCGTAAAAACGAAAGCGATGTGTCAATCCGCGCGGACAATCCTCGGTGATGTGCTGCACGATGGAAATCTTGGTGACCAGATTGGCGTCCGGCAGGTCAAAGAGTTTTAGCCGGTCGGCGCGCGTGCGATTCAACCCCTGGCAATACAACATCGCCGACTGATGCAGCACAATTTTATGAAAGCCATCGCCGCGATGATCCACCCGCGCAATCCGGTCCGGCAGCTTGCCGTAAAATTCCAGGTTCAACGCGCGCAGTAACAGCGGCAGTTGTTCCGTGTGCGGATAGAGCGACACGTGGCCGTGCCGTTCTTCCACGACTTCAAAATTTTCCCGGTAGATCGAGAAAAACGGCACATGTTTGGGCGGCGGTAACATGGTGATCGTTTCAGTTTAAGCCGTGGGGGTGACGGGCGGTGTGGCCGGAGCGTGCGGTTCAACGGCCTCCGCGCCCGGCGGAAAAATGTTGAGGCGAAATTCATCGCGTATGCCAGCGTTGGCCGGATTGGTTTGCGGCCATTGCAAGTCCGCGGCGTTTTGGATGGCTAACAGCCGGTCGTAAAGGTCGGCGGCATCGGCGTTTTTTGTGCTGGTGGAATTTTTGGCGCTGCTTTTGGCGGATTGATTCGTCGTGGTGCTGTCGGGAAATATTCCGCGCACGTTCGCGAAGGTCGTGGTGTCCGCCTTCATCCAGCCTTTGGTTTGCAATGCGGGCAGATTGGCGGCGGTCTGCAAGTTGGCGATAATGATGTCAGCGCGATTCAGGATGGCGGCGAGGTCGTGCGGTTCGTTGGTGCCGACTTGAAATTCCTGATGCAATTTCACGGTCTGGCCGACAAACGCAAGCCGGGCGGTCTTGCGCGCCTTGCTGATCCAACCTTGCAACTTGGCGAACGCTGCCTGTTGAACGGCGGTAAGATTGCCGAGTTCGCCCAACTTGTTTTTCTGGTCGGCGACGTCGGCGGTGACTTTGGCCAGGGCCGTTTTTGAATCGGCGACGAAGGTTTCAGCCAGCCGGGGATTGATTTCCGGATGCGCCCTGGCGGCGGCGATGATGAGGTCGCCATTATAGATGAGCGTGGCGATGGGAAAACGGAAGTGATGATTCATGATTTTAGATGATTTATGGTTGTTTCTGATGGTTTGGAGCCAAATTGTTTGAGCGTAATGATTGGTGATAACGGAGCCGGGCTACGGCAACTTTGAGGAGTCGCGCCGAAGTTTGGTTGAGCCGTGAAAAACTTTTGAGCGGACGCTCTTATCATTTGAGGAGTGGCCGGTGAAACCCAAGAAACCAGCCACCGTTTTTGAGCGCGGCTCCAATCGGTTTGAGGCAGGGCCGGTGATTCCGGCGGAAGGCGAAAACCGACCTGAGCGAGGCCGTGATATTTTTTAGGAGCAGCCGAGGAGTGGGTGGCAATCGTTTTTGCCGATTGAGAAAAATCATCCCCGTGAGAAGCGTGAAGTTGGCGCTTCTGAGTTACACCCCGCATTGCTGCCTCCCGATTTTGAAAGATGGTTCCCATGATTGTCGGATCAATCAACGAATTGGGACTGGAATCACCTTACGTCGAACTGGCGTTCGTGCAAGATTTTTTTCGTGGGAAAAAACTTGCCAAACCCGCCTCGCAATCGGCATTTTCTGTCATGGCAGCGACGCGCAAATCTACTTTCGACGATCCGTTCTATCAACCGGCGGCTAAATTCTTTCCCGCCAACACTCCGGTCGGACTCACGTTCGACGACATCACGCTGGCGACCCTTTATTCCGACATCCTGCCGCGCAACACGCAGCTCGACATCGCGCTCGGGGAAGGTTTGCAGTTGAATATCCCGATCATTTCGTCCGACATGGACACGGTCACCGAATCGCGCATGGCCATCGCGATGGCGCTCAACGGCGGGCTCGGGCTCATCCATTACAACATGCCGGAGCGCGAGCAATTGTCCGAAGTCAGCCGCGTGAAAAATCACGTTCACGGTTTGATTCAAGATCCGGTGAAAGTGCTGCCGGATCAATTTATCGGCGACGTTTTGAAGATGATCGAGGAACGGAAATTTGCGTTCGGCACTTTTCCCGTGGTGGAAGAATCGGGCAAGCTCGTCGGGCTTTTACCCGGTCACGTGGTGAAGCCGCGTTATGCCAAACGCAAAGTTTCGGATGCGCTGACGCCGCGTTCCCAAGTTCACACGATCGAACAAAAGGAACTCGGCAAAGATCCGATCGCGCGCGCGGATAAATTTTTTACGGAACATCTCGGCATCCACAAATTGCTGGTGGTGGACGACAAGGATAAATTGCGCGGCTTGATCACGTTGAGCGACGTCGAGCGGCTCACGACCGAACGCAGCGCGCAATTTCGCGCGGCGCGGGATTCGCAATTTCGTCTCGTCTGCGGCGCCGCGGTTTCGGCGACGCGCAATGCCTTCGGCGAATTGGATCGCGAACGGATTTTGAGCCACGTCAGCGCGTTGGTGGAACGGGGATTGGATGTCGTGGCGGTTTCCACGGCGCATGGCCACAGCAAAGGCGTGGGAGACATGGTGAAAGTATTGCGCGATGCGTATCCGAAATTGCCGATCATCGCGGGCAACGTCACCAGCGCGGCCGGCGTGGAATATCTGGCGGATTGCGGCGCGAGTTCGATCAAGATCGGGCAGGGGCCGGGTTCGATCTGCACGACGCGCATCGTGGCGGGCGTGGGCATTCCGCAGATGACGGCGCTTTACGTCTGCTCGCAAATGGCGAAGAAGAAAAAGGTTTCCATTCTCGCGGACGGTGGCATCACGAAATCCGGCGACATCGTGAAAGCGTTGACGCTGGCGCAAGCGGTGATCTGCGGCGGCATGTTCGCCGGTTGCACGGAAGCGCCCGGCGACGTGGTAGAAATTAGCGGCAAACTTTATAAACAATATCGCGGCATGGGCAGTCTCGCGGCGATGCGCACGGGATCGGCCGCGCGTTATGGTCATGAAAAGGCCGACACGACGCGCAAGGTCGCGGCGGAAGGCATTGAGGCGCTCAAGGAAGTCAGCGGCCCGGTGGATCGCGTGCTGGCGCAACTCATCGGCGGCATCCAGAGCGGCATGGGTTATCTCGGCGCGGCGAACCTGACGCAACTTCGCGACAAAGCGCGTTACATCCGGGTCAGTCCCGCGGGGATGCGCGAAGCGGCGCCGCACGACGTGGTGGAATTGAAGACGGGGAATTAAACCGGCAGTCAAACCGCAAAAGAACAAAGGATGGATGCTGCAATCCTGACTTTGTTCTTTTTTTATTTGAGAAATTTCGGTTCGCAAAGCGATGAATGATTCCGGGAACAATCTTTTGGCGGCGGCGCTCGAGAATTATAAAAATCAAAATTATCCCGAGGCGGAAAAACTGTGTCGTCCCTTGGCGGACAGTCCGCTCGCGACTCCGCGCGCTTGTTTGCTGTTGGGTTTGATCTTAGGCAAAACGAATCGCTGGCCGGAGGCGGTCCAGTGGCTGGCGCGGGCGGCGGAACTGGATCCCACTGCGCCGGAAATTTGGAGCGAATGGGGTCGCGCCAGCAATTCGCTCGGTGATTATGCCAAGGCGGCGGAATGTTTTGCGCGCTTCATCGAATTGCGTCCGGATAACGCGGACGGTTATTTTTGCCTCGGCAATGCGGCGCAACAATTGGGCCGGCCCGAAGACGCAGTGACGCTCTATCACCAAGCCATTGAACGAAACGCCAACGACGCGGCAGCTTGGAATAACCTGGGCAAGGCGTTTTCGGAATTGAACCGTTTAGCCGAAGCGATGGCGGCGTATGAGCGCGCGCTCATTTTGAAACCGGACGCCGAATTGACGCGCCGTAATCGTGGCATCGCGCTGTTGAAGTCGGGGCGTTGGCTGGAAGGCTGGCGCGATTATGAATGGCGGCGGAGTATTTTGGTTGCCCGGCCTTATGCGCAACCTAAATGGAACGGCGCGGCGCTCCCGGGAAAAACTCTTTTTATTCACGCCGAACAAGGCTTGGGCGATTCCATCCAATTCGTCCGGTTTGTGGCGGCGGCGCGGGCGCGGGTCGGGCGCGTGATCTTGGAATGTCAAAAACCTTTGAAGCGGTGGTTTGAGCAGTGCGCGGTCGCGGATGAGGTCATTGCGGTCGGCGAAACGCCGTCGGCGTTTGACGCGTATGTGGCGTTGGCCAGTTTGCCGGGAATTCTGGGCGTCACGCCCGAGGTCCTTGCGGACGGCCATTATTTATCGGCTCCGCCGGGCGAACTTTTTCCAGAAATCGCTGACCCGCGATTGAAAGTTGGCTTGGTTTGGGCGGGCAACGCCACGTATGGCCGCGATGCGGAACGTTCCATTTCGTTCGCCCACTTCAAATCGTTGTTGGAAGTTGAGAACGTGGCGTTTTTCAGTTTTCAAACCACGTTGCCAGCGGATGATGATGGGAAGTCGGCCAACCTGATTCATTTGGCGGATCGTTTGGGTGATTTTTACGACACGGCGGCGTGGGTGGGGAAAATGGATTTAATCATTTCCGTAGATACGGCGGTGGCGCATGTGGCGGGCGCGTTGGGCCAACCGGTGTGGACGTTGCTGCCGTTCGCTTCGGACTGGCGTTGGCTGCTGGGGCGGTCGGATACGCCGTGGTATCGCAGCATGCGCTTATTCCGGCAGGAGCAACGAGGGGATTGGCGCGCCACGCTGTTGCAAGTCCGCGCGAAATTAGCGCGGCTGGCGGGTGCCAAATAGCGGCCCCGGGCAGCCGGTTCGGGAGTTTTTTTGGGTTTTAGGGTCGGCGGCGGGTCGGGAGGAAGGCGCTTTGAGGGGAAAAATGTCGTTTCTTCATTAAAACTCAGGGGTGAGACGCCCGTGCGACGCCCGGTTTTCACATCTTTTGAAGATTTTATTTAAGTGCCGACGGGTTCTGCCGATAAAGGGCTTGTAGTAATGGCGACCGGCGGCCACAAACGGCTGGAGGGATAACGGTGGATGCCCAATTAAATTCCACCGGCACGACATGGATGTTGTGTAAAATCAATGCCCTTTACGGGGCGACTCACGGAAAGAGTTAGTTATGAGCCTGACAATTAATACCAACCTATCGGCACAATCAACCGCTACCTTGCTTAGCAAATCGAGTGCGATGCTAAGCCAGTCACTGGCGCGTTTGTCTTCCGGATCGAAGATTACTTCGCCGGCGGATGACAGCGCAGGTTTGGCGGTTTCGATGAACTTGGTCGCGCAACAAGGCCGCAATACGGCCGCGTCCAACAACATCAGCAACGCCAATTCCTTCAATCAAACGCAAGACGGTTACCTCGCGCAGGTAACGAGTGCGTTGGATCGTATGAGTGAATTGTCCATCCAAGCGCAAGACGTGACGAAGTCCCAGAGCGACCGCGATGATTATCAGCAAGAATACAGCACGTTGGCGACGTATGTGAACAATGTGTCCACAAACGACTTCAACGGTGTCAGCTTGTTCGGCGGCGCCAATCTGGACGTGACGATCAACAGTGACGGTTCGAAGTTCGCGATGCAGGGAATTGACCTCACGGGCTCGACCTTTACGGTGGCGACGTTCGGTGACGTTTCCAGTGCCTCGGATGCGTCGTCGGCCTTGTCGGCGATCAAAACGGCCATCACGCAAGTTGCGACCGATCGCGCAACGTTGGGTTCCAACGAAGAAACGTTGAACAATTATGCCGGTCAATTGTCCACGTTGAACAACAACCTGTCCGCCGCGAACAGCGTCATCATGGACGTTGATGTGGCTGACGAAAGCACCAACTACGCGAAACAGAACATCTTGGTGCAGACGGGCACGGCAATGTTGGCGCAAGCCAATTCGCTGCCGCAGATCGCGCTCAAACTTCTCCAATAAGAAGTCGGGCACGGTTTTTAGAGTCGGTAAATATCCTCGGACGGCGCATTGGGCGTCGTCCGAGCTTTTCTGTTAAAAATGGGGTGGGGCGCTGAGCATGGCTCGGTCGTAAACCACCCGCGCCGGGCAAGGTTCGGGGCTCTGTAATACTAAAAATTTTATGCCAACATCCGTATCCAGCACGACCAGCGGAACCAGTTTATTATCCGGCATTCTGGCGTCCGGCAGCACGCCGTCGCTCGGGACGACGGCGAGCACGACCAGCAGTTCGGCGAATCTGTCCATTCCCGGGCTGGCGTCCGGCATGGATTGGTCCACGGTGGTGACGGAGCTGGCGCAAGCGGAACGCGCGCCGGAAACCGAGTGGCAATCGCAGCAATCAGCCATCAATGCGCAAAATTCCGTTTACTCCACGCTCAGTAGCAATCTGACCACGCTGCAAACGGACGTTCAGGCGTTGCAGGATTCGTCGCTCTATTCCAGCACGGCGGCGCAATCGTCCAATTCAGCCGTGGCTACCGTCACCTCGTCAGCGGGCGCGACGCAGGGCAATTTTACTTTCAGCATCACGCAACTGGCCACCGCCGCGCAATTGAACGGCACGTCCAACATCGCCGCGCCGATCAGTGCGAGCAATGACGTCAGCGGAGTGACGCTCGGCACGGCGGGATTTTCCACGGCGATCACGGCGGGAACTTTTTCCGTGAATGGCGCGCAAGTCACGGTGGCGACCACGGATTCCTTGCAGCAAGTTTTTGATAAAATTGCCACCGCGACCGGCAACGCGGTGACGGGGAGTTACGATTCGACGACGGACAAAATCAGTTTGACGAGCGCGAATCCCGCGACGCCCATTGTCCTCGGCAGCTCGGCGGACACGAGCAATTTTCTATCCGTTGCGCAATTGTATAATAACCAAAGCGGCGCCATCACGAGCAATGCCGCATTGGGCTCGGTGCAATTGGGCGCGACGATGTCCGGTGCCGATCTCGCGACGCCGGTGACCGATGGCGGCAGCGGCGCCGGGCAGTTCACCATCAACGGCGTGGCGATCAATTACAACGCCAGCACGGACAGTATCCAAAATGTTTTGACCCGCATCAACAGTTCCACCGCCGGGGTGAGCGCCAGTTACGATTCGATCAACGATCGTTTTGTGCTGACGGATAAAACGACGGGCGACGTGGGGATTTCGGCGCAGGATGTGACGGGTAATTTCCTCGCCGCCACCGGTATGGCCGCCGGCACGTTGCAAGCGGGGAAGAATTTGCTCTACACCCTGAACGGCAATGCCCAGCAATTAGTCAGCTCCTCCAATACCATTTCGGCGTCCAGTTCCAACTTGAACGGCGTTTCCGTGACGGCCTTGCAAACGGGCAACACCACGGTTTCGGTGACCAGCGACACGTCGCAAGTGACGGCCGCCATCCAAAAATTTGTCACGGATTACAACACGGTGCAGACGGCGATCACGAGTAATCAAATCGTGACCACGTCGTCGAGCGGCACGGTGACGCCGGGGACTTTGACCGGCGACCAAACGGCGAATCATCTGGCTTCCAGCTTGCGTTCCCTGGTCACCGGCGTTGTGCCCGGGCTGTCGGGCGTGATCAGCATGTTGTCCAGCTTAGGTATTCAAACGAACGGCAAGGATAATACGTTGGCGGTGGATACGACCACTTTGACCAGCACGGTCGCGAGCGATCCGAGCAGCGTGCAAAAGTTGTTCAACGATCCGACGAACGGTTTGGCGACCTTGATGAATACTTTCATCACCGCTCAAGTCAGCACCAACGGAACCATCACCAACCATCAAGCCAGTCTGTCGCAACAGAGCAGTAATATTTCCACGCAGATCGCCAATTTGGAAACCAAGATCACGACGGATAGCGCGCATTGGACGAGTGAGTTTGTGGCGATGGAGCAGGCGGAAGCGCAAGCCTCGCAGACGCTCACTTATCTGTCGGCCCAAGTCACGAACGGCTCGCTTTGATTTTTATGAACGTTTTTGTTTTCACGCAACGGCTGGTGTTGGTCGCCGTGCTCTTTTTCGCGGGTGCCCAAACGGGAAACTGCGCCGGACTTTTTGGCCCGAATTCCAAGTCGGAAAACATCTTCATCGCCGCGCCGGTTTTGCCAACGACGTTAAAACGCGTGGTATTATTGCCGCTGGCGCACGACAATTCGCCGCCGAGTCTGGCGAGTGGTTGCGAAACGCTTTATCCGGTGCTGCAAGCGGAGTTGATCAAAACGAAACGATTTGAAGTGGTCACGGCGAGCGGAAAATCCATTCAAAACCTGACGGGCGGGACGAGTTGGACGGGCGCAGAAATGTTGCCGACGAATTTTTTCCGTTCGCTGCAATCTGCTTACGGTTGCGACGCGGTGATGTTTTGCGAATTAACGACGTTCCACGCGTATGCGCCGTTGGTGATCGGCTGGCGGATGAAACTGGTGGATGTGGCCTCGCAAAGAATCATCTGGGCCGCGGATGTCGTGTTCGACGCGAGCGATCCGCTGGTGAGTAAGAGTGCTCAGGAATTTCAAAAGCAACAGCAAGGCACGGAAGCCAAGCCGCAGAGTTGGTTCGCGCGCACGCTGGCGTGGTTGAATCGCGAACCCGCTCCCTTGGAAGAAGAGCCGTGGACGGTTTTGAATTCACCGCGCTATTTCGGCCAGTTTTCGACAGTGAAATTATTGCAAACATTGCCCGAAAGATGAAGTTTTGGCGGACTAGGTCGCCAGCCGGTGGTTGCGGGCGCCGTGCCCACCATTTTGAAAACAGATGCTAAAGTTATTCCGTCTGCAGCCGATAATACCCTACGCAGCACGGATATTAGATCGCCGTTACGAATAAAAAATTTATGGAAGTTAAGTTTAATCCCGGCCTGAACGTGAATTCTGGAGCGGGCCAGTCGCCAGTCGCCCGTCAACCAGAAACATCGCCCGTCGATACTACCATGTCCTTTGAGCGCACACAGGCTCTCGAGAAAACTTTGCAGGCCAATTCGCCCATCCGGCCGGAAGCGGTCACTCGCGCCAGCGCTTTGGTGGCGGATGATAATTATCCGGGCGATGACGCGCTGGATAAAGTGGCCGGCTTGCTGGCGGATAAAATAAGCAACGAGTAACGCGGGATTTTATTTTTTAATTCCATGAACACCGCCAATCCCTGGAACTCTTACCGCCAGATCGCCACGCAAACTGCGCCGCCCGGTCAATTGATCCTGATGCTGTTTGACGGCGCACTGCTGTCGCTCGAACGCGCGCTGACGGGTTTTGCCGTCACCGATCCCCGCGAAAAAAATCAGACCATCCACAACAATATTCAGCGCGCGACGGAAATTATCCGCCACTTGAATCATTCGCTAAATCTCGATGCGGGCGGCAAATTGGCGGAAACCTTGCGCCGTCTGTATCACTATTTTGACCAGCAGCTCACGGAAAGTAATTTCAAAAAGCAACGCGCAGGCGTGGATGAAGTCATCAGCCGCTTGAAAGAATTGCGCGACGCCTGGGCGACCATGCTCGTCACCCATGCCGAGGAATCCAAAACCGACGCCGAGATGGATGACTCGCTCCAGCCCGTATGAGCGCGGAAAAAACCTTGCTCGCCACGTATCAAGAATGGCATCGCCTCGCTGAAGCCGAGGGGAAAGCCATCCGCCGCCGCCAGTGGAATTTTTTGTTGGAGTGCCAGGCCGTCGTCCAAAAACTTCAGCCCGCAATCACCCAGTTGACCCGCGAAGCCGCCGCCGAATGGAAGCAATCCGGCACGGATCTCGTTAAAAATAAAATCCGCTCGCTCGTCACGGAGTTGATTGCTTTGGGTCAACAAAACCAGGCGCAACTCATCGCCGCGCGCGCTGCCGCCCAAGCGGAACGCGAGCAATTGGAACAAGCGCGACAGAATCTAAAACGGTTGCATCAATCCTACGTCATCGCCCGCCCGACGGCGTGGACTTCGTTTTCCTAGGGCGCGGCTTCAAAGTTTTCGTAACGCGTCCCCGCGCGTCGCTGGCTCCCCCGCGTTAAATAGTCGGTGCTTACCGCCAATTATCCTTGATTTTACAGGTGTTTTTTTTATTTTAAGGTGAACTAAATCAATGCCGAAATCCGTGTCCATCCGTGGTTAATTCAAAATGAAAAACGTCGTATTACTTGGCAGCACCGGCAGCATCGGCACCAGCACCGTTAAAGTGGCGGAAGATTTGCCGGATCAGATTCGTTTGATCGGGCTCGCGGCGGGCGGCAATTCAGAATTGTTGCTGGAACAAACGCGCAAGCACAAGCCGGCGGTGATCTCCATTTCCAGTCCGGCGAAGGCAAAGGAATTGCAAGACACGCTCGGCTTTTCCACGCAAGTTCTCTCCGGCAATGAAGGTTTGCTGAAACTCGCGACCCTGCCGGAAGCGGACATTGTTTTGATTGCCATCGTGGGCACGGCGGGCTTGCAACCGGCATTGGCGGCGATTCGCGCGGGCAAGGATATTGCGGTCGCGTCGAAGGAAATTCTCGTGATGGCGGGCGAAATCGTGATGAACGAAGCGCGCAAATACGGCGTGCGCGTGCTCGCCGTGGATAGCGAACATTCCGCGATTTTTCAATGTCTCGATGGCAAACCGACGAATTCCGTGCGCCAACTTTTGTTGACCGCGAGCGGCGGTCCGTTCCGCGATAAAACGCTGTGGCAGAAAGATAAATTTGCCGAGATCACGGTCGAACGCGCGCTTAAACATCCGTCGTGGGTGATGGGGCGCAAGATCACGATTGATTCGGCGACGTTGTTCAACAAAGGCCTCGAAATGATCGAGGCGCGTTGGTTGTTCGATATTGAAATGGCGCGCGTCGGCGTCGTCGTGCACCCGCAAAGCATCGTGCATTCGATGGTGGAATTTGTGGACGGCTCGCTCATCGCGCAACTGTCCACGCCGGACATGTGTTTGCCGATTCAATATGCATTGACGTATCCCGAACGCGCCGCAAGCGATCGCGTGCAGACGAATTTCCCCAAAATTGGCACGCTGACATTTGAGGAACCGGACGTCGAACGTTTTCCGGCTCTCGCGCTCGCGCGGCGGGCAGGGGAAATCGGCGGCACATTGCCCGCCGTTTTGAACGCGGCGAACGAAGTCGCGGTCGAAGCGTTTGTGAATCGCAAAATCAACTTCCCGCAAATCACCGAAACCGTCCGTCGCACGATGGACGCGCACCAGATCATTGAGCAACCGACGTTGGAGCAGATTCTCGCAGCGGATGCGTGGGCGCGGGTGGAGGCGGCGAAAAGTTGATAGTTGGGGGGTGATGGTGGGACTCGCCATCGGTTGCCGTAGGCCGGCGCGGGACGATCAACGATCACCTCACAACCCTAGCAACTCCATTCAACTTCGTTTTAACCAATTGCAGTAATTTTTTACGCTGTTATCTTGTTCAGCCAATTTTGAAATGACCATTTTACATTACATCTTTATCGCGTTCGAAGTGTTGGTGATCTTTAACTTGATCATCGGCGTGCACGAACTCGGACATTTTCTCGCGGCCAAATGGCGCGGATTGAAGATTGAACGCTTTGCCATCTGGTTCGGCCCGACGTTGTGGAAACGCAAAATCGGTGGCGTCGAATACGTTTTGAATTCCATTCCGTTCGGTGGCTACGTCGCGTTGCCGCAAATGGCCACGATGGAAATGATTGAAGGCAAAAACGAAAATTCCAGCGGCCAACTGCCGAATATTTCTGCGCTCGATAAAATTATCGTCGCGTTCGCCGGGCCGTTGTTCAGTTTGGCGTTGGCGTTCGTATTTGCGTTCATCGTTTGGGGCGTGGGCAAACCGGTCAATGGCACGGATGATTCCACGGTGATCGGCTGGGTGGATCCCACCGGGCCGGCGGGCATCGCGGGCTTGCGCGCAGGCGATCAAATCATCGAAGTGAACGGTCATCAGGTGAAAAATTTCATGCCGACCGGGGCGTTGGCCGAAAGCATTAAATGGTGCATCATTACCAGCACAGGCACGAACATTCCCATCAAATACGTGCGCGATGGCAAGGAAGCAATGGCGTATCCGGTGCCGACCAATACGCCGACGAAATGGTATGAACGCCGTTCGCTCCGCCAGATTTCCATGAATCCGCAGGACAAAGTGGTCATCGGCGATATCGCCAGCAACAGTCCCGCCGCCGTAGCCGGGTTGAAAACCGGTGACGAAGTGGTCGCCGTGGACGGACAAAAAATTTACAGCTTTATCGCCGTGGTTGAGGCGCAAAACGCCGTCAGCAATAATCCAGCTCAGCCCGTCCTGCTTTCCATCCAGCGTGGCCAGAAAAAACTCGACTACAGTTTGCTCGCCGTAAAGCCATCGTCGCCGACGAACGCCCCGCCGATCCTTGGGATCATGAATTTTATCGGCGACACGAACGTCACGCTCATCCACCCGAATCCGCTGGAGCAAGTCAAGGATAGCGCGGCGCAAGTGTTCAGCACGATCGGTGCTTTGTTTGCACCGAAAAGTCAGATCGGCGTGCAACAACTCGGCGGCGCGGTGATGATCATCCGCGTTTACAGCAACTTGTTTGAAGACGAAAACGGCTGGCTGCGCGTGTTGTGGTTCAGTGTGATTTTGAACGTGAATCTGGCGTTATTAAACATGTTGCCGCTGCCGGTGCTCGATGGCGGACACATCACGCTGGCGTTGATCGAAGTCATCCGCCGCCGTCCCGTGAGCGCGCGCATTTTGAACACGATCCAAACTGGTTTCATGGTGTTGCTCATCGGCTTCATGATTTACATCGCGTTTTTTGACGCGGGCGATTGGGTGCGCAGTTCGCGCGCGAATCACGAACAACCGGTTATTTTTTCCGCCGTGACACCGGCGGCGTCCGCGCCAGTGACAGATCGAGGCCGGCAAATTGTCGTTCCGCCGTTGAAATAATTTTATGCGTTACTGCGAAACTCCATTTTTTTATCAGCGTCGGCAGACCCGCGAAATTGTCATCGGCGATCCCGCGAACGGCGGCGTTATCATTGGCGGCAATCATCCGGTCGTGAAGCAATCTATGCTCACGTGCGACACGATGGACACGGCGTTGTCCGTGAAGCAAACGCTGGAACTCGTTGCCGTCGGCTGTCAGATCGTGCGCATCACCGCGCCGACCGTGAAGGACGCGGCGAATCTGGAGAACATCGTCCGTGAATTGCGCGCACAAGGTTGCAACGTGCCCATCGTGGCGGACATCCATTTCAAACCCGACGCCGCGATGGAAGCGGTGAAATGGGTGGAAGTCGTCCGCGTGAATCCGGGCAACTACGCCGATTCAAAAAAATTCGCGATCAAGGAATATAACGACGAGCAATACGCCGCCGAACTCAAGCGCATCGAAGAAAAATTCACGCCGCTGGTGCTCGCAGCGAAGAAATTAAAACGTTGTTTGCGCATCGGCACAAATCACGGTTCGTTGAGCGATCGTATCATGAACCGTTTCGGCGACACGCCCCTCGGCATGGTGGAAAGCGCGTTGGAATTCGCGCACATCGCGCGGAAAAACGATTTTCATAATTTCAAGTTCTCGATGAAGTCGAGCAACCCGAAGGTGATGATCGAGTGTTATCGCTTGCTCGTCGCGCGCTTGGAAAAAGAAGGCGCAGATTGGAATTATCCGATCCATCTCGGCGTCACCGAAGCGGGCGAAGGCGAAGATGGCCGCATCAAATCCGCCATCGGCATCGGCTCGCTCTTGTGCGACGGCCTCGGCGACACCATCCGCGTTTCGCTTACGGAAGACAGCCCGCGCGAAATCGAAGTCTGCACCGATCTGCTCGCGCAGATTCCGTTGCTCACGAATTCCAAAATCAAGCTCGCGGAAAAAGATTTTTCTTACGATCCGTTTCATTTTGAGAAGCGCGAAACGCCGGAGATCGAGCTGAACGAAAATACGAAGTGTGGCGGCGAACAATTGATCCGCGTCGTGGTGACGCGCGCGACGTTTGATAAAGTTGCGCCGAAAATCCGTCCGAAAGACGACGTGAAACCGGAAGCGGTTTACGAAGATCTGAACATTTTTGAAATTGATCCGACGCAAAATTTTGAGATCAATTGCGACACGCAACTCGTCACGGTAAAAGATGGCGTGAATCTGCCGGCGATCACGGCGTTCCGTTTGCTCGCATTGAAATTAAAACAACTGGGGCGCCATAATCCGATTTTGCTCAAGGACTGTCTTGGCTTTGAAAGTGGGACGGGCTTCCAGCCTGTCTCCCCCGATTCAAGTAATGCTGGCGCGTCTCAATCGACAGGCTGGAAGCCTGTCCCACTAGAACCCAAAATCGCATTGCTCCGCGCGTCGGTTGTCATCGGCACGTTGCTGGCAGATGGTATTGGCGACGCGATTCTCGTTCGCGGCGAAGCGGGCGGCGGACAAAGTCTTCGTCTCGCCTACAATATTTTGCAAGCGGCCGGCTGCCGTTCGTTCAAGACGGATTACGTCGCGTGCCCGAGCTGTGGCCGCACGTTGTTCAATCTGCAAACCGTCACTGCGCGGATCAAGGCGCGCACGGAACATCTCAAAGGCGTGAAGATCGCGATCATGGGTTGCATCGTGAACGGCCCCGGCGAAATGGCCGACGCGGATTTCGGTTACGTCGGCGGCGCCCCGAATAAGATCAATCTCTACGTCGGCAAAACGCCGATCAAGTTCAACATCCCCGAAGCGGAAGCGGTGGAACGCCTCGTGGACCTCATCAAAGAACACAACAAGTGGGTGGAACCGGAAGTGAAAGAAGCAGTTGCTTAAATGTCTGCGATCTTAAAAAAGTGGAAGGCTCTAATTATTGCGGGATCTATTTTAGTTATTCTTGCATATGCTTTGGATCCTTCTATTGAATTTATTTTAAGATTGGTTGAACACACAAAAAAATCGTCAATGGATTCCAATCCCCACTGGCAATTTTTCACAAATATCGTCGACGGTTATATAATCGAATTTCCATCGCGTAAATTTGAATGTCACGATAGCAATGACGTGATTAGCAATCCGGCAGCGATTTCATTCCGCATGTATGCTTGCGTCTTAGCTAGTAACGATTGTTTTATGGTTGCAACACTCACGGATTCTTTTACGAATCAATTCACAACTGATCAGATAAACCTTTTTTTAGATAAAACTGTTAAAGGAGTTTTGGGTTCTAATGATAATCTAATAGCAAGCAGAAGCATTAATTTAGGTTCAAATCTTGGAAGGGAAATAGAATTTCAAAAAACTAACGGATTGGATATAAAAGCACGCTATTTCAAAATTGGAAACAGATTTCAAAACTTAGTCGTCACTGTGCCTTTTGGTAGTCATGATTTGCAATCGACAAATGTTTCTCGCTTTTTTGATTCATTCAATCTGATTTCAAAATGACCTTTTGTTATGGGGTTCACACCAGTCTTTAAGCTTTGAGCAAAGCGAAGGATGTAATCGAGGTTTGAAAGGTCGCCGTCATAGCGTCAATCTCCTGATCCCGCTCCCTTACCAATGTCCGTAGCGATCTTCCGGTAATTTCGCGCCCGTGGGATAAATCAAATAAACCGTGTTGCGCGAGGTTTGCCATGATTTGATCACGTCCGCGCGCTTGTAAATATGGCGGACGGAATCGCCGCGATCCATGTGCGTCGCCGGATCGTTAATCACCACGTCTCCTTCGGGCGTAAAGCCGATGCACAGGATCAAATGGCCGCTGCCCGTATCTTTGCGGCCGGGCTTGAGTAAATCCCAACGCGTCGAAAGCACGACGGGAATTCCGTTCGTGACCCAAGCTTCCAATTCCGTCAGGTCATCAAACCGCGTGACGTAACTTTTCATGCCGGAAAAACTGCCGGCAAACGCGGTGTTGAACGGCCAATTGCCCGTGCCGTCGAAGGTCTGATCATAAACTTTCGCGGCGACTTCCGGCACATCCAGGTTCATTTCTGGGCGATGCAAAACGTTCGCCCAACGCGCGAGATCCATCGAGACCGAAGTCGGACTGCACCAGCCTTTTTCTTGCGGATAATTCATTTGCGACCGTTCCGGCGTCGGGATGATCACGTCCCACGCGGCGCGGTTGGGCGGATATTGCGGCGGCGCCATTTCGGAATTGCAAAAAGATAAGCCGAGAAATTTCAGTTTTGGCGGCGTCGAATTGGTGCCGCCGAGCGTCACGCGGATTTGCGCCGCCGTCGCGAGATGCTTCAAGACCAGCGTGTCGGTATCCACTTTGCCATCGGCATTTTTTTGTCCGCGCACGCTGGTGCGCGCAAAAGCGTGGTTGTCCGGCGACCACAAACCGAGCGTATAAAATTTGGTTTTATGATCCGGCAAAATGGCGCTGGCCTCAATTTTCACAAACGTTCCGGCGGGCGCCACCGCATTCCACGAAACGATGAGTTCATTCCAAGCCATCGTTGATTTGATCGGCGGCGAGAGTAAAACGGTTTCGCCATTCGTATTTTGCGATTGGGTGAAGTTGGCGAAATGGTCCAGCCCGATGAAGTGGTTAGGGCTGGTTTCAGCGGCCCTCAAATGAGTGCCCTCGCAAAATAAACCGGCGGTCATGAGCGGCAGCAATATGAAAGCGATGGATCTTAACTGGGTCTTCATAAAATTAAATCACCAATGGCCAAAACGGTCGACGGGCAGTTTTGTATTTTCGGGGAAAACGAGATAGACTGTGTTGTGCGAGGTGGCCCACGCGCGGATGACGTTTTCCCGTTGGTAGATGTGTTGCACGCGCTCGACTTTGAGATCGGTCCACGGATCGTTGATGACGAGATCGCCGTTCGCCGTGAAGCCATGACAAACGGTCAGGTGGCCGTTGAAATCGTCGGGCCGTCCGTCTTTCAATAAATCCCAGCGCGCCGAAATAATGACGGGAATGCCCGCGGCAATCCAATCTTCCAACTCGGAAATATCACTCAAGCGCGTCACATACGAACGCATGCCGGGAAGGCTGCCCGCAAACGCCGTGTTGAACGACCAGTTGCCCGTGGCTTTTTTGAAGTTGCTGTCGCGCACACCCGCCGCGACTTCCGGCGCATCAAAATTCCACTCGGTGCGACCGGTCACGGTGCTCCAGCGGGCGAGCGCCATCGAAACCGAAGTCGGACTGCACCAACCGCTGCCGCCGGCGTAAGATTGTTGGGAGCGTTCGATGGTCGGAATGATTTTGCCCCATGCCGTTTTGTTCGGCGGTAAAATCGTCGGCGTGATTTTCGTATTGCTGAACGAAAGACCGAGAAATTTCAATGACGGCAATGCTCCGTTTGTGCCGCCGAGGGTCAGACGGATTTGGACGATGTTTGCCGGTTCATTCAAATTCAACGTGTCGGTTGCGACATCGCCGTCGAAGTCTTTTTGACCACTGACACTGGCGCGGAGAAACGCTTGATTATCGAGCGACCAATGACCCATGGAATAAAACTTGGTCGCGCGGCCGGGGTGGATGGCGCGCGCGTCCACTTTCAAATAACTTCCGGCCGGAGCGGTGGCATTCCACGAAACGACGAGCGCGTTCCAATCAATCTTTGCCTCGATTGCCGGCGACAATAAAACTATTTCGCCATTCGTGCCGGGTAATTGCTTGAAATTGGAAAAATTATCCAACCCGGTAAACGAACTGAAATCATTTGTTTTCACAGTGGAAATGGATTGGCCATGCGCCCAGCCGACAACCGCGAGCAGCACCGCAATAGTTAACTCCTTGAACATGACGCAATCAACTTGGGATAAGTTGCCAAAAAAACCAAGCACCAACTTTTAACGTCCGGATAAGGTCCAATCGGGAGACAGGCATCGAACCTGCTACGTTCTTAACCATGACTTTGGAAGAAATCACGGGGCATATCGCATTGTGCGCCAAAACGATGAACGCGTTTTACGGCAGCGTGGTGTTTGATGAATGGGCGGTGGTTTCAGTGATGGAAAATCAGGCACGCATTTTATCTTATAACGGTCCGCGTCAGGATGGTTTTCTCGCTAATTTTATGAAGGATCTCGGTTCGTTGCGTGCGGAATTGCTGGGCGGAAATTACGGCGTGGGCGACTTTGAATTTTCCCGTCACGCGGTCGGCACCGGCAGCGATGCGTTTTTGGTTTTGGGGCAGGGGAATTATCTGATCTGCAACCACACGGGTGAAAGTATGGACAGTATTGCCAAAAAACCGAGCTGGCTGAACGCGCAGGTGCCGTTCGTGGAACTGGCGGAAAAGCTCCGGGCGAGTCCGTTGCAAGTGCCGTGGGAAACGAAGGTTTTTCCGAAGACGTAATATTTTCCGGTTTTCGTCCGCGCCTAAAAACTGAGGCGGCAGCGAACCCGCCGCGTCAGCTCAGCAGGCCTTTCCACAAAAACCAACCGTAAGCGGCGATCAGAGCGAAGCCGGCCACGCGGGGTAATTTTCCAAAAATCGCCACGAATAAAATATGCACCGCTGTCGCGCCCAACAAAATCATCATGCCGGTATGAAAAAACGCGGGCAGGGGCATCCAATGATAGAGCGTGAAAATGCCGATGCATAATGGGATGGAGACGTGCGCGTCGCCGACTTGCGAGGCGTAGACAACCTCTGGTTGTTGCCGCCAGCCGTAATAAATCGCCAGCAACGCGTTCGGCAAAACCATGATCCAGCCGCTTAACCAGCCGAGATGTTTGGCGCTGATGAAACCGTTGCCGTGAATGTGCGAAATCCAATTCACCAACCAATCCGTGCTGATATAAATGACATATGCGCCGATGAGCAGCAGCGCGACATCCACCGCCAGCATCAGGCCGAAAACGGATTTGCCCGAACGCACATTCGATTTCAATACTTCAAAAACGTGAAAGCATTGCCAGAATAAAAACAGCCCGACCAAGACGAGACCGTCGTTGAAGTTCAAGAAATTTTTCCGCCCCAACGCCCAGACGGCGCCGGTGAAAAACAATACCGCCAGCAAGGTCATCAATAACGAAAGCCGATTTAATTCATGCGCGCTGCCGTCGGTCTGGCCCTTTTTCGCTTTCTTCTTTTTGGGTGCTTTGGCGGATTTCCCTTCCGCTTTGGCTTTGGCGGGTAAAACGTTGATGCCCCAGATCACGGCGGGCAATCCGAGCACGAGCGTCATGTTCGTGACGTTGTTGACGAGCGAATTGGTCATCACATCCGCGCCGTTGCCGCCATTGCGACCGAGGATGATGGCGAAGATTAAATTGCCGAGTCCGGAACAATACGGCATCACGAGCGTGCCGAGAATGGTGCCTTCAAAACCGCGCGCACTCATCGCTTCCAACCGCCAAATCATCAGGAACGACGCGGCGAAAAACAGCGCGAGATACAACCACGGCGCGAGGGCGCTGTGGGCATTAGTCCAATGCACAAACGGATTAACCACGCGCGGAGTTTAATGAAAAAGTTTTTGGGCGCGAATTATTTTGGGCGGCAGGTGGTTGAAGCGTTTTAGCCACCGATTAAACCCCGAGGAAACCCAGATAAAGGCGGGCCTGAATTAGGAAGAATTTAATTTGAGTCGCGGAGACGGAGCGAAGACGGCTGCCGCGCCTTTAGGCGAGAGGCCGACCATTGGGATTCCGCAATATCCGATTTATGTCATTAAGCGCCCAAAAGTATACTTTTTCAATATGTCCCAAAAATGTGCAAACATGTCTTAAGGGTAGATAGTCCGCTGGCCTACCAATGGTGTAGCTTCCTGAAAGTTACTTTTGTCCCCGCAAAGGTTGCTAATGAATCTTTAAATAAAACATGAAAACAAATCTGAAAAAACTCGCACTGGCCGCTGTCGTTATCGGCTTGGCCATCGCTCCTAATGCCGTGAAGGCATCGCTGATTACCTATGTTTGGTCGCCTGACACTACTCCGTCTACCGGAGCTAGCCCGATTGGCGCCAACGGGGTCACCTCGAGTGGATCGCTGGTTTATAATAACGTATCAGGTGCGATCACGTCATTCAGCTTCACGTATGGCGCGGTGGGCACGGACACGATTTATTATGACAGCTATTTCGGAAGTTTTGTTTTGCGCAACGGTGATTTGGTATTGACTGGTTATTCAACCGATAAAGCGAACAATCCGATTATCAGCTGGGCTTACACCTATTTAGGACGTCCGGATGAAAACTCTGCCAATCCTAGTGCGGCTAACGATTGTTCGCCCGAGCCGACAATTTATGGCGATTGGACCGTCAGCACCGGTGGTAGCAGCGTGGTGACTGCGGTGCCTGAAACCACCACCGTGGTGGCTGGTGGCTTGATGTTATTGCCGTTTGGCCTGTGCGTCGCGCGTTCCTTGCGCAAGAACCGCAAAGCCTAATTTATTTGAGTAAGCGAACGCCGCCGGCATGGTTAAAACCATGCCGGCGGTTTTGCTTTTTGGATTTTCATTGAAGTGGGGGAAAAGGTTTTTTAGCCACGGATTGAACACGGATTGAACACGGATGGGGAAAGGTATCGTGAATATGCCGTCCGCATTGCCTTGGCCTTCTTGCCGAAGGCGCAACCTGAAATTAGCCAGACACGCAGGGACTGGCTAATTTCGGACGTGACTCTGTGATCTGGCAAGTTGCGTTCACGCCGGGCTGAATGGTTTCAATCTTTTGGGATGGCGGGCAATTACCCAGTTGTCTTTTCGGCCAAGCCCGTAGGGCTGACATCATTGTAGAAACCCGAGGTGTTAAATGGCCAAGCTCCGTAGGAGCGATATCACCGGGATGAAAACAGAATATGCCGCCCCGACGGGGCTGAATTTCTTGTTTGGTTTGGTTCTACAAAGATGCCGCACCTACGGCGCTGGACAAATTCCAAAGGGATTCCGTATCAAAGCCTAGAATTCCGCCCCGCGTTACTTTGGGTGATCGTTTGAATGAAGAAATCCTACCCGTGCTTTGGAATGATAATGCCGTAGTCTTCCAGCCATTTGGTTAATTGTGCTGGAATTGTTCCTTCTGGATCATGAGGATCAAATTGTTTGTAGAGTTTTCCTGCAAGATCGGCTTGGAGCGTTTCCACCGTTTTATCTTTTAGGAGCAGGACGGGCTTATTCATCGCCATTAAATATCCAACTTCAAGGCCAATGTTTGCATTGGGCTCGTTGGTTTCAATGCGTTCATAAATGGCGATGCGGAAGCCACAGCCATGCAAATGTGTTCGGACATTGCCCCATAAATCGGCATGAAATTCATTCTCGTCAGCACGGATAATTTTTAACCCATGTTCTTCGCCGGTTTTCTTAATGATTTCAACAATCTTTGCGAACGGCTTGGCAGCTGTGAATCGCATTACCAAAAAACCAACATTCTTGGAATCGGGATATTTTGCGCGCAACCTGTCGAGTGACATTGCGATTTCTGGTGGATGCGTTTGGGCTAGGGTTGAAATAGGAGATGCAACTTCTTCATCGGCAAAATTTGAATTTACGGCTGTGTATATTTTGCCTCTAACGACGCATGTAGCGCTTCCAGGAGTTCCTTCCAGTGACAGCAGGTTTTCTTGTGCCAAACAATTCAGCATCGAATAATCACCTGGAGCATTTATCCATGCGGTCAAATAGCCAGCCTTAAAACGAAGTCCTTGTTGAAACTGTGTTACGTGGAATGTTTCTTTAATCTTTCCTTCGCGGATTGATTTCACAATCCATCGGCACATTTCTTTTTGGCTTTCTGTTAAATTGTAATTCACTGCTTCCCCTTCACCAATGCCTCCACCACTTGCGGATCGGCCAGCGTCGAAATATCGCCGATCTGGTCCACTTGGTTCTCGGCGATCTTGCGCAGGATGCGGCGCATGATCTTGCCGGAACGCGTCTTCGGCAGGCCGGGCGCGAATTGAATTTTATCCGGCGCGGCGATTGCCCCGATTTCTTTACGGACGTGATTCGCGAGTTCCTTTTTTAGTTCGTCGCTTTCGGCGATGCCGTCTTTCAACGTCACGAAGGCGTAGAGCGCCTGGCCTTTGATATCGTGCGGCATGGGCGCGACGGCGGCTTCGGCGACTTTCGCGTGGCTCACGAGCGCGCTCTCAACTTCCGCCGTGCCGATGCGATGGCCGGAGACATTCACGACGTCGTCCACGCGGCCGAGCAGCCAGAAATCGCCGTCGGCATCCACGCGGCAACCGTCGCCGGTGAAATACATGTTCTTGTAAGTCGCGAAGTAAGTATTGATGAAACGGTCATGGTCGCCCCACGTCGTGCGCATGATGCCGGGCCACGGTTTGGTGATGCACAATTTTCCGCCTTCATTGGCGTTGCACTGACTCGCGTCATCGCGCAACACCACGGCTTCCACGCCGAAGAACGGACGGCTTGCGCTGCCGGGTTTCAAGGTGTTCACGCCGGGCAGCGGCGTGATCAAATGGCCACCGGTCTCGGTCTGCCACCATGTATCCACGATGGGACAACGGCCGCCGCCGATATTATTAAAATACCACATCCACGCTTCGGGATTGATCGGTTCGCCGACGGAACCGAGCACGCGTAGCGAACTCAGATCATGCTTGGCCGGCCATTCATTGCCAAGGCGGATGAGCGCGCGGATGGCCGTGGGTGCGGTGTAAAACGAAGTGACTTTGAACTTCTCTACGATCTGCCACAACCGTCCGGCGTCCGGCCACGTAGGAATGCCTTCGAACATCATCGTCGTGGAGCCGTTGCACAGCGGACCGTAAACGACGTAGCTGTGGCCGGTGACCCAGCCGATGTCGGCGGTGCAGAAATAAACGTCGTTATCGTGAATATCAAAAACGTATTTATGTGTCAGCGCGCTCCAGAGCAGGTAGCCGGCGGTGCTATGGACGACGCCTTTCGGTTTGCCGGTCGAGCCACTGGTATAAAGAATGAAGAGAAAATCCTCAGCATTCACAGGCGTTGGCGCGCATTCGACAGAAGCTTTCGCCATCAGATCGTGATACCACACATCGCGACCGGCGGTGATGTTACACGGTTCATCGTTACGTTTGATGACGACGACGTGTTCGATGCTCGGCGTTTTTTGCAGCGCGGTATCGGCGATGGCCTTGAGCGGAATGCTTTTACCGCCGCGCAATGAGGCATTCGCGGTGACTAATAATTTACAGGTCGAATCGATGATGCGGTCGGATAAAGAATCCGCGCTGAATCCGCCGAACACGACGGAATGAATCGCGCCGACACGCGTGCACGCAAGCATGACGACGGCGGCTTCAACGATCATCGGTAGGTAAATCGCCACGCGATCGCCCTTCGCGACGCCGAGCGATTTCAGGACGTTGGCAAACTTGCAGACTTCGCGGTGCAATTCGCCGTAGGTGATTTTTTTGACTTCGTCTTCGGCATCGCCTTGCCAGATGATCGCCACTTGGTCGCGGCGTTGGGCGAGATGCCGGTCGAGGCAGTTCGCGCTCAGATTCAGTTGGCCGTCGGCGAACCAAGTGTGCTCAATCTTGCGCGCGTCAGTATCCCAAACGTGCTTGCCCGCGACCGTCGGCGGCTTGATCCAGTCGAGCGTCTTGGCCTGTTCGAGCCAAAATTTGTCGGGCTCGCGAAGCGATTGCTGATAGAGCGCGTTAAATTGATCGGCATTGATGAGCGCGCGTTGTTTGACTTCCGCCGATGGCGGGAACGTGCGGCTTTCCTGAGATAAAGATTCGGTTGAAATGGCGTGGCTCATCAGATTTATAAATTGCTCCCGCGTATTTCCGCAAAAAGGAATGGCGGTGTCAATTACGGTGATGGATAAACAATCGGTGAGGACAAGTTCCGTCGAGCCCTAACCGCTTAAAAATAGTCTCACGCCAAGACGCCAAGGCGCGAAGTAAATTTTTTTCTTGGCGGCTTGGCGACTTGGCGTGAGATTTTTATTCAATGCCTTGACGGAGTCTCGCCTCGCCTGGGTTTCTTAAGCGGCGCGCTTAAATTCCTTCAACCATTCCGGGCCGGGGCCGAAGCCGCGGACGGAGGTGTCGGGTTGGCGTTTCAGACCGATGGTTTTCGCTAAGAACCATTCGAGGCTGTTCCAGAAATTCAAACGGTCGAGCACGGGATTTAAAATGTTTGTGATGGTGCAATAATGACTGTTCTTCGGATCGGTGTGATGGCGCGCGTGATGTTTGGCGGTTTGCAACAGTTTGACGTCTTGCAGGAAGGAGATGACGCGACCGTTTTCTTTGCGGGTGCGATGCGACCATTTATGAAATTCATTCGCATTAGCGCTCAACGCAGCGAAGAGCCAGACTTGCCAGGTCAGGCAATTAAATTGCCACGCGGCCAGCACGAGCCCCGCCGCGATCAACCCCAAATCCCACGAGCTTTGCCACCAAGTATTACGCGTCATGTGGCGCGGGAAATGGTGGTGGATGGTGTTCGGGCGTCCGATAAATTTGCCGATGAGCGGCGTCTTTTCGCGAATGTAAGCGTCTTCCAGCCAGTGGACGCAACCCGCGACAAACTCGGCGGCGAAAATGGTGCCAACGATTTCCAGCGCCGAACTTAAAATAATATTCATTCGCCTGTTTTAACGCAGCTTGCGCGGGGAGCGTGAATTGATAAAACTGCGACAGCATCGCTTAAATCAATGAACGTCCATCATCTCGAACTTTTTTATTTTGTCGCCAAACACGGCGGCATCATGCCGGCGGTGCGAAATATTCCTTACGGCATTCAACAGCCGGCAATCAGCGCGCAAGTGGCGCAGTTGGAAGAATTTTTGGGCGTGACGCTGTTTCAGCGGCGGCCATTTGCGTTGACGCCGGAGGGTGAAAAGTTATTCGCCTTCTGCCAGCCGTTCTTTGCGAATCTGGATAAAATGGCGGCGGAATTTCAGGGCGGTCGGGCGCGGCATTTTCGGATCGGCGCTTCGACGATTATTTTGCGCGATCATCTGCCGCGTTTATTGAATGGCGTGCGCAAAAAATTTCCCGGCTTGAAAGTTTCTCTGCGCGAAGGGTTTCCGGCGCAATTGGAAGATATGTTGGCGAAGGATGAGATTGATTTGGCGATCACGTTGATCGAGGAAAAACCGCAGGCAGGCTTCCAATCACTCGTATTGCTAAAGTTGCCGATAGTGTTGCTGGTGGCAAAAAATTCCGAACTGAAATCGGCCGCGGAATTGTGGGCGCGCGATAAAATCGACGAAGCGTTGATCTGTTTGCCGGCGCAGGAAGCATTGACAAAAAGATTTGCCACGCGGTTGCAAGAACTCGGGGTGGAATGGTTTCCCTCAATCGAGGCGAGTTCGGCCGGATTGATCGAAACCTATGTCGAAAATGGTTTAGGGATCGGCGTTTCGGTGCAGGTGCCGGGTAAAATTTTGCCGAAAACAGTGCGTGCGTTGGCGTTGCCGGACTTTCCGGTGGCGGTGATCGGGGCGACGTGGCGTGGCAAAAAATCGGCCTTGCGGGACGCATTTTTGGACATGGCAAGACAACGGGCGCAGGAATTGATTTAATCCGCGTTCCTTTTCGGGACAACATCGGCTGGTCTTCAGACAAAGTAGGGGAGTTTCAAAGCTTTTCCGGAGTTAAGACGTTTTGGCGCAGCATTTGCTTGGTCAAAACCGCGAATCATTGTTTGGTTCGCGTATTAACGAAATAAAAACATGGCTTTGGCATTACCATTTTTGAATAAAGGGCGGAAGCGGTCGCAGATGATTGCGATTGATCTGGGCAGCCGCACGACCAAGGCGGTTTTGCTGGAGCGGCGCGGTGAAGTGTTGGCACTGACGCGTTATGCGTTGGTGGACGCGCCGATTTTTGAGAAAAAAATTTCAGTGGAACAACTCGCCGATCATTTGCGGGCGATTTCCGAAGCGTTGGGCAATCCAACAAAATATGTCACGATAGCGATCGGGGTGGATGACGCAGTGGTGCGGCAGATTGAATTGCCGCAAATTCCGATCAGCGAAATGCGGCAGGTTCTGAAAATGAACCACAAAAATTATCTGCAACAGGATTTGCCGAACCACGTTTTCGATTGTCACATCATCCCGCCGCGTCTCTCCCAAAATCCCGAGGTCAAAATTAGTGCCGTGCCGAAATTGAAAATTTTAGCCGCCGCGGCGAAACAACAATTGGCGAATGATTTTATCGCGGCGGCGAGCCAGGCGGGTTTGATCGCGGATTGCATGGTTCCGGGAATGCTCGGTTTGATCAACGCGTTTGAACAGGCGTTGCCGGAAATTTTTGAAAAAGAAACGATCGCGTTGGTGGACATCGGTTTCAAACACACGACGGTGTGCGTTTTGAATCAAGGCGAACTGGCGTTGAACCGCATGGTGAATGTGGGCGGCGATATGCTGACGGACGGCTTGGCGGAAGCGTTGAGCGTCAGCCACGCCGAAGCGGAAGGCATTAAGATCGGCATGGCGCCGGAAGTGGAATCGGTTTTGCAAATGCACGTGCTTCCGCTCGGCCGCGAGATTCGTGCGTCGCTGGATTTCTTCGAGCATCAACAAGACAACCCCGTTTCGCAGGTGTATGTGAGCGGCGGTTCAGCGCGTTCCGAAATGATTTTACAGATGTTGCATTCGGAGTTGTTGCTGGAATGCAAGACGTGGAGCCCGACGGGATTTTTGCAGCTGGCGTTGCCGGGGCAGCAGGCGGTGGAAATTGAACATGTAAGCCCGCAATTGACGGTGGCAGTGGGCGCGGCGTTGGCGGCTTTTTAATTTTTATGCCTATTCAAATCAATTTATTGAACGAGGCGCAGGCGCAGGAAGAGTTGCGCCGACGCGATCCGGTGAAGCGCGCCATTTTCGGCGGCGCGTTGCTGGTGGCGGTATCGCTGGTGTGGTTCAGCTCTAGTTTATTGACGCACGTGGTGGCCAGCAGCCGGCTTGCGCAGGTGCAGGCGAACATCCAATCACACACGAACGATTATAATTCGGTGGTGGTGAATTTACGCAAAGTGGCCGACGCCAAAGTGCGGCTGACGGCGTTGACGAAATTGAGCGCGTCGCGGTTTTTGCAAGGCAGCTTGTTGAATTCGATGCAGCAATTATACGTGCCGAATGTGCGTTTGATCCGGTTGCAGATGAATCAAACTTATTCCCGCGTTCAACCTGCGGCCACTGAAGAGGGCGCGGCGCCGGCGAAAGTGCCCGTCACCGAACACCGCGTGCTGACATTGGATGCGAAAGATTCGAGCGCGAATCCGGGCGACCAAGTCAACCGTTACAAGGATTCTTTGAGCCAGCTCGATTTTATCAAAGCGAATGTGACGACGAATAACGCTGTGAAATTATCCAATCTGTCTGCGCCCCAACCTGGTTCCGACGGCAAGCCGTTTGTGCTTTTCACCGTTGAATGCCGTTTTTCTGATCAAACCCGATGAAACGCCTCTCACCCGCCAAAAAGAACCAGCTCATCATGGTGCTGGTGGTCACCGCCGCCTTGATCGGCGCCGTGTATTTCATGTTGATCGGGCCGCAGAATGCCACCAATCAACAACAGGCCAAAGAGATCAGCGACAAGCAGGGGGAATTGGATAATTATAAAAAAATTATCGGCCAAGCGCTGGTTACGTCGAATGAATTGGCGGAAGTTTCCGCGCAATTGAACCTCGCCGAACAGGACATCGCTACGGGGGATGTTTATTCCTGGACTTACGATACCCTTCGCCGGTTCAAAAACGATTACCACGTGGACATCCCGACGATCGGTCAGCCGACGGTTGGCGACGTGGATTTCATCGCCAATTTTCCCTACAAGCAGTTGCGCCTCTCGCTCAACGGCACGGCCTATTATCAGGACTTGGGCAAGTTCGTGGCTGATTTTGAAAATACGTTTCCGCACATGCGCCTGCTTAATCTGACGGTTGATTCCGTGGGCGATTCCGCGAGCGGCAACGAACACTTGAATTTTCACATGGAGGTCGTGGCGCTGGTCAAACCTAACAGTTAAAAAATATGGGCAATTTTTTAAAACTAAATGTGGTGATCTCGCTGCCGAACACGGCGGTCAATAAAAAGTCCGCCTCGACCAACCACATGGGCGAATATCCCGATCTGAAAAAATTTGTCGCCGAGTTTGAAAATGCATTTCCGCACATGCGGCTGGTCAATGTCGCGCTCGAACCTAAAGCCGGGGACGAAAATCTGACGTTTTGCGCGGATGTCGTCACCCACCTTCAACCTGAATCGTTAAAATAACGTGAAATCTTTTTTGAAATATAGTTTGTTGCTTTCGCTGGTCGCGAGCGGGGTCGCTTTCGCCCAACCGGAAAAAAAGGCGGATGAAAAGCCGGTGACGCCGGCCCGTTCCCTGTTTGATATTCCGGCCACGCCGCATGACGGACGCGATCCGTTTTTCCCTGATTCTACCCGGGGTTACGCCGTCGCCACCACCAATGCGGCGACCGAGGTCAGTGCCTTGGCCATCCGGGGCTTTTCCGGCACGTCGGGCAACCGCATGGTCATCATCAATAATCATACCTTTGGGGTGGGTGACGAGAGCGATGTGCTCACGCCGAGTGGACGGGTGCATGTCCATTGTCTCGCCATCAAACCTAACAGCGTCGTGGTGGAAGCCAACGGCCAGCGCCGTGAACTTATTTTTTCAACGCATTAATCATTAGCCACCACTTAAAAATGTTCGCCTCACTCAAACGCAACCCAAACCAACAACCTTATCCTATGAAAAAAATAGCCTACCTCATCGTGCTCGCCGGATTGGCGGGTGTAGTGGCTGCGCCGGCGCAGACCAACGCTCCCACCGGCAGTGTGGCGGTTCAATCCACCAACGCCCCGAGCATCACCACCACCGTCACTGCCACCATCACCGCCACGAGCAGTAACGCGCCCGTGGTCGTCGCGCTGACGAATAGTGCGCCGACACTGGCGACGAATGCACTGGTGCCCGCGCCCACAGCGCCGGCCACCAACGCGGATATTCCCTTGATTCAATTCTCGGATGTGCCGCTCACCACCGCCGTTGAAAATTTGGCGCGGCAGGCAGGTATTAATTATATGCTCGACCCGAAAATTAATTTCGGCCAACCCGATGCCAGCGGCCAAGTTAAAACCGAACCCGTGCTGTCCATCCGTTGGGAAAATATCACGGCGGAAAATGCGCTGCTCGCCTTGCTGGACAATTATGGATTGCAGATGATCCATGATAAAGGCACCGGCATCGCCCGCATCACCATGAAAGACCCGGCGGCGTTGCCCCAGCTCATCACCCGCGTTTTGCAATTAAAATACTCCAGCGTTTCCAACATGATCGACGCCGTGCAATCCACCTTCACTGATAAACGCAGCAAAGTCATCGCGGATAACCGCACGAGCCAGTTGGTCATCGTGGCCACCGACCCCGAACAGCAGGCCGTGGATGTTCTGGCGAATCAACTCGACACGCCGACACGACAGGTATTGATCGAAACCAAGTTGGTGGAAATTTCCAGTAACCCGACCTCGACCAAAGGCGTGGATTGGACCAGCACACTCCAGGCGCAACATGTGGCGTTCGGAAATAACGTCAATCAGGCCGGACGTTATTCAACAACTTACACGCCGCCCACGGCCGCTACTGCAACCACAGGAGCCAGTCCAGCCGTATACACCTACGGCCCGCCCCAGCTTTTAGCCAGTCCCAGTTTGTTGTTGGATACGGCCAAAGGTTTGAATCCGACGACTGCCTTTCTTGATGCCGACGGTTTGAGTGCGGTGGTTTCTTTCTTGAATTCATCCTCGGATGCCCAAATTGTTTCTACCCCGCGCGTGGTGACCTTGGATAACGAACAAGCGCAGATTTCTGTGACCCGTGGCTACCCGGTATTTAGCGTCACCGCTGGCACCGCTAACACCGCTGGTGGTTCCCAAGTTTCCTACACGAACGTCGGCACGGTTTTGAATGTTACGCCGCGAATTTCAGCGAACGACCGCATCTGGCTCAAGGTCAGCCCGCAAGTCTCCAGTTACGGCGGCCTTGCCAGCCAAACCGTCAATGGCCAAACCTACCAAGCGGATATCTTTGATTTCCGCACGTTCGACACCCGAGTCCTCGTGCCCAACGCCCACACCTTGGTCATGGGTGGATTGGTTCAAGATAATCCGCAATCCACTAGCACCAAAGTGCCGTTGCTTGGCGATATCCCCTATTTGGGCTACCTCTTCCGCAGCGAAAACAAAACCACCACCAAAGACAATCTCTTGATCTTTATCACGCCGACCATTGTCAAAGACGACAATTTCCAAGCCACCGACAGCCAGTTTCTCAATACGAAACCGACCAAGCGCGAAACGATGTTGGATCCGAATTCGCTCTGGGACGGAACCCGTCCGTATAATTGGAGCGATCCTAAAAAAACTGATCCGGCGCAAGCCATCATTGACGAACCCTCCGTCCAATAAGTTGGTTCTAAAAATAACAACGGCGCGTCTCCCAAGACGCGCCGTTTTTTTTGGAACAAAAATTAGAAAAAGCGCAAGGCGAAAAAGCGAAAACATCGCCTGCAACATAGCCCTTCTGCCGCTGTTTCAACTTTCAACCATAAACTATCAACCATCAACTCCCCAACGCTCAACTTCCACCCTCACACCCGCTTCAAATACTCAAACGAAAATAGCCCGGTCGCGTGGCCATCCGCCCAGACCGGCTGCAGCGCGTAACCGCCCACCCAGTGCAACTTCACCAATTCAAAGGCCTTTGCCGTCAGCGGTTGTTCGGGGTTTTTGTAAAGATTGCCCATGATGTCCACCTCGCCCTTGCAACCCGCACACGGACAAGCACGACGCAACTGTTCCAGCGAAATAAATTGTTCGCCGCCATCGTCCCATTTGATGGCGAGTTCGTTGCCGATGCGCTGAAGATCGAGCGGACGCATCAGGATTTTTTTAAACGCCGCTCAAACGCCGCCAACGTTTCCGGACTGACATGATGTTCGATGCCTTCCGCGTCCAATTCTGCCACGCGTTCCGAAATGCCGAGCGAACGCAAAAACGAAACCACGGTTTCATGTCGCCGCTTACATTCCGCCGCCAACGTATCACCCGCCTCCGTCAGAAAAATGGCGCGATACGGTTCCGTTTTCACGAAGCCACTTTTCTGCAACCGCGCCAACGTGCGGTTCACCGTGACATGGGTCACGCCGAGTTGCCGCGCTAAATCCACCACGCGCGCCTCACCGCGCGCCAACGTTAAATCGGCAATGGCTTCAACGTAATCTTGCGCTGTTTCCAGCGAGCGATCCCGACGCGAACGGCGAAAATTTTCCGCTTGCTGCGCGGGTGAACGCACCAGGGCGGCGCGAACGGGAATCGATTTCTTTTTGGTAGAACGTGGCACAGTTTTCAGCAGTGAAACCCACGGCGATTTCGGAGTCGAGAATTTTTTAGTAAAACGAAGGTGCGGACATCGCGTTGCGATGTTCCACGTCGCCGAGCGCTGTGTCAGGCGACGGAACCGAAGGTGGTTGCCTGAATCTTTGCCCATCCGTTGCGCCGCAACCCAGCGCGGACGGCCCCGTGGCCGTCGCTCCTCACATTATTTCAACCGCCAGGTAATCCGCGCCTTATTCAAATCATACGGCGACATCTCCATCTTGACGCGGTCGCCCACTGTCAATCGCACCCAGCGTTTGCGCATCTTGCCGCAAATCGTGGCGAGCACGAGATGGCGATTGTCCAATTCCACGCGGAACATCGTTCCTGGCAACACCGTTTGCACGCGGCCTTCTACTTCTATGTGTTCTTCTTTAATAAGTCGTCCATAATGACTTGTTTTCGCTTGATGGCAACGGGTATTCATAATTATTTTCCGGCTTGATCCGTTTTCCTCCCCGGGCCGTCGCGGTTTTTAGCTTCGGGTTTATTTTGTAACCTATGCTACATTTTGGGGTTGACGCGGCGGCGCTTCAATTGTATCACTCGCTACATAATTTAAATGATGAAATCTTACCTAGTCAGCCGGATGGCCGCCGCCGCGTTGGTTTGGCTGGCGGCAATGAAGGTATTAGCGCAGGAAACCAATACGCTTTCGCCCGATAAAAGCGCTTACAACCTTTTCAATCCGGTGCCGAAAAATCTCCTGCGCGACTTGAGTCCGGATCGGCCGGACAAGACCGAGGCGCCTTACACCGTGGATGCCGGGCATTTCCAAGTGGAAGCTGATTTTGCGAATTTCACTTACGACACTTCTGGCGGCACGCGCACGCGGGCTTGGCAAGTCGGCGATTTCAATCTCAAAGCCGGATTGTTCAACAATGTTGATTTGCAACTGGTCTATGACAGTTACCTCAATGTGGAAACGCAAGGGAGTTCCGGCAAAGCGACTCAGTCCGGTTGGGGCGATCTGACCACGCGGTTGAAAATCAACTTGTGGGGCAACGAGGGCGGCACCACCGCCTTTGCGCTGTTGCCCTACGCCAAATTTCCCACCAGCACGGATGCGCTCGGAAATAACGCCGTCGAAGGCGGCTTGATTTTACCGTTGGCGGTGAGCTTGCCGCACGGTTTTGACCTGAGCTTGGAAACCGCCGTCAGTTTCAGAAAAAATGAGGCCGGCGATAATTATCACGAAGACGTCATCGCTTCCGCCAGCCTCGACCATCACCTCATCGGCAAATTGAGCGGCTACGTGGAATGGTTCAGCGATTTCAGCACGGAAAGTCATGCGGCGTGGATTGGCACCGTGGATTTCGGACTGGAATATTTACTGACGAAAAATCTTCAATTCGACGGCGGCTGCAATTTCGGCGTCACCCATGCGGCCGATGATTTCAATCCGTTCGCCGGTATCACTTGGAGATTTTGATTTATGACTCCACCGGATCCAACGAATGATCCCCAGGCTGATTCCGCCGGGCGAAAAAATGCCGGCCAAGTTTCGCTGCCCGAAGTTCACCGCAGTGTCCTCGTGCCCACCAACGCTTCGTTTTGGCGTAAACTCCTCGCGTTCTCCGGCCCCGGTTTTCTCGTGGCCGTCGGCTACATGGATCCGGGCAATTGGGCGACTGATCTGCAAGGCGGCGCGCAATTTGGCTACACGCTGCTCTCCGTCATTCTCATCTCCAATTTCATGGCGATTTTGCTCCAGCATTTATCCGCCAAACTCGGCATCGCCACGGGCCGCGACCTCGCGCAAGCCTGCCGCGATCATTATTCCACGCCCACCGTTTGGTTCCTCTGGATCATTTGCGAAATCGCCATCGCCGCGTGTGATTTGGCGGAAGTCGTCGGTTCCGCCATCGCGTTGCAATTACTCTTCGGCCTCCCGCTCGTCTGGGGTTGCGTCATCACCGCACTCGACGTGCTCGCGGTTTTATATTTGCAAAATAAAGGCTTTCGTTACATCGAAGCGCTCGTCATCACCTTGATTGCCACCATTGGGGCGTGTTTCGCGGCGGAAATTATTTGGTCGAAACCCGGCTTCGTCGGCATGCTGCTGGGCTTTGTGCCCAGCCCGGAAATTTTGCATAACCAAGACATGCTCTACGTTAGCATCGGCATCATCGGCGCGACCGTTATGCCGCATAATTTGTATCTCCACTCGTCCATCGTGCAAACGCGCAAATACGAACAAACGCCCGGCGGCAAACGCGAAGCGCTCAAATTCGCGACGATTGATTCCACCGTCGCGCTGATGTTTGCGCTGTTCATTAACGCGGCGATTCTCATTCTCGCAGCGGCGGCGTTTCATTGGTCCGGCCATCAAGACGTGGCGGAAATTCAAGACGCTTACAAATTATTGCCCGGCGCCTTGGGCGTGACCGGCGCGAGCATTTTGTTCGCCGTCGCGCTGCTCGCTTCCGGTCAAAATTCCACGCTCACGGGCACGCTTGCCGGCCAGATCGTCATGGAAGGATTCATCAATATCCGTCTGCGCCCGTGGTTGCGGCGATTGATCACGCGCGCCCTCGCCATCATTCCTGCCGTCATCGTTATCGGTTATTTTGGCGAAAGTAAAACCACGCAATTACTCGTCGCTAGCCAAGTCGTGTTGTCCATGCAACTGGGTTTCGCCATCTGGCCGCTACTGCGTTTCACCGGTGAAAAAGTGACGATGGGCGAATTCGCCAATCCGCTCTGGATTAAAATCCTCGGCTGGACGATTGCGGCAATTATCATTGTCCTCAACGTGAAATTACTTTTTGATACGTTAATGCCAGTATCGGTTTTGAAAGTGTTTTACGGTCATCTCGGCTTGACGATGCCGACGCAGTAGAAATTTTTTATGTATAAAAAAATTCTCCTCACGCTCGATAACAGCCCGGCGGATGAAACCATTCTGTCGCATGTGGCCGAGCTGGCGGCGCATTTTGGTTCGAAAATTATTTTACTGCACGTCGCCGATGGTTTTGCCGCGCGCCAGTTCGCGCAATTGAAACTGGCCGAATCCGAAGAGATTAAAGCCGATCGCGACTATCTCGAAAAAACTGCTGAACTCTTGCGCGCAAAAAAATTAACCGTCGAAACGAAGTTGGCGATGGGCAGTCCACCGGCGGAGATCTTAAAAATAGCCGAAGCGGAATCGTGCGATTTAATCGCGATGGCCGGGCACGGACATCGTTTTCTCGGCGATCTGGTTCACGGCAGCACGATTACGGAAGTGCGGCATAACACGTTTATTCCGCTCCTCGTCATCCGCGCGAAGAAGAAATAAGCCGATCAAAGGTCGGGCAAAGCCGCCGCTCAGACCGACCCATTTTGAAATGCGCTGGGCCAAAAATCACGGTTTCCAACCGCTCGGACGTTCGACCAGATGCAATAAATTTCCTTCCGCATCCGCAAAAAATAAAACGCTGCCGGCGCCCGCCGCCGGCCGAACCGGCTCCGTAAAGGTCACGCCGCGTTTTTCCAATTCCGCTTTCGTGGTCGTCAATGAGTCCACGCGCAAGGCGAGATGCCGGAAACCGACGCATTTATTATCCGCGCGCCCCGGGTTCGCTGATTCGTTCGCCGGATAAATTTCCAACCACGCGCCTGATCCCAGCTCGATCAAATACGTCGGCGGCACTTGGCCGTTGTCCCAAATCGCGCGGGCACCGAGCGTTTTTTCATACCAATTTTTCAAGGCAACCGAATCCGTTGCGGGCAGACCGACGTGTTCAATGGCAATGTTCATCCGCCCATTAAAAATTAAAAATTAAAAATTAAAAACAAAATCGCTGGAAATGTTCCCGCTCAAGCCGTGATTTCCCGCATGAAAGGCCGTTAATTCAAAGATTTTGCGCGGCGTCAAACCTTTTCCGAAATAACTTGCAAAATTTTATTGCCTCTGCTTCCCGCTAGTGTATTTTTAACCTTCGGTTTTTTCTATAATTTAACTATGACCAGCGCCAAAGAAAACGCCCGCGAAATCCTCGGACTCGATAAAGTCAACCAAGTTGACTACGTCGGCATCACGCTCGCATCGCCCGATGCGATCCGTTCCTGGAGCAAGGGTGAAGTTAAGAACCCGGAAACTATCAATTACCGCACGTTTAAGCCGGAAAAGGGCGGTCTTTTCTGCGAACGTATTTTCGGTCCCGTCAAGGACTGGGAATGTTCCTGCGGCAAGTATAAACGCATCAAACATCGCGGCATTGTCTGCGATCGTTGCGGCGTGGAAGTGACGTTGTCCCGCGTTCGCCGCGAGCGCATGGGTCACATTGAATTGGCCGTGCCGACGTGCCATATCTGGTTCTTCAAGTGCATGCCTTCACGTATCGGTCTCGCGCTCGACATGACGGCGCGTCACTTGGAACGCGTGATTTATTACGAAGATTATCTCGTGATCGATCCGGGCACGACGCCGCTCAAGCAAAATCAATTGCTTACGGAAGTCGAATATCGCGAAGCGAAAGAAACTTACGGTGTGGAAGCGTTCCTCGCCAAGATGGGCGCAGAAGCGGTCCGCGAATCCATGGCTCGCGTTGACCTCGTCAAACAGGCCGACGAACTCGCGATTGCGATGACGGAAACGAAGAGTAAACAGATCCGCAAAAAACTCGGTAAGCGCATCAAATTGCTCCAAGGTTTGCATTCGTCCAAGAGCCGTCCGGAATGGATGATTCTTACGGTGCTGCCGGTGATTCCGCCGGATTTGCGTCCGTTGGTCCCGCTCGAAGGCGGTCGTTTTGCGACGTCCGACTTGAACGATTTGTATCGTCGCGTCATTAACCGGAACAATCGTCTCCGCACGTTGCTCCAGCTCAAGACGCCGGAAGTCATTATCCGCAACGAAAAACGTATGTTGCAAGAAGCCGTGGACGCGTTGTTCGACAACGGTCGTCACGGTCGTCCGGTCACCGGCGCAGGCAACCGCTCGCTGAAATCTTTGAGCGACATGCTCAAGGGCAAAGGTGGTCGTTTCCGTCAGAACTTGCTCGGTAAGCGCGTGGATTATTCAGGCCGTTCCGTCATCGTGATCGGACCGGAATTGAAATTGAACCAGTGCGGTTTGCCGAAAAAGATGGCGCTCGTTTTGTTCGAACCGTTCATCATCCGCCGCTTGAAAGAGCTCGGTTATGTGCACACGGTCCGTTCCGCGAAGAAAATGATCGAACGTCAGACGCGTGAAGTGTGGGACGTTTTGGAAGAAGTGACCAAGGGTCATCCGGTGTTGCTGAACCGCGCGCCGACCTTGCACCGTTTGTCCGTGCAGGCGTTCGAACCGATGTTGATCGAAGGCGAAGCGATTCGTATTCATCCGCTGGTTTGCACCGCCTATAACGCTGACTTCGACGGTGACCAAATGGCCGTTCACGTGCCGCTTTCTGTGGAAGCGCAGATGGAAGCTCGTTTGCTCATGATGGCGACGAACAACATCTTCTCGCCTTCCTCCGGCAAGCCGATCATCACGCCGACGCAAGATATTACGCTCGGTTGCTATTACGTCACGGCGGAACCGCGCAAAGCGTTGCCGGCGGACTTGAATGAATTGCCGCTCTTCGGCTCGAAGGTTGAAGCGATTTATGCTTACAGCGATCAAGCGCTCAAAACGCACGATCGTATCCGTTTGTTGAATCCTGATTTCGGTCGCAAAACTGTTTTTGGTATTGCCGACAAGAAGATCATTGATACGACGATCGGTCGCGTGCTGTTCAGCGAAATCTGGCCGGATGAACTCGGTTACCACAACAAGCCGGTGAAGAAATCCGACCTCGGTGATCTGATCTGGAAGTGTTACAAATTTGCCGGCCACGACAAGACGGTTGTCATGTTGGACAAATTGAAAGAAATCGGTTTCCGCGAAGCGACGAAGTCCGGCGTGTCCATCGGTATCGACGACATGATCGTCCCGAAAGAACGCGACGAACAGATCGAAAACGCGCACAAACAGATTCGCGAAGTCGAAAAACAATATCGCAAGGGTGTCATCACTCCCGGCGAGCGCTACAACAAGATCATCGACATCTGGACGCATTGCACCGACCAGATCGCAAACGTCATGCTCACGACGCTCGGACGCAACCAGGGCAAGCAGGAATACAATGCTGTTTCGCTGATGGT
>JAMFSJ010000035.1 GCA_026225255.1 Methylacidimicrobium fagopyrum | reverse complement strand
GGTTTTGCGGTTGAAAATCTCGGCCTGGTGATCATTGACGAGCAGCACAAATTCGGCGTGGCGCAACGCGAGCAACTGGTTCGCAAAGGAAATTATCCGCACCTGCTCGTGATGACGGCGACGCCGATTCCGCGCACGCTCGGTCTGACGCTCTACGGCGATCTCGATGTTTCCGTGATTGATGAATTGCCCGGCGGTCGGGGTGCGATCAAGACGTTTGTGCGCACGACGGACAAATTGCCGAAAGTTTTTGATTTCATCCGCGAAAAAATTTCTGCCGGACGGCAGGCTTACATCGTCTATCCGCGCGTGGACGTTGCCGACACGGATAAAGACATTAAAGCCGTCACGAAAGAATTTGAAAACGTGCAGCGCGCGCTGACGTCGTTTAAAATTGGTCTGTTGCACGGACGGATTAAGTCGGCTGAAAAAGAAGCGGTGATGGCCGATTTTCGTGCGAACAAAATCCAAGCGCTCGTCGCCACGTCATTGATCGAAGTTGGCGTGGACGTGCCGAACGCGACGGTGATGCTCATCGAAAACGCGGAACATTTCGGGCTGGCGCAGTTGCATCAATTGCGCGGGCGCATTGGTCGCGGCGCGCACGAAAGCTTTTGCATCCTCATTTCCGATGCGACGACGGACGACGCGCAGGCGCGCTTGAAAATTCTAGAAGCGACGACGGACGGTTTTAAGATCGCCGAAGCGGATTTGAAATTGCGTGGTCCCGGCGAATTGCTCGGCCAGCAGCAAAGCGGCTTGCTGAATGTGCGTTTCGGCAATCTCGCCGAAGATTTGAACCTGATTCGCCAGGCGCGCAGTCTGGTGAAAAAGATGTTGTAGCGCCGTCGCTGCAGAAAATTACTTCAACCGGATTTCCGCCAGATCAATATCACGTTGGATGTGGCGCAACACTTCGTCGCTGATGACATTGGTGTCGCGGAGCTGGATCAACGTCGTGCGTTCGACTTGCAAGGCGACGTGAGAGAGTCGTTCGTATTCGGCCGAGAAAAGGCGGAGCGATGCGCTGACGGTGGTGGTTCCGTCGCCTTCGATCTGGCGGATATGATCTTCGTATTCGATACGCAGACGTTGGAGGACGTCGGCTTTCGTCGGATTTTTTTCTGCGATTTCGTTGAGCCGGTTCAGCGCGGCGCGATTGGCTTTGAGCCGGGCTTCGCGTTCTTCTTGCAATTCTGCGCCATCATCCTCAATGCCGAGCCAGCGGATGAGTGGCGGCAAACTTAAACCCTGCACGATGAGCGTGGTGATGATCACGATGAAGGTGAGAAATAAAATTAGATCGCTCCCCGGAAATTTATCGCCCAAGGCCAGTGCGGCTGCCAATGAAACAACGCCGCGCATGCCTGTCCAAGCGACGATCGTGACGTGTCGCCAGTCGGGATACGGATCGTTGGCGCAGATTTTTTTAAGGATTAAACGCGGAATGTAGGTGGCCGGAAAAACCCAGAGAATCCGGATGAGGATTACCGCCACACTGATGATCAACGCATAACCGACTAATTGACCGAGGGTATAATCCTTATTCGCTGATAGATTATGTAAAATATCCGGCAGTTGTAAGCCGATAAGAATAAAAACAAAACCATTCAGCAAAAATTCCACCATGGACCAGACCGGCCCGCCTTGCAGTCGCGTGCGATAACTGAGAATTTCCGGCATGCGGCGGCCAAGATATAAACCCGCCGTGACCACGGCGAGCACGCCGGAAACGCCCAAACGTTCAGCCGGCAGATACGCGACGAAGGGCGTCAGCAGCGAAACTGTGATTTCAATCGGTGCGTCGTCTACGCGTTTATGAAATTGCACCGCCAGCCAGCCGACCAGGAGACCGATTGCGACCCCACCGAGACTGACTAGGACAAATTGGGCGCCCGCATTCACCAGCGAGAAAGTGCCGGTCAAGACAGCGACGACGGCGAAACGATAGGCGATGAGCGCCGTGGCGTCGTTGACCAGACTTTCACCTTCTAAAATCGTGACAATGCGACTGGGAATATTCAGCCGCTGAGCGATGGCGGTGGCCGCGATGGCATCCGGCGGTGAAATAATTGCGCCCAAAACAAAGCCGGCGGCGAGCGGCAGTTTCATGAAGTGATGTGCCAGCCACGCGACTATAACGATAGTGAATAAAACCAGTCCAACCGCGAGGAACGAAATCGGCCTGAGGTTGGCTTTGAAATCGCGCCAGGAAGTGAATAAAGCCGCCGGAAAGAGGAGCGGTGGTAAAAAAAATAGAAAAACCAAATCGGAATTGAGATGGACTCTGGGCAGTCCCGGTATGCAGCCGATCAGCAAACCGCCGATTACAAACAAAATGGGATAGGGGATGTGGAGTTTGCGCGCCAGGAGCGCAATGATCGCCACCGCGAGCAACAAGCCGACAAATATTTCTACAATCTCCGTCATGGGCGCGGAGTTTAAGAACGAATTGACGATTTGGAAAGCCAAGTAAACGTCCAAACCCTAAACCCCACGTGTCCAGTGAAACTTCGACCATCAATCACCCAATCAGGCAGGCGCATCATTCCGTATGCGTTGGCGCGACGAATCCGGGCACGTTAAATTTCTACGGCTTGCCGCCGCCTTGATTGTTGGAGCTTGGAAGGGGGGCGCTTGAATTTTTGGTTAATCCGCCTTCGCTCGTCGCATCGCTTTTTTGGCGCCGTGCTTGGATTTGTTATCGAGCATTTTGGCTTTGGCGCGCTTGGAACGTTTCCGTTTTTGGCGGCGGATTTTTTCGATTTCCGCCCGTTGCGCGGCGACGAATCCGTTTTTCTGCGCTTCAATTTTATCGAGCAATAAACGTCGCGCGTAATAGCGGTTGAGTCCTTGCTGACGCGATTCCTGGCATTTCACAGACACGCCGGTGGGACGATGCACGAGCATGACGCAGGTGGAAACTTTGTTCACGTTCTGGCCGCCGTGGCCGCCGGAACGCACAAAGCTTTCGTCAATCTCCGCCTCGCACACGCCGAGCGCGGCCATGCGTTGCGCGAGTTGATCTTGTTTTTCGAGGCTGATGGGAAATGCGCCCATCCGTTTACTGTAAGGCCGGTTTCGGCAGCTGCAAAATTAAATCGCCGTCTTGGGCGTGTGCGGTTTGATCAATGAGACAATCAAAGCGGCGACCGGTTGCCGCCCGCCAAACTTGCCAAATTTTCTTTAGCCCATCGCGGCGATGAACTAATTTCCCCGCGTGCCTAACCCAACTCCGCGCATTTTGGTGGTGGACGACGATCCGGGCCAGCGCAGTTTGCTGGACTCGTTTCTGCGCGGCCAGAATTTTGAAATCGTCCTGGCCGACTCCGGCGAACGCGCGCTTGAATTGTTGCCCACGGTAAAATTCGACATGATGATTTCCGACGTGCGGATGCCGGGTTTGTCCGGTTTGGAAACGCTGCGGCGCGTGCGTCAAAATTTTCCGTCACTGCCCGTTTTGCTCGTCACGGCGCACGCGGATATCCGCGAAGCCGTCGTGGCGATGCGTGATGGCGCGTTGAATTATCTCGCGAAACCGATTGATCTTGATGAACTCCTCGCCGCTGTTCGCCAAGCCACTGGCGTTGCGCAAACGGTGCCATTGAATTTGAGCGCGGGTAAAAAATTGCCCCCCAATATCATCGCGCAAAGTCCGTTGATGGTTTCGCTGTTTCAACAAATTTCGCTCATCGCGCCGTCGGAAACACGTGTGTTCATCACCGGCGAAAGCGGCACGGGTAAAGAAGTGGTGGCCGACGTGATCCATCTGTGGAGCGTGCGTGCCAGTGGTAAAATCATCAAGGTCAACTGCGCGGCGATTCCCGAGACGTTGTTGGAAAGCGAATTGTTCGGGCACGAACGCGGCGCGTTCACGGGCGCGACCGCGCAGCGCATCGGACGTTTTGAGGAAGCGGATGGCGGCACGATTTTTCTGGATGAGATTGCGGAAATGTCGCAGCCGTTGCAGGCGAAATTATTGCGCGTGACGCAGGATGGAAAATTTCAGCGCATCGGTTCCAATCGCGAAATCCGCACGAACGCGCGCATCCTCGCCGCGAGCAATCGTAATTTGGAAGACGAAGTGAAAGCCGGACGTTTTCGCGAAGATCTGTTTTATCGCCTGAACGTAGTGGAATTAAATCTGCCGTCGTTGCGCGAACGGCGGGAAGATATTTTGCCGCTCGCGAATTTATTCATCAGCGAATTCGCCCGCAACCAGGCGCGTCTGGCCGAGGCGACGGCGGATTGTCTAAAAAATTATGTCTGGCCGGGCAACGTGCGTGAGTTGCACAACGTGATCGAACGTGCGGTATTGCTATCGCAGAGCGAATTGATTTTGCCGGAACATCTGCCGGGAAAATTGCGTGAAGCCGCCAAACAATCGGCACCCAATGCTGCGCCGGATTTGCAAACGATGGATGAGATCGAGCGGCACGCGATTCTCGCAGCGTTGAAACAGAATGGTCATAATCGCACGGAAACCGCGAAGGCATTGGGCATCAGCCGGCGCGCGTTGCTTTATAAATTACAACGTCTGCGGCAGCAGGGGTTTCAGTTTGAGTGAATTTAACCGCCAGGTTTTGAACCGCTAATCGGCGCTGATCGGCGCTAATAAAAAATAAACGGCGCGCGGAACATGGTTCTGCGCGACGTTTTGGTTAGCGAAAATTAGCGTCGATCAGCGGCTGATAAATACAGGCTTTATTCCGTTTTCGTCGTCGCCAATTGCACGGGTTTGTAACCGCCTTTGGTTTTGAAATATAAAATCAGCGCGATGTAGCATACGAAGGTAAAGATCGGGAAGATCGCCATCTTGCCGAGCGCACTGAATTTACCAGCGGTCGTGGCGGCTTGGAGATCGGCTTGGGCTTGGGTATCAGTTATGGCCGCGCTTTTGATGGGATCAATGGCCACATACGCGCCAAGTAAATAATCTTTTTTTACCATTATTTGTTCGTAGAGCGCGGGGTTCGTGAGGTGCAATTGCTGCGTGGTGGAGCTTTCCTGCATGTAACCGAGGAATGGTGAACCGAGGATGCCGACAGCCAACATGCCGATGCCGCCCATGGTGTTCAAGGTCAGGGCGCCACCGCGCGGACATTGTTCCGAAGTGAGGCCAAGAATGGTGGGCCAGAAAAAAGTGATGCCAACGCCGAATAAAGTGGCCGCGGCAAAAATGGTTCCGGTGCCAGCGTGCGCGGTTTGGGACAGGGCGAGAATGCCGAGCGCGGCCAGCGCGGAACATGTCACGAGCAGGCCGGGCGGTGAAAATTTATGGATGAGCGGCCCGGCAAAAAAACGCAGCACCAGCATGATGACTGAGGTGTAAACCAAAACCCACGCAGGATTGTAGCCGGCGGCTTTCATCGGATCTTCCATGAGCGACGTGATCCAGCCGTTGGTGCCGAGTTCGGTGATGGCTTGCGGCATCATGATGATGATGATGAAGGCGAGCAATAAACGTCCGATTGATTTGGTAATGGCGGCGAAAATCAGAACGACGATGGCGGTGGGAATCCAAAAAGCCCATTGCGGCCAATTCCACTGCGCCGGGACAAGCACTTGAAACAGTTGCGCGAAGACCAAGCCAAATCCCACGAGGGCGCCGAACGCGCCGAGTTCTTTCAACATGGTCAAATAACTGATGCCGGCTTGTTCGCGTTCGCTCCGCGGAAATTTCCGGCTGATGAGAATTAAAAAGAACGTGATGGCGGGGACCAAAATTAATCCAATCACGATGCGCCAATCGGGATTCGCGGCGAGCGCGATGGTGCAAAGTCCGCCGAGCACCAAGCCGCCCGGCCAGCCGGCATGCAGACGATTGAGCCATTTCGTTTTATCCGTATTGAACATCGTGGCGACAATGGGGTTGGCGTAGGCTTCGACACTGCCGTTACCCAAACCGAGAATGATGCTGCCCCAGTAAAGCAGTTGATAGCCGTGCTTTTGCCCGGCGATGAGGGCGTCGCCGCTCAAACCGTGAACAGCGTTATAAGCCGCAAATACGAGCGTGGTGTAGATAAGGTAGCTCACGAAGGAAAAGAGCATCGCGACTTTGTAGCCGATGCGATCAATGAATAAACTGAAAATAATGATGCTCACGCCGAAGGGCCAGATACCGGCGCCGACGAGTTCGCCGACGGAAACTTTATCGAGGCCGAAGTCAGTGCCGAATTGCGTGCCCGTGCATAAAATAATGCGGCTGATGAACGCGTAGGACGTGGTGATGATGGCGATGAAGCAGCCCCAGAACAGGATTTTGTCGTGTCGGTTATTCATGGAATGCCGTAATAGTCCCGACTGTCGGCAAAGTGTCAACGGCAAATTGGGTTTTGCGAAATGTTTTGCACGCGCGGGCGGGCGGGGATAAATCCGCACGGTTTCGAGAAACTTCTTTTTCCGCACGCACAGCTTGGGCATGCTGCGCGCACGGCATGAACATTGCAATCATCGGACTGGGTTACGTCGGCTTGCCGCTGTGCCTGCAATTTGCGCGCAGCGGCGTGCGCGTGCTGGGCTTGGACATCGACGCCAAAAAAGTTTCCGCGCTCAACGCCGGTCGCAGTTACATCCAACATATCGCCGCCGCTGAAATTAAAAAACTCGTCCGCGCGGGAAAATTTTCGGCTTCGACAAATTTTTCAGAAATCGGCAATCGGCAATCCGCAATCGGCAATGAAGCGGTTGCTGCCATTTTGATCTGCGTGCCGACGCCGCTCAAAAAAAATCGCGCGCCCGATTTATCCTTTGTGTTGCAAACGGGTAAAAGCATTGCGCCGCATTTGCAACGCGGCCAGCTCGTCGTCCTTGAATCTACGACGTATCCGGGCACGACGGAAAATGAATTGCGCGCGGTGCTGGAACGCGGTTCCGGTTTGCGCGCCGGCCAAGATTTTCACCTCGCATTCTCGCCCGAGCGCGAAGATCCCGGCAATCCGAACAGCCAAGTCGCAGAAATTCCCAAAGTCATCGGCGGCTTCACACCCGCGTGTTTGGAAGCGGCGAAAAAAGTTTATGCGCGCGCCGTGCGCACGTTGGTGCCCGTTGCGAATTGCCGCACGGCGGAGGCGGCGAAGTTGCTGGAAAATGTCTTTCGCGGCGTCAACATCGCGCTCGTCAACGAACTGAAAAGTGTTTACGCCGCGATGGATATTGATGTTTGGGACGTCATTGCCGCTGCGCGCACGAAGCCGTTTGGGTTCATGCCGTTTTATCCCGGACCTGGTTTGGGGGGACATTGCATCCCGATTGATCCGTTTTATCTCGCGTGGCGTGCGCGGCAAGTCGGACAAGAAACGCGTTTCGTCGAACTCGCCGGTGAAATCAATCGCGCGATGCCGGAACGCGTGGTCGCGCGCGTGGCCGAAGCTTTGGCGGCGCGGAAAAATAACATGCGGCCAGCGTCTCGTCGGCCGGGCGCGGCTCGGCCCAAGGTGGCTCTGCCAGCGAAACGCTGGCAGCACGTCGCATTGCGGGCTACGCGCGTGCTGGTGCTGGGTCTCGCTTACAAAGCGAACGTGGATGACGATCGCGAGTCGCCGAGTTATGCGTTGATGGATTTATTGAAAGCGCGCGGCGCGCAGGTTTCGTATTTTGATCCGCACGTTCCAATTATCCGTCCGACCCGCGAACATCCGCATTGGGCGGGCTCGCAATCGGTGAAGTGGAATCGTGAAATTATTTCCAGTTTCGATCTCGTTCTAATTTCCACCGCGCATGATGCGGTGGATTATCAACAACTCGCCGATTGGTCGCCGCTCATCGTCGATACGCGCAATGTGATGACGAAATATCAAGTCGCCGCCGGAAAAGTTTGGAAGGCGTGAAGCGGTTATGGTGTCCTGCTAGCGTGACCTAGTTTTTCTTCGTGTTCTTTCGCGGCTAAAAATTTTGCCGCCAAAAAAACCAAAATTTTTCGTGGGGGAAACGCTGCCCGCCCGAACACTTTAGAAGGTTGAGGTTTATAATTTCTCTGGAGGTTGGAGCTCAGACGCTGGGACATTGTGCTCTGTTCTTGACATACATATAATTCCTATGTATAGTGTTCCTATGATACGCAAAGAACTGGTCGCCGCCTCGGCGGAACCGTTGATTTTATCACTTCTGGCGCAGGGCGAAAGTTACGGTTACGCCATCATTCAAGAAGTCAAGGCGCGCTCCGACGGCAAGCTGAATTGGACGGACGGAATGCTTTATCCCGTGTTGCACCGCATGGAACGGCGCGATCTGATCAAGGCGCGTTGGGGCGAAAGCGAGACCGGCCGCAAACGGAAATACTATTCGCTCAAAAAAGACGGCAAAGCCGCGATGGCTAAACATCACGAACAGTGGTCGCTCGTCCACAGCGTTTTGGCCGGGTTGAAAAAGGAGCAATATGTTTGACCTCGAACAAGCCATTGCGGCGTGGCGGCAACAAATGTCGTCCGCCGGCATCCAAGCCCCTGTGCCATTGGAAGAATTGGAGCTTCACCTGCGCGAAGAAATCGAACAACAGATATTGGCAGGACTAAATGCGGAAAAATCTTTCGCCGTCGCCATTCAAAAAATCGGTCGGATGGAGACGCTTAAGACTGAATTCACCAAAGCGGGTGGCGTTAAAAAATCAACTCCTTGGGAACGTGGAATCATTGGTTTTATATCGTTGGGCGTCATCATTCCATTGGGTATTTACGTTATTTTGAAAAACGAAATGAGCTTGGGCTGGCGTCTGGCCGGATTTGCCGACTTCGCCGTGATCGCGCTCTCCATTCTTTGTTGGCGACGCCTCAACCGAGTTTTCCCGGTCATTCCCAATCGGCGAATCCGGTTGGCGATTGGGCTTGGGTTGGCCGCTCTGGGCATGACGGGCATGATTGTTTTTATGAATTTTATCCTGCCGCACTTTAGTTTCACTGAAGGCCAGTTGGGCGTGGTCGTCTTATGGGGATTGACCGTGATGGCCGCTTTTAGCGGCGTGGTCAGCGGATTGGAAGAAGCGGCGCGAAAACAAACCTCAACTACGGATTAACTTATGTTCAACTTCGAACAATCGATTGCGAACTGGCGGCGGCAAATACTCGCCGCCGGAATCAAAACGCCTGCGGTCGAAGAATTGGAAAACCATTTGCGCGAGGAAATTGGCCGGCAAATCAAAAACGGATTGGACGAAACAAAAGCCTTTGAAATTTCCATTTTGCAAATGGGTCGGCCTGAAATTCTGGGGAGCGAGTTCAAAAAAAGCGGAGGAATCTTAACCAAAACAATTGGTATCTTTGCCGCAATGGTTGGCGCAGTAATCATTTCGCGCATCCTGACCGAACATCCCGACGTGGACCATTTGCGAAAAAATGAGCAAACGGCATGGCTTATCATCGGCAGCGTTAGCGTCCTCTTTGGAACAGTTCTCGCACTCATCAAAGCTGGCAGTGAACACGGCGTAAACCGGCTGTGGAAACTGATCGGCATTGGCTATTCAATATTTGCCTCGGCGTTTTCAATTTTCTTGACCACCGTTTGTCTCGCCCAACCCGTCATCAGCTCAGGGTTCACCATCGCCGATTGGATATTGGTCTTGGCCGCAAATATGGCGAGTATCTTTTCAATCGTCGGATTGAGACAAGGCTGCCGACTTTTACCGGTTATCCAAAATTGGCAAATCAGGATGACGATCGGAGTTGCTTGCCCGCTTCTGGGAGCTGCTTGGATGGCGGTCTATATCGTTTTCATTGTGCCGCACCAATTACAAGGTTGGGCAAGCCATTTCATTGCCATGTTCCTGTGGGCGTTGACCGTTATGTCCCTGCTCGGTGGTGTTGGTTACGGATTGGAAACTGCAGCCAAAAAATCCACGACGACTTGAAATTATGTTCAACCTCGAACAATCCATCGCCGAGTGGCGGCAAAAAATGTTAGCTACCGGAATCCAAGCACCCGTGCCGTTGGAGGAATTGGAAATTCATTTGCGGGAAGAAATTGAACGACATCTGCAATCAGGATTGAGTGAAAAAGCCGCCTTTGAAATGGGAGCTTCACAAATTGGGCCAGCCCATCTTTTGAAAACGGAGTTCACGAAGGCTCGCAGATGGTTTGATCCGTGGAACGATGATCCCCAAACCCGCACCCAGCGACGCCTCGCGGCACTTTGGTTTATCTGTCGTTCATATGAACTTTTATCCGCGATTTATGTGTTTTATGCGGTCGCTTCCTACAATGTTGAAGGCCCCAAACTATCACGCGTAGCCTTTTTAATCCCCTTTGGCGCTATATGGTGTGTTTTGGGGACCGGCATCGCCGGAAGCATCTTATTATTCTTGGGAAAAAATATTGGGCGCTGGATCATCAGAACCTTTGCTCTTTTTAGCGTCACTATTTTTTTTGGAGAAACTGTAACTGGAGGACGGTTCTCAATATTTGACAGCGCTGTGTTGATCCTTTCAGTCATTTCAATCTGGCTGCTTCGTCCGCCGCCGAAACCGAAATTAGCCAGCCATTAAAAGCCTATGTTCAACCTCGAACAATCTATTGAAGCGTGGCGGCAAAACATGCTCGCCGCGGGAATCCAAGCACCCGTGCCGTTGGAGGAATTGGAAATTCATTTGCGGGAAGAAATTGAGCGGTTAAATAAATTTGGAATGCACGAGCAAACGGCTTTTAAAAATGCGGTTCACCAAACCGGCCAACCGCAATCGCTTAAAAGTGAATTCAGCAAAATCGAAACTTCCATTATGAAAACCAGCTTAAAATACGTCATCGTCTTTTTGCTCGGTAGTGCCGCCCAGTTGCCGGGCTCACTGCAATTGCGTGACCAGCTAGTCATATCCGACCGATGGCTGGGGTTGTGGCTGCTTGGTCTGATATTTCAAATGTGGTCGGTGGAATCTCTGCGGCAAATCATTCAACCGAAGCTGACCGGCCGGGCATTGAAGAAAGTTGAATGGTCTTTTCCTAAAGCGAATTTGAAAACCGGCGTCGGGCTGGCGGTGCTGTTGGTTGGCGTCACCTTGATGATTCCGGCGGCCAGGCAGTCAGTCGAAGATGGCGTGGTCGCCTTTGACGCATTGTGCGGGCTCGTGTTTGGGGCCAGTTTGCTGATCGCCGACACGCTGGTGATGTTTTTTCCCTACCAACGCCGCGCCGCTTAAGTTCGGGCCACGAGAAACGCTTTCAATTCCTCGGCCGCCTTGCCGCCGAAGCCAGGAACTTCCGCGAGCTGTTCGAGCGTCGCCATTTTCAAACGTTGCACGGAACCGAATTTTTTAAGTAACGCAGCTTTGCGGCGATCGCCGATGCCGGGGAATTCGTCCAGCACACTCTCGGAAATCTTTTTAAGCCGCAACTGCGCGTTAAAAGTATTCGCGACGCGATGGCATTCGTCGCGCACGCGTTGCAATAATTTCACTGCCGGATGATCGAGGCCGAGGCGCAGTGGTTCGCTTTTTCCCGGCAGATAAATTTCCTCAAATTCTTTCGCCAGACCAATGATGGGAATGCGCTCGAGACCGAGTTTTTTTAATTCGGCACACGCCATGCCGAGCTGACCTTTGCCGCCGTCGATCAAGATCAGGTCGGGAAAAGTTGAAGGTTGAAAGTTGAAGGTTGAAAGTTTGGCGGCATCCGGCGCATTTTCTGTCGGCAATGTTGCCGCGACGTTTTTAATCGGCAAACCCCGGCGCACTTTTTGGCTCGTTTCGTCCACGAGCGTTTGTAATTCCTCTGCCACGGCTTCGCCGCTGTCGTCATGTTTTGTTTTTTGGGTTGGCGCCACGCCATCCCGCCCGGATTCGGCTTCGCGTTTCAGGCGCGAATAACGTCGTTGCACGACTTCGGCGATGCTCGCAAAATCATCCTGGCCGACGACAGTTTTGATTTTGAAGCGACGATAATTTGCGCGGTCGGGCCGGCCGTTTTTAAAGCTCACGAGCGACGCCACCTTGAACGTGCCGCTGATATTGGAAATATCAAAACCTTCGATTCGCATTGGCGGCGCGGGCAAATCTAGAATTTTCGCCAGCTCCACCAAGTCGCTTTGCGGATTGATTGCGAGCGGCAAATTGTAAGGCACACGCGCGAATTTTTCCGTTTTTTTCCATGTGTCGTTCAGGTCGCGGATGAGATCGCGCAGGTCGGCGGCTTTTTCGAATTCGTGCGCGGCGGCGGCTTTTTTCATTTGCGCTTCGAGATCGCCTTGCATTTCGCGGCTCTGGCCATCGAGAAAATTGCACGCGGCATTGACTTGCTCGAGATATTGCTCGCGCGAAACATTGCCGACGCACGGTGCGGTGCAATGTTTCAGATGCGCGTAAAGGCAATGTTTGTAATCCGCTTCGCCCGGCGTGAAGACGCGACAACCGCGCAGATTAAATTGTTTCCGCGCGAGCGCGACGGTGTTGCGCAACGCAAAAGAATTCACGAACGGCCCGAAGTAACGCGCGCCATCGTCCTTCTTCAAACGGGTGAAGGTGAAGTTAGGAATCGGATCGTTGAGGTTCACTTTTAACATCAGGAAGCGTTTGTCGTCGCGCAGGCTGATGTTGAAACGCGGTTTGAATTCCTTGACGAGCTTGCTTTCCAGCAGCAACGCCTCGGGCTCGTTGCGCACGGTGTGGATGTCGAAATCCCAGATCGCCTCGACGAGCGCATTGAATTTCAGATCCCAGCCCATGCGGCGTGACGGATGAAAATATTGACTGACGCGTTTGCGCAGATCGAGCGCCTTGCCGACGTAGATGACCGTGCCGAATCGATCCTTGTGCAGATACACGCCCGGCTTATGCGGGACGGTGCTCAACTTTTTACGGATATGTTCCGAGGCGGCCATGAACCCTTAAGGTTCACGCAAAGGCGCATTGGCGCAAAGAGATTTTTATCGGTGAATGTAAAATAGGATCACGGCACTTCACGCCGGACTTTGCCGGTGTTCCTCTGCCGCGGAAAATCTGGAGCGAGCGATGATGCATTCATAACCGCAACGAAATATTTGGTCGCTTCAAATGAAGTTCGAGCCGGTTGCGCTGGGCGCGCAACCGGGTTTTTCCGAAACATAAACCGACTATTTCACGGTTGGTAGATCAGCCGGTAATATTTCGCCGGGCCTTCCAGTGTTGGATCGGCGTGCGCGGTAGTCGTGACTTTGCCGTTCACATTGGCTTGCTCGTCGAAAGGCAGGTTCGATTCCGTCCAAGTGCCGCGGCTCAAGTCCGTCGTTTCTTGCAACAGAAAGGCGCCGCCGGACCACATGAAGTTTACCATGCCGCCGGACATTTTGGACATCATCATCGGCGTCGTGCTGACGGCAGTATCGTTGGCGGTCAACGGGCCATTAGCTGGCAAACCCAGGCCGGCGATCATTTCCGGAGTGAACGCCGTGGCGTGGAATTGGATTCCCGACAGATAGACTTCGCCATTCGTGCCGCAGTTAGGCGAAGTGCCGATCGTCGCCGTGAGCACCGTGTTGGAGCCGGAGGGTGAAATGGTTCCAAAAGCAGTTCCAAGTTGTTTGAGGTTGGACAAACAAACTGACCTCACCGCGTTAGAACCTGAATCAGAAGCCGTTGTTTCAATCACCAAAGCCACGCGATTCCAAGCGTTCGGCATAAGTGCCATTGAATAATCTTGATTGATAGTCGTATTGCCCACCAAGCCGCTGAGGCTCAAAGTTCCCGTGGGTGACGCCGTCACAAACAAATTACCCCAGCGATCATAAATGCTCAGGATCAGGGAGCGCGTCGGCGAATTGCTTGGCACAAAGACATCCGCGATCAGCGTATAATTGCTCACGTAACTGCTGTCCAATGGCCCGACCGCTGGCAATTGGAGGAAGGTGCCGGCCGGCAACAGCGGTGGAATATTCAACACGTTGGCATTCTTGCCACCAATGTTCGGCAAGCCAAAATCGAACGTGGAGCCGGACGATATTCCGAAAATATTCGTGCCGGTCATCAGCACCAAATCCGGACCGACGGCGGCCTTCATCGGATTGAGACGATCATGGAAATCCCACCACGCCCACGTCCAAGGTCCCCAACCGTGCGTAACAGTGAGTTTTGCCGGGGCACTGGCGGCCTTGCCGCAAGGACCGTAAACATCGACCTCGTAAGTTCCCGCGTCGGCATAACTCAACGGCGAGACGGTCAAGGTCGTGGTCGTGGCGCCGGAATAATGGCCACCGTTGGTGAGCGAATGACCGTTGTGATACCACACGATGGTGAATGGCGGTGTGCCGCCGACCGTGGCGTTGAACACGGCGGTGCCATTAAGCGGACGCGACTGGTTGAGCGCGGTTTGCAGAATTGTCGGTGGCGTGCAGGTGCCGCAACTGCTGCTGGCATCGGTATATTCAACCCGCAAACGGGTAGTATTGAAATAAATCGGATAAGGGTTTTCGATATCCCCACTAGAAAGTGGGGCATCAATGTTGGTGACAACAAAATAAAGGTTGTTGACCGCCGGGTAAGCCAAAATTCCACCATTAATAATAAAAGAATTCCAGGGCGGGAATAAATTCGTTGCCACAATCGCGGCCACTTGGTTCGTGGGCGCCAAACCATTGAGATACATCGTTGCGCTGGCGCAAGTCGCCCACCGCCCGGAAATCGAAGCGGTTAGCGGATCCACTCCGGCGGGTAGAACAAAATGATTCGTGTAAGTATAATTACCGGCGGGAAACCCACCCGCGGGCGAAGCGGCGTCGTTGATATCAATCCATCTTGACGCCGTCAAAGGAGGCAACCAAAGAAAACTACTCTCACAAATTGCATTGGGCGCATTGTAATATGACGGGCCAGTCTGCGTTCCCGACGGCACCGGTCCAAGTGTATAATGCGGATCAATAACACTCGTGGTCAGGACATTTTTATTGGCGTCGACCCCGGTATTGAACATGACGTTCAGGAATGATTGTCCGCCGCTGCTGGTCAACGGAATGATCTGCGTGGTCGCATTGCCCGAGGGATCGGTGACCGTGACGGAAACTTGATTCACGCCCGGCGAAATCTGCGTGCCGGCGGGCGGCGATTGCGTGAAAATTAATTTATTCGTCGGCGTGCACGGATCGGAAGCGGTCACCAACGCGATGACGTTCGGCACGACGCAATTCGTCAGCGGCACACTCTTCGGATAATTCAGCGTCGGCGGGGTTTTATCCTGACCATACACTTGCACCTGGCATTGGCTGGCGTTGCCGCGCGCATCTTGGACGACCAACGTCACCGTCCGGCTTGACCCGGCGACCACGGTTCCCGCTGGCGGATCTTGCAGATAAGTCAATTGACCGCCCGGCGTGCAGGCATCCGTCGCTTTTGGTTGGATGGTTGGGATTTCCAACAGGCAATCTTTGTTCAAAGCGACGACGATCGTATTCGTCGGGCAACTGATGATGGGCGGAGTCGTGCACGCATTTGTGAGACAACATTGCGTCAGCGAAACATTATCAATGTGCGAACCGCCCTGCGTGTAAATCGTGCCATCGGAATAATGCGGCTGGCCGTGGAACGCGATGGTGAAGCTGGCATCCGGCGGCACAAAGTTGGTGCAAAAACGCAGCCAGCCACCGGTCGCGTAGGCCACCGGATTCAACGGCACACTGAAGGCAAAATCTTTGCCGGTGATACTGACCGTGAAATCATTGTTCGGCGTGCTCGCCCCGGCGCCGTTGGTGGCCGCACCAAAACGCCCGGTGTAATCGAAACAGAAGGTGACCGGGCAGGTGGTGCTCAAACCCGTGACGGTTTGCGAGACGGTTTCATCCGCGCTTTGGGCATTGATCTCCAGTTGATTCGTGCCGTCGGTGGCAGGAATGCCGCTAACAGTATTGGCCCAGACTTCGAGATAATTCGTGGTCGCCGTTGTCCAGCCCGGCACGCCCGTCAACGGATCCAACGCATTATTAAAACTGCCCGGACTGATTGCCGGACTAGTGATTTCAAAACTGCCGTTGACAACGAAATTCGTGCAAATGCCCGGAGTATTCGTAACGCATTGCACCGTCACGGTCTGACTACTAGTGGCGCTGTTGGTGCAAGCATCCGTGGCTTGCCAAGTGCGCGTAATCAGTTGCGGACAAACGCCATTCGTCACCGTATTTAAAACTGTAACCGTAATATTATTGGTGCCACTACAGCCGCCGTTTAGTGTGGGCGCATCAAAATTCCAAGTCGTGCCGGCGTTGACCGTTTTATTGGTCGCCGCCGTGATCATGGGAGTGGCATCGCAAGCGGCAGTGTAAATCTGATCATTTTGCGCTACCGCCACCAGCTTGCTGGCGTCCGCCGAAGCCGCAACGCCGTTCCAGTAATGGCCGCCTTGGTGCGGCGTCCAAGTCACGCCGTAATCGGTCGAGCAATAAATGGCGTCATTGAAAGCGGCGGCGACCAGCTTGGCGCCGTCGCTGGATGAAGCAATCGCATACCAATTATTGCTAAAAGTGGTGCGCGAGGTCCAGGTGTTGCCGTAATCCGCCGAAGTGTAAAGTAATCCCGGATAGCCACCGGCTACGAGATGTTGCCCCGACGCCGAGGCGGCGAGTGATTGCCAGGCAAAATTACCGGCACTGGCTTGGATCGTCCACGTCACGCCATAATCGGTCGAAGCATAGAGCGGTCCATTATGCACCGCCGCCACCAGATATTGCCCGGAAGCGGACGTGACGATGGGCAGCCAATGTTGGGCGCCGATGCCGGTATTGCGCGCGGTCCACGTGGCGCCAGAATCAGCCGAGGTATAAATGTAATCATTGTCTACCACGGCGGCCAGATGTTGTCCGGTGGCGTCCGAAGTCACCGTTCGCCAGGTTTGGGTGGCGCTGGTCTGGGCGGTCCAAGTCACGCCGTAATCAGTCGAAGTATAAAGCTGCCCCGGGCTCGCCGAGGCCACCAGTTTTTGCCCGGTTGTATCCGACGCCACCGATTGCCAATTTGCATTCACCGCTGTCCGCGCCGCCCACGTCATTCCGGCGTCGGTGGAAGTATAAATTTTTCCAAAGGATTCCACGGCCACGAGATTGTTTCCATTCGCCGAGGAAGCGACCCAATACCACCCACGAACTGAATCGCGCGGCGTCCACGAGGCGCAGGCCACGCAGACTGGCGCTGGATTTACCGTCACCGTCTGGCTGCAATTCGTCGTGTTGCCGCAGCCGTCGCTAACCCACCAGGTGCGCACGATCACCAATGGACACAGGCCATTCGTCACCGTATTAAATACCACCCTGAAATTTGTGCAACACGCGTCCGCAATATTTGCCGGCGCATCAAAGTCCCAAGCCGTGCCGCACGCCACCATCTTGTTGGTCGGCGCGGTGAACGTGATGCAGGAATTATTCGTATTCGCCACTATGCCCACGCGAATGGTGTGGTTCGCAGTGTCCGCTACATAGAGTGTGCCGGCGCCGTCCAACGCTATGCCGGCCGGAAAATTGAAGCGGGCGACACTGCCCGCGCCATCTGGACTACCGGATGTTTGCGCCAGACCCGCGAGTGTTGTCACGCTGCCCCCCGAAGTAATTTTGCGGATAAGATGATTCCGTTGATCCGCCACGTAAACATTGCCGCCGCTGTCCACCGCCACGCCGGACGGTCCGCCAAACGGGCTCATGGAAAACAACGAGCTGAACAATGCCACATTACACGCACCATCCGTAAAACCATTGAGGTTAGCCGTGCCCGCCAAGGTGCTGACCCCGCCGCCCGAAGCGATTTTGCGGACGGTAAAATTCCCCGCGTCCGCCACATACACGTTGCCGCTAGCATCCACCGCGAGGCCACGCGGCGTGTTAAAGCGTGCATTCAGATTATTCGCCGGATCATCCGTGCTGCCCGGCACGCCCGCTGCGCCCGCCAAGGTCGTCACCGCGCCGCTTGAAATTGTGATGGCGCGAATCGTCTGATTATTCATATCCGCCACGTAAAGGATTGTGCCCGCACTATTCAAGGCCACGCCGAACGGATTGTGAAATTGCGCCGCTATGCCCGTGGCGTCCGTGGTGCCAAAGGTGCCGGCAGAACCCGCGAGCGTGCTGACTGTGCCGCCAGAGATTTGCCGGATAACATGGTTGTTATAATCGGCTACGTAGATGATCGTGCCCGCATTATTCACCGCGACGCCGGTCGGGCGACTGAACAAAGCGGTGCCGGTCGCACCGTTATTAAATCCCGCTGATCCTGCCACGCCTGCTATCGTGGTCACCACGCCACCGGTCGTAATTTTGCGAATCACCTGATTGAGCGCATCCGCCACATAAACATTGTGCGCGCCGTCCACGGCCAAGCCCCAAGGCTGGTTAAATCGCGCGAGACTACCGGTATTATCATCCGTCCCGGAATTGAGCGCGGAGCCGGCCAGCGTGGTGAAATAGTAAGGCTCGTAAATGGATTGCGACCGAGTTGTGCTAATGGTTAAAGCGCATAGCACCGCCACGAGAAGACTTGTTTTAGTCATAAGAGAACAAATTTATGATTGCAACTTCTGATTCTGAATCGCCCCAAAAAATTGTTTTACAAGGTAAGATTTTTTTGGGGAAACGTTATCATTAACATCTAGTATTCAATCTATTATTGCAAGAATAATCGTGAAATAGACGCCGCCAGCAAGGCGAATTCATCGGTTCCGGGGCGAATCTGGTGAACCTGGAAATAGCGTTAAGTTATTGTATTCCAGCGCGATAAGGGCGATCGCTGGAAGGGCGTTCGTATCCCTATATAAAAATAGATTTCTTGCCCTGGGTTCGTGACTCGTGGAGCTTAAATCGAATGACTCAAATGAGTTGTGCAATCCATTTTATACCTGCGGCAAGAACATCGCTCTTCGCTTAGTCGACGCTATCTATTCGATAAAAATGCGTTAGCGCGTTGAGCTTTTTATTTCTCTATTAAAGTCGCACTGAAATATTCTGCTGCTTCAAAAACTGTTTTACCTCGCCGACGGTGAAAGTTCCAAAATGGAAAATACTCGCGGCGAGCACGGCGTCGGCGCGTCCGGCTAGCAAAACTTCCGCCATGTGTTCCACCGTGCCCGCGCCGCCGCTGGCCACGACGGGCACACTGACGGATTCACTGACGCGCCGCGTGATGACGAGATCGAAACCTTGCTTCGTGCCGTCGGCGTCAATGGAGTTCAAGACGATTTCGCCGGCGCCCAGCGCAACGGCGCGCTTCGCCCATTCGACGGCGTCGAGACCGGTGTCTTTGCGGCCGCCATGGGAGAAGACGCCCCATTTATCGGGCGCAATTTTCTTGGCATCAATGGAAACGACGATGCACTGGCTGCCGAATTTTTCCGCACCTTGCCGGATGAGATCAGGATTCGCGAGGGCGCTGGAGTTGATGCTGATTTTATCCGCCCCGGCGCGCAACATCGTGAACATATCGTCCACGGATTTGATACCGCCACCGACGGTGAGCGGCATGAAACATTGGTCAGCAACGCGCTCAATCACGTCCACCATCGTGCCGCGACCGTGCGCAGTGGCGGTGATATCGAAGAAAACCATTTCGTCCGCGCCTTGTTCGTTGTAGCGCAAGGCGAGTTCCACGGGATCGCCGACGTTGCGCAGGCCGCCGGTTTCGGCGACGCCGAATTGGACGCCGCGCGTGACCTGACCGTCGTGAACATCGAGACAAGGAATGACCCGTTTTGCAATCATGCCAACATTGAAAACATCTCAACGGCGCAAGGCAACTTATTATGGCAGGGAAGTATGGAGGCTAAAAATTCTCCCACACATCAAACGCAAATGTCGCGCTTTCAATCTCGATGAACATGTCGGCTTGCCCGGCCTCAAGCCGCAAGTATAACCCATTAATTATAAAGCACATATTGACGTTTGGCGGCAAATGACTTTTCATGGACGCAGGAGGCGGTAAAATTCTGTGTCAAAACGATTTTTAAATAAATCTATTCATCATTCCGCAGGAGTTGAATCTCTTGCCGAAATTTCCACGGTCGAAGAACTTGATCCGCCAGGTTTAAGTCTCGTCGAAAAAAATCCTCCCAAAACCACACCGCATTATTGGCGGCAACGATTACTCTTAAGGCGTTACCATTTCCCCGCCTCGGGCGAGGCGGGTCAAGCCTTAGCCGCACATATCGAACACGACGGCGTTGGCTATTTTTTCCCTTTGGGACTGCCGGACATTGAAGCGGCCGCCGTCAAGGCCAGCCAGATTTATCAAATGGTGGCGAGTGAAGGTTGGCCGCTGGTCAGTCAACGCTTCACCCGGGAATTGATTGTCAGTTTTGAATGGTGTGCGAATCCCGTGCTGTGGACTTACACGACCATTCATACGCTGATCGACCGACCGACCAGCGCGAATGTCGAGATTTTGCCAGCGAATCCTAACCGGCAAAGAGTATTGGTTGTCGAGTTGGATGCGGGTATTCGTCGGGCCATGTGTTGGAGCATTGATCAACAATCCGGCTTCAGCAGCGTGGCCTGCGATTCCGTGGAAGCCTTCAATCACGCTCTCTCCGTTCACAAGCCGCGGATGGTTCTGCTAAATCATAATATGGCCGGTCGCCTGGGATATAAGTCCAACGGCACCATCGCCCCGATTCAACCCGGCGTGCCTGCGCTCGTGTATTCCGTCCATGCCGACGGCGATCAGATGTTTGTTTCTACTCCCGGTGGCTGTAATGGTTATCTGGTTAAGCGCGTTAAGCCGGACCGCTTGTTAGAACCGATCCTCAGCGTCATCACGCGTTCAGAATTGATGACGGAAGACCTGCTGTTGCGCGTTAAATATTATTTTCAAGAATTGCTGCAACTGCCTTCCGCGCCCGATAATTCAGCCTTGGCCAAGCTTACGCGGCGTGAACGCGAAGTGCTCGGCTTATTAAGCAAAGGCTGTGTTGACAAGGAAATCGCGCAGACCATGGGCATCAGCGTTTGGACCGTGCACGGTTATATCAAAAGCATTTTCGAACGGCTCAAGGTGCGCACGCGGACGGAAGCCGTCGTCCGCTATCTCGAAAAATAATTCATCTTCGCTGCACTTTCAGCGTTGCTACTTAAGATTGGAATTCCCCCTAATACAGGGGGATGACGGCCTTCAAATTCAAGCTAGAGTCGGGTTCAGAGTAGCAAGGAGCAACTACCGACCAAAACCTCAAATCACATATGAAATCAATCCGTAAACTAATTCCCAGTCGTTATAAAATTTTGCCGTTGCTGGCGGCGTCCACCCTATATTTCTGCGGCAGCGCCGGCGCGGCGGATTATCCCACTACCGTTCTCGCGGATCATCCGGTCGCTTATTATCGCCTAGAAGAATCGGCGGGCGCTTCGGTCGCGACTGATTCCTCCGGCAACGGCCTTGACGCCACTTATATTCCCAATGTGGAAGGCACCACTCCGACGTTGGGACTGGCAGGCATTGCCACAAATTCCATCAGCTTTTCCGGCGGTCCGAACAATGATTATGGTTTCATCGACATCCCCTTCAATTCGTTGCTCGCGCCAACCAAGGCGGATGGCGTTTCTGGAGCGGCTTTTTCCATTGAGTGCTGGGTGCAGGCAGTTTCGCCAAATAACGGTGGGGCCTATCTTTCCATCGTCGGTATGTTTGGCGTGTTTGGTTCGGGACCCTATTCGGGAGCTTCCGGTTGGCTGATCGGCCAGACGCCGGGGCCGGGCAGTTCGTGGCTCTTTAACATGAGGAACGCCGGATTCCTAAGTCCCACCGCAGTGGTGCCGCTCCAATGGACTCACTTGGTCGGAACCTTTGACGGCACTAATCAGACCTTCTATGTCAACGGCGTGCAGGTCGCGACGGCCAGCTCCACCACTTATCTCGCGGACAACGGATCAGACGGACAAATCGGCGGGGTTCAAAACGCCGGCTTTCCGCCTTACGGCCCTTGGAACGGCGGCGTGGATGAAGTCGCCTTTTATACCAATGCCCTGACGGCCGGCCAAGTCAGCACCCATTATCAAATCGGAACGAATTCATTTCGCATTGCGGTGACGCCACCGGGAATCCTCAACGCTCCGGTCGCCGAAACCAATTATTCCGGCACGCCCGTGACTTTCAGCATCATCGCCAACGGCACGGGGCCGCTCTTCTATCAGTGGAGCCGACTAGGTTCGGGAACGATTTCCGGGGCCACGAATGCGGATTATACTTTTGTTTCGCACTATCCGGCGGATGACGGCGCGCAATTTTCCGTGACCGTTTCCAGCGCGGCTGGTTCGACCAATTCAGCTCTGGCGAGCCTGTCGGTCTTGACCAATCTTAACATTGCCGGGCCGCCGTTTTCCATCACGCGCAAGGCGGGCAGTCATGCGGCTTTCCGCATCGCCGCCGGCGGTGCCTTGCCGATCAGCTATCAATGGTATGTGCAGACCAATACGGGCACAACTTTCACCGTGTTGACCAATCAAACGGCTGATACGCTTTGGCTGACCAATGTTCAAGCAGCGATGAGCGGCAATCAATATGCGGTGATTGCAAGCAACCCTTTCAATTCCTACAGCAATGCCGCCTTGTTGACGGTGCAAGCCCGCACCGTCAGCGTGCCGCTGACCAACGGCTATGGTGCGGTCGTGGCGGCGGACAGTCCGGTCGCTTACTGGCGGTTGGATGAACCGACGAATGCGATCACCGCGGTGGACGCAGTCGGCAGCTTTGATGGCTCTTATTCCAACGTTTTGGGACCGATCAGTTGGGGCATCGCTCCCGGCATTCCGCATGAAACCAATGCGGCAGTTGATTTGCGAGATCCGCAAACCGCCCTCATCGGACAAGGCGGCACTGTAACCGTTCCTTACGCTTTGGAACTGAATCCGTTCGGCGCGTGGTCGGTGGAAGCCTGGGTCCGGCCCGATTCCGTCGATGGACAATTCCGCACGCCACTCGCCTCCATGAGCAATAAGAACTTTGGCAATAACGTGACCGGTTGGAACCTTTATGAATATGGCAACATTCCCGCTTATTGGACCATGGTGCTCTATAATGGCGGCTCGCTGTCATCGTTCGGAACCGATCTGTCCAACCCGGTCTCCGTGCCCGGAACCTGGTATTATTTAGTGCTGACCGATGACGGCACGAATATTCAATTCTACATCAATGGCGCACCCGGCAGCGCCAATACCAGTCAGACCGTGGCCGGCACCGGCTATACTCCGCAAGGACTTAACGGCGATGTGTCCATTGCGGGCGCACCCGAAGTCATTGGTCAGCGAACCGACGGCGCTTTCTTAGGTGCCAATGCGGGCGTTGATGACGTAGCCATCTATAACTATGCGCTCAGTCCAGGGCAGATTCAGAACCACTTTTTGAACACCACGCATGTCACTGCCCAAACATCCGGTAACAACCTCGTCATTCGCTGGTCGGTCGGCACCTTGCAATCGGCACCGGCGGTGAACGGACCTTACACCACGGTCAGCGGCGCAACCTCGCCGTTCACCAACTCCATCACCGGAACGCAAAAATTCTTCCGGGTTCAGTTGCAGTAATGTTAACACGTTCGCAAAGTCGATTCACCGGCCGGGGCCGAAATGCCCCGGCCGGTTCAATGAAGTAAAAAATGAAAAATCACATCGTCAGCGACAAGTCAGGTTCACCGTCTGCGCCTGATGGCCGGATGGGTTTCACCCTGATTGAACTTCTGGTCGTGATCGCCATCATCGCCATCCTGGCCGCCATGCTGCTGCCGGCCTTGGGGCGGGCAAAAGAAAAAGCCAAGCAGATTCAATGTTTAAACAATCTGAAGCAGTTGAATTTGTGCGGCATCATGTATGCGAATGATAATAACGGAGCGTATGCCCGCAATATTGGAATCGCCGGGCTGTCATTGAACTCCTGGATTCAAGGCGACATGAGCGACAACACCGCAGCCTATGGGCAAGTCACTCCGGGGGTGCTTGATTCCACCAATCCGCTTTGTATCACCACCGGAACTTTCTGGTCTTATAATCAAAGCATGGGCTGCTATCATTGTCCTTCGGATCCGGCCCAGACCGCCGGGGTGCCCAAGGTTCGGAGCGTTTCCATGAATGCCTGGGTCGGTTCCACCAACGCGCAAAATTCAGCCGTTTATGGCACGCCCGGATCAGATCAATACCTCGCCTATTTAAAGGATTCTGCCGTCCGCTCCGCCGTCACGACTTGGTATCTGATTGATGAACATGAATTGAGTATCAATGACGGTTTTTTTTTTGGTGGATATGACCAGCACGCGTCCATTTGCGGATGTGCCGGCGATGCGACATAACCGCGGTTACGGCCTTTCATTTTGTGACGGGCATTCTGAAATCTATAAACTGATCGATGGCCGCACCAAGTGGCCGATCCAAACTCTTACCATTAACCGTCCGTCAAACCCGGATTGGGCCAAATTGCAGAGTGTGACGACCGTCCATCAATAAGTGACAATGGAAACTTCAGCGGGCACCATTGTTTATGGTTCTTAATCGCCGCCGGTGCCAGCGGGTTTGTTCCCTGACAACCTTGCTGGCCGCGCTGTTTTTCTGTGCCCGATCCGCCATGGCCGGCTTTTGGACGACGGCCTATTACCCCGGTTACGAACAGAATTCCGGCATGCCGGCGTCAGCGATTGATTACTCGGCCGTCACGCACATCATTCATTTTGTGGTGACGCCCAATCCGGACGGCACCCTGAATAGCAGTGTCAACGGCTTGACGGTAAATAATTCAACCGACTTGATCACCCGGGCGCACGCCTTGGGCGTCAAAGTGCTTTTTTGTGTGGGCGGTGCCGGCAGCGAGGGTGATTTCCAGGGAGCAACCAGCAGCACTAACCTTTCCATCTTCATCAACAATCTGACAAATTTCATGACGACGCGCGGTTATGATGGGATTGATCTGGATTGGGAACCGTTTCCATCTACCGATGCTCCGCAATATACCAATTTTGTTAACAGTCTGCGGTTCGCTTTAAACCAATTTGCGCAACCTAAATTATTGACGGCGGCGGTCGAAGCTTATCCACCTTACGGCGATTCGCCCACGGCGGAATACACCATGTTTGCGGCCATTCAAAACCAGTTTGACCAGCTCAATATCATGACTTATGACCTGTCCGGCGCGTATGACGGCTGGGTGACTTGGTTCAACTCGCCCATCTATGACGGCGGTTACCGGTTCCCGAGTTCCGGCGGTCTGGTTCCTTCCATTGACGCCGCCGTAAATAACTTCATCACAAACGGCCTCACGCCGGCGAAGCTGGCGATCGGCATTCCATTCTATGGTTATGTTTGGACCGGCGGCACCGGCAGCTCGGCATCGAGCATCACCCAGCCACGACAATCTTGGATCAATGCGCCAACGGTCACGGCCTATCGTTACACGGATCTCATGGCCGGTTATTACCAACCGAACTTATATCAATGGGATGCGAACGCACAGTCGGCCTACTTGAGTATCACTAACGCCAATCCGATCAATAACGCGTTCATCTCTTACGACGACGCGCGGGCGTGTCAGGCGAAAGTAAGTTATGTCCGCAATCACAAACTCGGCGGCGTCATGATCTTTGAGCTGGCGCAAGATCATACGTCCGGCCAACCCGACCCGTTGCTGCAAGCGATCAAGCAAGCACTCGCCACTCCGGGCCGCACGAATCTTCAACGCAGCGGCAATGATATCAATCTCATGTTCACCAGCATCGCCTTGGGTTCTTATCGGGTCCAATGGCGCAACGATTTCACCTCCGGCATTTGGAACACCTTGCTCACTACCAATATTCCCGGCGCAGGCGGACCGTTGCTAATCAAAGATGCTGGGGCATTGACGAACCAGCCTGTCCGCTTTTACCGTATCCAAACACCACCTTAAAATTTGATTCTTATAATGAAAATGAAGTCCGTCATTTTGGGAATAACGCTTGGCTTGATCATCGCCGGCAACGCAACTTTTGCCGCCAATAGTCTGACGGTCATTCCGCAACCACAGCAAGTGGAGGTGCAAGCCGGTCGGTTCACGCTGACTTCGGGCACGCGTATTTACACTGACTTCGCCTCGCAGGCGACGGCCAAATTTTTGACGGCACCGCTGCGCACGGCCACGGGCTATCCGCTTAAAAACGGCATTCAATTCTTTCGCGATAGCACCATTGCCAACAGCATCTTATTGACGGACAAAAATGCCAATACCAATCTGGGCCCGGAAGGTTATGAATTGACCGTGGCGTCAAATTCGATCGTCATTCGGGCGCCGACGCAAACTGGATTGTTTTACGGTGTGCAGACTTTATTGCAATTATTGCCGCCGGAAATTTTTTCGACGAATGCGGTCAGTAATGTGGCGTGGCAAATTCCGTGCGTTCACATCCAAGACTGGCCGCGCTTTCAATGGCGTGGATTCATGCTCGATGTGAGCCGCCATTTTTTCAATAAGTCTGAGGTGGAAACATTTCTCGACGCGATGGCACTGCATAAATTGAACACCTTCCACTGGCATTTGACGGATGATCATGGCTGGCGCATTGAGATCAAAAAATATCCCAAGCTCACTGAGATCGGCGCGTGGCGCGCCGGCAACGGTTTTGGTTTTCCGAGCAATTCCACCACCGCTTACGGCGCGGATGGACGTTACGGTGGATTTTATACGCAGGACGATATTCGCGAAGTGATCCAATACGCGGCGGCACGGCACATCACGATCGTTCCCGAAATCGAAATGCCGGGTCACGCGACCGCCGCGCTCGCGGCGTATCCGCAATATAGTTGCACCGGCGGACCGTTTACGCCTTCGATGACGGCCGGTATTTTCAACGGCATTTACGATCCCGCCAAAGAAGAGACCTTCGTTTTTCTCGCCAATATTCTGAAGGAAGTAGCGCAATTGTTTCCCGGTCAATACATCCATATTGGCGGCGACGAAGTGCCGAAAGAAACGTGGCAGAACAGCGCGGATTGTCAGGCGTTGATGAAACGTGAAGGCTTGAAGAACGAAGAAGAATTGCAAAGCTGGTTCGTGCGGCGCATCGAAAAATCCGTCAATGCGGATGGTAAACGAATGATCGGCTGGAGCGAAATTTTGCAGGGCGGCCTGCCACAAAATGCCGCGGTCATGGACTGGATCGGCGGCGCGAAAGAAGCCGCGCGCGCCGGTCACGACGTGGTAATGACCCCGACCGCGTATTGTTATTTTGATTTTTACCAATCAACCAACCGCGCCGGCGAACCCAAGGCCGCTGGTTGGGGTGGCCCGCTGTTGTTGAATAAAATGTATGCCTTCGAACCGATGCCGACAAACGTGCCGCCAGAATTGCAATCGCACATTCTCGGCGCGCAGGGGAATTTGTGGACGGAACAAATCTCCAACTTGAAGCACGCCGAATACATGGCCTTTCCGCGCGCCTGCGCGTTGGCAGAAATTACGTGGTCGGCCAAAGACGCGCGCAATTGGGATGATTTCATGCGCCGTTTGCAAGTTCACGCGCAACGCCTGGACGAATTGGGAATCAATTATCGCCATGCCGCCTTGGAAACACCGGAGCCAAATTTAGTCAAATAATGGCGGCGCGATATTTGTTTTTCTGCAAGAAATTTATTTACTTCGGGCGCGGGTTAAATATATTGAGCGACCGGTGGCCGATGTGGCGGAATTGGCAGACGCGCTAGACTCAAAATCTAGTATCCGTGAGGATGTGTGGGTTCGACCCCCTCCGTCGGCACCACCTACTTTTGCGCGCGGCGCAGCCAGCGCAAAAGTTGCCGCGCTGAAGCCCAGCGTTGGCGGGTTGGCGATTCAAACTTAATTGTAATCAATACTGCAAAGCCAAATTTCGATAACCTTTTCCCATGGCTTTCAAAGATTTTCCCGATCAACCGCAAGGCGTTCAATTATTGCAACGTTCCCTCGCGCGGGGAAGACTCGGTCACGCATATCTTTTCGCCGGTGATTCGCTGGAGGAATTGGAATTGCTCGCCCGCACGCTGGCCAAAACGTTGAATTGCGAGAATCCGATCACAATTTCCGGCGTCGCAACGGATTCCTGCGACGAATGTGCGAGCTGCCGCAAAATTGAAAACGGCAATCACGCCGATATCCATTGGGCGCGGCCCGAATCCAAATCCCGCATCATCACCGTGGATCAAACGCGCGAATTGATGCGCCAAATCCAGCTTCGTCCCACCGAAGCCACGCACAAAGTCGCCGTCATCGTCGGCGCGGATCGCTTGAATCCGCAGGCGGCGAATGCGTTTCTTAAAACCCTCGAAGAGCCGCCGGCCAATTCCGTTCTGATTTTGCTTTCAACCGAACCGTCGCGGATCTTGGAAACCATTTTATCGCGTTGCCTGCGCCTGAATTTTTTTGGCAATGGCAAACACGAATTGGATTCCGCCACCGCTGAATGGTTGGAAAAATTTGGCACGCTCGCCGCCGCCGAACAAAAAAGTTTGCTCGGACGTTATCGCTTGCTCGACGTGTTGCTCCAAAAGCTGGGCGAAATCCGCACGCGCGTGGATGAAACGTTGACCGCGCGTTCGCCGTTGGAAAAATACGACGACGTGGAAAAAGATTTGCGCGACAAATGGGAAGACGAATTGACCGCGGCCATCGAGGCGGAATATCGCCGTCGTCGCGCCGATTTGCTGCTGCTCGTCCAATGGTGGCTGCGGGATATTTGGCTGCACACCGTCGCGGCGGGTCAGGATTTATTGAATTTCCCAAAAATTTCCGGCGCGGATATTGTCGCCCGCCGGATTTCGTCGCGTCAAGCGCAGGAAAATTTGCAGACCATTGAGCAAACCCAGCGTATGTTGCACACCAACGTGCAGGAAGCCCTCGCGCTCGAAGTCAGCTTGTTGAAATTGCATTTCTAATTGCGTCGTTCGCTCTTAAAATCCGCGCATGAAGTCCGAGCCAAAAACCGACCGTCGCGAATTTTATTACGCGCTCGCGTTCGGACTTTTCCTCGGCCTAACGATCTGGAAATTCGGCAACCCCGTCATTCTCGACAGCAAAATCATCACACCCGCCACCCTGTCAGATTTTTGGAGCGACGCGTGGCCGGCGCATTGGGCGAGCTGGTTTTTTCTCCCGTTCGCGATGCTGGGCGCGGGTTTGATTTTTCAGAAAAAAATCGCGTGGCCGCAAACAAAATGGCTTTGGCTGCTGCCGTTGATCTGGTTCGGCTGGCAAATCCTTTCCGCCACGAAAACCGTGGATGCCGACTTGACCGCGGACACGCTGTGGCAATTTTTTGGCTGTATCGGCTGTTATTTTCTCGGCGTATTTTTGTTCCATAGCCAACGCGCGTTGCAGATTTTACTGATCGGACTGCTCCTCGCGTTCACCTTTTGCCTCGTGCGCGCCGTCATCCAAAAGCGTTACGAATTTCCGCAAAACCATCAAATGCTGGTCGAAGGCGAACAATCTGGCTGGACGAATTATCCGCCGGAAACCATCGCGGAATTAAAACGCGAAAATATCATCATCAGCACCAATGGCGTGGACGTGGCGAATCCCGTGATCCTGGCCAAATTCGCCAAAGGTCGCGTCAACGGCACGCTCGTTTATCCCAACGCGCTCGCCGGACTCATATTATTATTGCTGCCGGTTGCACTCGTGATCGCCATCAATCTCACCAAAAAATTAAAACCGCTCATCCGTTTGGCGGTGATTGCGCTAACGATTTTCCTCGGCGGCGCAGCGTTCTTCTGGACCGGCTCAAAACTCGGCTGGCTCATCTCCATCGGCCTGGGCGGTATTTTCCTGCTGCGATTGGATTGGCCGAAAAAACTCAAATTCATCGCCGTCGCGGCCATTCTCATTCTCGGTCTGGGCGTGTTTGCGGTTCGTTTTCATAATTACTTTGCCGCCGGAGCTACGAGCGTGGGGGCGCGGTTTGATTATTGGCGGGCCGCCGCGCAAACGACCGCCAGTAATCCGCTATTTGGCAGCGGACCGGGAACATTTCAGCGGCCTTACGCCCAACTTAAATCGCCGACCGCCGAAATGGCGCGGCTGACGCATAATGATTATCTCGAACAATTCTCGGATTCTGGCGTAATCGGCGGTTTGGCGTATTCCGCGTGGATTCTGCTCGCGTTAACCGTCATCGGTAAAAAACTTTGGCGGAGCCGCGATATTTTTCGATTCGCCCTCTTCGCCGGATTGCTGGGGTGGTTCGCGCAAGGTTTTGGTGAATTCAGCCTATATATTCCTGCCTTGGCCTGGACGACGTTCACTTTTTTAGGCGCATTGGTTGGAACCCGGACAATCGTATCCGCCACAAAGCCATAACCCTAATTGGGAACTCGTAGGCAAGGCTTTCCTCCCTCCATTGCATTTTGCGAAATATTTGCTACCTTGCTTGCCATGAAAGTCCTCTTTCTAAATGGCCCTAACCTGAACCTGCTCGGCACGCGCGAGCCGGAAGTTTATGGCCGGACGACTTTGGCCGACATCGAAGCCAGCGTTCGCGCCCGCGCGACGGAGTTGAACATCGAAATCGGTTTTCGCCAGTCCAATGTCGAGGGCGAATTGGTCAGTTGGATTCAGGAAGCCAAAGGTCAGTTCGACGTCATCGTCATCAACGCGGCGGCTTACACCCACACAAGCATCGCCCTGCGCGATGCAATTTCGGCGGTGGGAATTCCGACCATTGAGATCCATCTTTCGAACATTCATGCGCGGGAAGAGTTCCGGCACAAGTCGCTCATCGCGCCCGTTTGCCGGGGTCAAATTTGTGGATTCGGGCAAAAATCTTACATTTTAGGACTTGAATCTGCCGTTTACGTTAACGAAACCAAAAAATAGACGTTTTTACCATTTTGGTTGGGTATAACTTGTTGAAATTACCACTTGACGACGGCGACCGGGACTAATAATATGTCACTGTAATTTAACTTGGATTCTGTAAGGCGTCCAAAACGTCTTCAAAATTCTGGATAAATCGAGGCAAATTTGCCATTTATTAAATTTCTTTAACGAAAAAGCACTGTGGATTTAAAAGATATTAAGGCCATCATTGATTTGATGAAGAAAAACTCCATTACGGAGTTTGAACTGGAAGAAAAAGATTCTAAGTTGCGCCTTAAGCGCGGCTTGAACGGCGGCTCGGCCGTCGCGCAGCAAGCGGATGATTCATTGTCCATGTTGCCGATGCCCATACCAATGATGGTTCCGCCGGCGGCAGCAGCAGCGGCTCCGACAGTAGTCGTCAACACCGGCGAAATTGAAATCAAGTCGCCGATGATCGGAACGTTCTATCGCGCACCTTCACCAGAATCGGGGAACTATGTTGAGGTCGGCTCGGAGGTCAACGGCGAAACCGTCGTGGCCATTATTGAAGCCATGAAAGTGATGAACGAAATCAAAGCCGAAGTCAAAGGCGTCATTACCCAGATTTTGGTCGAAAGCGGCAAACCAGTCGAATTTGGCCAGCCGTTGTTTAAAGTTCGTCCGAATTGAGCGGTTTTTACCGCTTTCCACACCCATGTTTGAAAAAGTTTTGGTCGCTAATCGCGGAGAAATTGCCGTTCGCATTATCCGTGCCTGCAAAGAGTTGAATATCCGCACGGTCGCGGTCTATTCGGAAATCGATGCGAACTCCATGCACGTGCAAATGGCCGATGAGGCGATTTGCATCGGCAAAGCGCCTTCGTCCGAAAGTTATCTGCGGATTGATCGCATCATCAGCGCGGCAGAAATCGCGGATGTCGATGCCATCCATCCCGGCTACGGATTTTTATCCGAAAACGCCCATTTCGCGGAAGTTTGCGAGAGCTGCAATATCCGTTTCATCGGCCCGCAACCGCGAGCGATGAATGCGCTTTCCGACAAAGCCGTCAGCCGTGCGCTAGCCAAACGAGCAGGTGTGGAAACACCGCCCGGTTCCGATGGCATCGTCGAAAAAGAAGCGGAAGCCCTCGCCGTCGCCAAACGCATCGGTTATCCGGTGATGATCAAAGCGGTCGCTGGTGGCGGTGGTCGCGGGATGCGCATCGCGCACAACGATATTTCACTCGTCAAAGGGTTTCACACGGCGCGCACGGAAGCGGAAAAATGCTTCGGCAATTCGGGCGTTTACATCGAGAAATTCATCGAGAACCCGCATCACATCGAGATTCAAATTCTGGGCGATAACAAGGGCAAAATCATTCATCTCGGCGAACGCGATTGCTCGATTCAACGTCGCAATCAAAAGCTGATCGAAGAATCACCGTCGCCTTTGTTGGAAAATAAATTCAAGAAATTGCGCGATAAAATCGGCAAAGCGGCGGTGCGCATCGCCGAAGCGGCGAAATACACGAATGCCGGCACGGTGGAATTCATCGTGGACGATAACGGCAATTATTATTTCCTTGAGGTCAACAAACGTATCCAAGTCGAACATCCGGTTACGGAAGAAGTGACGGGCATTGATTTGGTGAAGGCGCAGATCGAGATCGCGATGGGCGAACCGTTGCGGATTTCACAAAGCGACGTCACTTTCAAAGGCCATTCCATCGAATGTCGTATCAATGCGGAAGATCCTTTTGACGATTTTCGTCCGAGCCCTGGTCGGATTGAAATGTATTATCAACCGGGTGGCCGTGGTGTGCGTATGGAAACGCATGCTTACGCGGGCTATACGATTCCGCCGACTTACGATTCGATGATCGGCAAACTCATCGTCACCGGCAAAGATCGTCGTGAAGCGATTGACCGTATGAATCGCGCGTTGAATGAATATCTGATCACCGGCGTGAAGACGACGATTTCGTTTCAACAGGCGATCATGCAGGATCCAAATTTCCGTCGCGGCGTCTATTCGACAAATTTCGTCGAACAACTCCTCGGTGGGGCGCGTCGCGAACTGATCCAGGAAAAATCCTGATCGAAATAATTCAGCGGAAGAATTTAAGGATAAGGCGAAGCTTGCTGCTTCGCCTTATTTTTTGCTTCAAGCCGAGCGACGCCCGGCGCTCCAATAAAAAACGCCCTACAGTTTTCACTGCGGGGCGTTTGAATTTTAGGCAGAGCTCAACGGAGTCTGCCCGACTAAGTTATTTTAACAGCCGACACTGGCGAGTTCTTCGCCGTTCGTCACGTTGACGATCTTGAACTGTTCCGCATGCATGCCGTTGTCCGCGCGGAAGGATAGTTTGCCGAAATAACGTTTTTCCATTTCGATCAAATGTTTTTCGTCCTCGACGCGGAGACGTTCCAGAATCGTCGGATTGACCACGATGCGGAGTTGGAAATCCGTTTCGTCGCGGTTGCGCTTCTTCAGAATTTCTTGCAACTTGCGTTGAATTTCCACGCTCATCGTGATCGGGCTCTTCACCTTGCCGCGACCTTTGCAATACGGACAATCGTCATACACGGCAGCGCGAACGCTTTCGCTGTGACGTTGACGCGTCATTTCCATGAGCCCGAGTTGCGAGATCGGGAGAATGTGCGTTTTCGCTTTGTCGCGGCGCAAACCGTCGCGCATCCGCGTGTGCACTTGCTGGCGGTCGCGACCGGATTTCATGTCGATGAAATCGAGCACGATGAGGCCGCCCATGTTGCGCAGGCGCAGTTGACGGCAAATTTCTTCCGCCGATTCCAGGTTCACCTTGAGGATGAGCGCTTCCTGATCTTTGCCACCTTTATGACGGCCCGTATTCACGTCAATGGCCACGAGCGCTTCGGTTTCATCAATGACAATGTAGCCGCCGCTCTTCAAATGCACTTGGCGCGAGAACGTGTTTTCCAACTGTTTGCTGATGAGGAAACGGTCGAACACCGGTTGCGCTTCGATATAGAGCGCCACTTTTTTCGCGGCGCGCGGCGAAACCTTCGTGATCATTTCGCGCATCCGGTCGAACGCTCTTTGGCTGTCCACCACGATGCGTTCGACGTCTTCGGTGAGAAAATCGCGCACGGTGCGTTCGATCAAATCCGGTTCTTGAAACACGCACGTCGCCATGGGCTGCTTCTTGATTTTTTCCTGGATGCCATTCCATTCTTCGAGCAACAACGCGAGGTCGCGCACGAAATACCGCAACTGCTGGCCTTCGCCCGCGGTGCGCATGATGACGCCCATGCCGTCGGGAATGTGCAGTTCGCGCAGAATTTTTTTCAGGCGTTTGCGTTCGTCCGGATTCTCAATCTTGCGGGAAATACCGGATTGATCGGAGTTCGGCAACAACACGAGGAAGCGCCCGGGCAAAACGATATTCGTCGTGACGCGCGGGCCTTTGGTGCCGATCGGACCTTTCGTGACTTGCACGATAATGTCGGCGCCGGGCGAGTAAAGACGCGGAATATCCTTCTGCGTGATTTTCGGTTTGTCGCGCCGGCGCGTGTTTTCGCGTTCAACAATTTCCACGCCGGAATCAAATTGATTCGGCACGATGTCCCAATAATGCAGGAAGGCATTTTTCTCGAAACCGATATCCACGAACGCGGCTTTCAAACCGTCTTCGAGATTGCGGACGCGGCCTTTGAAAATGCTGCCGACGAGCCGTTCTTCCGTCGTGCGCTCAATGTTGAATTCTTCGAGCTTGCCGTTCTCCGTCACCGCGACGCGCGTTTCGAGCGTCTCGGCGTTGATGATCACTTCCTTGTGAACTTTCTTTTCCGGGCGGATCAGCTTCTGAACTTTTTTCACCAAGTTCGCGGCGGCAGATTTAATCGTTTCGATCAAACCTTTTGGCGGCTCGACGATTTTCACCGGTTCATATTTTTCTTCGGTTTCCGGCGCGGTAGCAACTTCCGGCGCGGTCACGGCGGACGTTTCCGTCGGCGCAACTTCCGGTTTGCCTTCGGGCGGCAGGCCGGCGGCGATATTTTCGGCGCGTTCGATTTCCTGATGATGACGTTTCTCAAAAACGCGTTCGGCCCCGCCTTGTTCCGTCACGACTTCAATGCGCGCTTGCGTGGCGTCGCGGTCGTTTTTTTGCGGCGCGGTAAGGCCGCCTTTAGGTTTGAAGCGCAACGCGCCTCCGCCACGGCGACGCCGTGAATTGTTATTACTCATAGTGGTTTAATATCCTCTTCGATGGATGTGGACGTTTTGCATCAGGCCCAGCGCGATCAGCGAGCACAGCACTGAGGATCCGCCGTAACTTAACAGCGGCAGTGGGATGCCCGTAACCGGGACGATGCGAATGTTCATGCCGATATTCACGAAAACGTGGCTGAAGATGAGCGTCACTGCGCCCACCGCCACGAGTTTGCCCAGACGATCGCGCGCCTGGCCGGCGATTCTCAACCCTGTGAAGAGAACCACCGCATACAGCGTCAGCACAATTAAGCTGCCGACGAATCCTTCCTCCTCGGCTATCACGGAGAAAATGAAATCATTATGAGCCGCCCCCGCCGGTAAATACCCGAGTGCGGTCTGGTCGCCTTTGCACCAGCCTTTACCGAACAAACCGCCGGAACCGACCGAGATCAACGCTTGATGCGATTGATACGAACTGTCGCTCTTCATTTTGACGGCGAGCTTTTTTTCTTCCGGTGTCGCGTTGGCGTCGTTGAAATCGCGGCCAAAATAAACCAACAACCGTTCGCGTTGATATTCGTGGATGGGAATCCGAAATTTCGGGGGCGCAAAAATAACATCCGCCAGCGCCAGCATGACGAGCAAACCGACGATGCCGCCGAGCGTGAACAAAAATCGTTTCGGCGTGCCCGCGACCAACATCATCACCACGCCCGTCGGCAATAAAACCATCGCCGAACCTAGATCCGGTTCTTTCATGATGAGCGCGAACGGCAACAGCATCATGCCCATGCCTTGCCAAAAAACGGCTGGCCGCGCCAATTCATCGTCGGGTCGCCCGAGAAAATTTGCCAGCGCGAGCACGAAGGAAATTTTCGCAAACTCACTCGGTTGAAATTGGAAGAACGGCAGGTCAATCCACCGGCGCGCCCCCCAGCCGTGCGTCTGGCCGATGTGCGGGATCAGCACTGCCACGAGGCACAAAATCATCGCCCAATAAACGACGAACGACCAACGCGCGAGGGTGTGATAATCCACCACGCAAACCGCCGTCGCCACGCCGAGGCCAAGCCCATACCAGATGATTTGGCGCACCCAGATTTGATCGAACAATGCACCGGCGCTCGCGGACGCATTCGCCGCCGTCGCGCTGTAAACGAACAGCGTGCCAATGAACATCAAGCCCGCCAACGCGACCAGTTGCAGCCGGTCAGGCAGATTCGGACGTTCATTGTTGATGGACGGATTCAGCATGTTAGTTTTCGCGATTCAGGATCATCCTCATCCTCAAATTCGAGGAAGAGCAGGGCGATGAGAGTAAGCACGATTTCATATGTTATTTCTTCATCGCCAATTTTTCCGACGACTTTTGTAAAATCGCTTTGTAAACATCGCGCGCGATCGGCCCGCTGATTTTGCCTCCGGAACCGCTTTCTACCGCCGATTCCACCATCACGATGACGGCGTATTTCGGATTTTGATACGGCGCAAACGAGGCGAACCAATAATTATGGCCGGTGTTATGATTGTCTTCATCCTGCACCTGCGCGGTGCCAGTCTTGGCGCAAATCTGTAAACCGGGCAGCGCCGCCGCGGTGCCGGAACCTTCGGGATTGGCCACATCTTGTAACATCGCCGCGCGAATGATTTGTAAGTTGCGTTGATGCACGTTCAAATTATCACGCACCAGAGCCGTCGGCAGTTGTTTCGCCACTTCGCCGCCCGTCGCATCTTGTGGTTCGACGCGATCCACGAGGCGCGGCCATAAAACCGTGCCGCCGTTGGCGATCGCTGAAATCATCACGGCCATCTGAATCGGCGTCACCGAGACGGCGCCCTGGCCGATGCTCACATTCGCCGTGTAGCCCGCGCGCCAGTCGTCCGCCGTCACTTGATCTAGTGTGGGAAAATCACCCTTCGCTTCTTGGCTCGGAAAAATCCCGGTGCGTTCGCCCAGGTGAAATTTTTTACCCATGCGGATGATGTTCTCAATGCCCGCGCGCAATCCGTTCGTAATGAAATAAGCGTTGCTCGAATGAATGAACGCGTTCTGAAAATTATAGTCGCCGGGTGGCGCGGTATCTTTGATTTTTCGGCGACCGACAAAAATACAACCATGCGCGGCATCGCTCGGATTCGGTTGCACGTGATAATATTCGTTCGGATTCAACCCGTTTTCCAAAGCGGCGAGGCCGACGATGATTTTGAAAATGGAACCGGGCGCGTAATTTTCATACGTCGCGCGATTTCTTTCGCCGGTGGATTGCTGGAGTTGTGCGTATTTTTCCGTGGAAATTCCCTGCGCAAAATCATTTGGATTAAACGTCGGCGATGATGCCATCGCCAAAATATCGCCGGTGTGCACATCCATCACTACGACGGCCGCGTGCGCCGCCGCGCGTTGGTTAGTAACAATGGCTTCCTCCGCCGCGCGCTGAAGATCGAGGTCAATCGTCAGCGTGATATTCTGTCCGGCTTGCGGCGCGTTGCCGATGTCGGCCGATTGGCGATAGCCTTGGCTGTTCACCTGAACCATTTCGGTGCCCGCGTTGCCGTGCAATTGGGCGTCCGAAGTGTTTTCCACGCCGGTGGCGCCGCGATAATCCGGCAAACGATAATTGTAATCCGAGTCTTCGCCGTTGATCGAACTTTTGTCCTGCTTCAATTCACCGAGCAGATGCGCCGCCGTCGTGTTCAACGGATACGTGCGCAGGGCTTGCATCTGCAAATTCACGCCGAGGTTGGTCGAATAATTTTCCTCGAAGCGCGCGATCTGGGCATCGTTCAAATCGGGCAAAATGACGAACGGCATCGAACGTTCTTTTTGATAGCCAGCGGCGAATTTTTTGAAATCAATCGCCAATGTCTGACCCATTTGTTGCCCGACGGTGGCCGCAATCCGGTTCGCGACATTATAACGTGCCTGCCAACCCAAGGCGTCTTTCTGGCTGGCCGTCAGCTTCGCCAACTTGGGCGTGGTGACCGATGCGCGGTTCCAAAATCGCCAGAACGGCGCGGGCGTCGTGACAATTTTCAGCGGCAAGATGCGTTTGTATTCCGCCTTGAACTGGTCGCCCAAGTCGTCGAAATACAAACATAGATTGTAGCTCGGACGATTCTCCGCCAGCACGCGGCCTTCGCGATCCAAAATTTTTCCACGCACCGCCGGAATGCGGATCGTGCGATACGCCTGCGTGGTGAGATGTGATTGATATTCCTTGGTGCAAACGACCTGCACCCACCACAGCCCGGTGAGCAAAACGAAAAAACCGATCACCAGCATCAGCGCCACCAGGCGGAGCTGCGGATCGTTCTTTTTCAATTCGTCAACGACTAGCATTTTAATTTTTTGTCACACCGAGGCCACATTTTGGTTTCTCAAATAGAAGACACGGAGGCCACAGAGTTTTAAAAAATTCTTACTCTGTGTCCTCTGTGCTCTCTGTGTGATACTTGCGTTCATCATTTTTCCAATTTATTACTGCCGCGCCGGATTTCGCGGTCAGCGCGGAAACTGGTTTCGCTGCGCGGTTGATAGCCCAGCGCGCGGTCGCACCAGCCGAATACTTCAAAAATAACCGGCGTCGCCACCGCCCCGCCGACGGTCATCACAATCCATTGCCAGAGCGAACCCCAGCCGACGAGCGGTTGCGTGCCGCCGTTCAGCAACAGCAAAATGGTCAATGTCGGCACTAATACGCTGGCCACCGCGCCGAGGACGAATTGGGCGAAGGGCAATCCGCGCAAAATTAAATCGCGTTGCAAAAAAATTGGAAAACCCACGGCCATCAACGGCAAAATGGTGATGCCCAGCGGATTCGCCGATTGCGAGTCAAACCACAGCCCGCCAAAAACTGCGAGCAGGCCGACGGTGGTGATATTGCTGTTTAACGCGGCAAAAATCATCAACGCCGGCAGTAGATCAATCTGCGCGCCGAGCCAAAGTCGCGGCGCCGGAAAAGCCGTCTCCGCGAACACCGCGAGAAACGCGAAAACCAAAATTAAAATGGTTTGAAAGACGTTCACGTGATTTTAACGGGAAATTTAACGCATTGGCGCAGAGGCGTCGGGAAAGCAAAGAATTTTCTTGGCGTCTTTATGTCTCTGCGTCTTGGCGTTGAATTCTTTGTCTTCACAGCGGTAATTGCGGGTTGGTCAGCACCCAGACTTGCTCCAAGGCGCCGGGGTTGGCGTTGAGTTTTACGCGCGCTTCGGTGGCGAGGCCGTATTCGACGATCTGCGAATCCACGATTTTACCAATCGGAATGCCCGGCGGAAAAACGCCGCCCAGGCCGCTGGTGGTGACGATCTGGCCGGATTTCAAATTCGCGCCGCCGGTGAGATAGCTTAAATCCACGAGCGACGGATCCAGCGGACCGGACGCGGTCAAAATGCCGATATCATGCGTGCTGCTATCCACGCGCGCGGAAACGCGGCAGTTGGGATCGCCGATCAAAACGACTTGCGCCCGCGTAAAATTGACGGACGAAATGCGTCCAACCAATCCATCGGCGGTCAGCACGGGCATGTTGACCGCGATGCCGTCGCGCGTGCCGCGATCAATTTGCACCGTGCGCCACCAGTTGGCCGGATCGCGCGTGACGACGCGGGCGAGCGTCAGCTTCCACGGCGCTTGTTTTTGCCAGCCGAAGAGGGTGCGTAGTTGATCGTTCTCGCGCGTGAGGGCGGCGGTTTGCAATTGCGCGGCCTGCAACTGTTGGTTTTCGCGCCGTAGCGAAGTGATCTGTTGCAACAGTTCACTGCGTGGTAAAGTGGTGTTGGCGAGGTCGGCGGGAAGTTGTTGGGCGGCATCCGCGAGGCCAAACAGCGGTAAAAACCAACTGCTGACGACGAGTTTCAGGCGGGAAGTTGCGCTGGTGGGCAGGCTGAGAATTAGCACTGCCACCACGAACACGGCGCCGAGCGCGAGATAATTTTTTTGTTTGAACATCCTGCCGCTGCGGCATTTTCAGCCGCGTGCAGGTGAACGGGACGAAGAATCAATATTTGGCGTTAGTCGCGACGCGTTTGAGGAATTCGATTTCCTGCAATACGCGGCCAGTGCCTTCGGCGACGGCGCTCATCGGGTCGTCAGCGAGATGCACGGGCAGACCGGTTTCTCCGGCAACCAGCCGGTCAATACCGCGGATCAATGAGCCGCCACCGGCCATCACGAGCCCACGATCAACGAGATCGGAGGCGAGTTCAGGTGGGCAACGTTCCAGGGTGATGCGGATGGATTCGAGAATACTCGAAAGCGGTTCCTGCAAGGCTTCACGGATTTCTTCGGAACGGATAGTCAACGTTTTGGGCAAACCCGTGCTCAAATCACGGCCTTTGACATCCATCGTTAATTCTTGTTCCAGCGGAAAAGCGGAGCCGATGCGAATCTTGATTTCTTCAGCGGTGCGTTCACCTATCATCATGTTATACGCACGCTTCATGTGGGCCACAATCGTGGTATCCAATTCGTCTCCGCCCACCCTCAGGCTGCGGCTGAAGACGATACCGGCAAGGGAAATAATTGCGATCTCGCAAGTCCCACCGCCGATGTCCACGATCATATTACCCGCCGGTTCATGCACCGGTAAACCGACACCAATGGCCGAAGCCATCGGTTGTTCGATCAAATACACCTCACGCGCGCCCGCGTGGGTAGCAGAATCTTTGACCGCCCGTTTTTCAACTTCAGTGATGCCCGAAGGCACCGCGACCACAACCCGTGGCGCAATTAATTTACGATGGTGAACCTTTTGGATGAAGTGGCGAAGCATCGCCTCGGTAATTTCGAAGTCGGCGATCACGCCGTCTTTCATCGGGCGGATGGCCACGATGTTGCCGGGCGTGCGGCCCAGCATTCGTTTTGCTTCGTTACCGACCGCCAATACGTGAGTAGTGCCGGCTTGGATAGCTACCACCGAAGGTTCGCGCAGGACGATTCCACGATCCCGCACATAGACGAGGGAATTTGCGGTGCCCAAATCTATTCCAATATCGTTGGAAAACAGGCTTTTGAATTGCTCTAGCATGAATGTGCCTAACGTGCACAGTTAAAACGCTATGACAATGAACGTCAAGTTATGAATTGATAATCCGGTGAGAAATAAAGGTGAAACGAGTTTTTCCAACTTTGCGCCTGCCGGCCTTCGCGTCTTGGGGTTGAATGATCTAATCACCTTTCCAAAACGGACACCTGACAAAACGCCCCGCTTCCACTTCCACCAACTCCGGCAATTTCGCTGAGCATTCGGGCTGGGCGACCGAGCAGCGCGGAGCGAAGCGACAGCCGGGCGGGAAATTGCCGATGCGTGGGACGTTACCGGGGATCGCCGATAGCCGGGCGGCGTCGCCGCGCAATTTGGGCACGGAATTCATCAACGCCTTCGTGTAAGGATGCAGCGGGCGACGCAGCAATTCCCGCGCGGGCGCGAGCTCGACAATCTGTCCGCCATACATGACCGCCACGCGATCGGCGATGTCGCCGACGATGCCGAGATTATGCGTGATCAGCAAAATCGCCATGCCCAGCCGCTGTTTAAGGTCGCGCAGCAAATCGAGAATTTGCGCCTGGATCGTCACGTCCAGCGCGGTGGTCGGTTCGTCGGCCACGAGCAATTTCGGTTCGCTCGCCAGCGCCATCGCGATCATCACGCGCTGTTGCATGCCGCCGGACATCTCAAACGGATAATTGCGGATACGCGATTCCGGCGCCGGAATGCCGACGAGTTTCAGTAAACGAATCACTTCTTCGTTCGTCGCTTTTTCCGGGCGATGCAATTTGAGCGATTCCTTGATCTGATTGCCGATGCGAAAAACCGGATTCAACGATGCGCCCGGATCTTGGAAAACATAACTGACCACGCCGCCGCGAATTTGCTGCAACTCGCGCGCCGACATTTTCAACGTGTCACGACCGTTCAATAAAATTTCTCCGCCCACGTAATTTGCCGGCGGCACGGGCACGAGCCGCGCGATGGACAAGGCCGTCACACTTTTGCCGCAACCGCTTTCGCCGACGAGACACACGGTTTCGCCCGCACGAATGGTGAGCGAGATACCGTCCACGGCCCGCGCGGCGTCCGCGCCCTGGCCGAAGTCCATCGCGAGATTTTTGATTTCAAGCAACTCCATAATGTGAGTGTTCAATTTTGTTTTGCGCTTGGCGAATTAAAAGAAAAGGCAGGAATCTGAAAGCTGAAACTTTAAAGTGTGAACGGTTCCGCCGCTTCATCCTTCATCATTCTCCCTTCATCCTGGCTGCCCCTTTTGCAATTATCAGTGTCGTCTGCGATTCAGACATGCACAATCCGCTTGAAAGTCGCGTCCTTGCCGGTAGATTCGCGGAATATGCGTTGGCAAACAATCCCGATTTTTCTCATGGCTGCGATTTTTACCGCTTGTTCCACCGACCTTAAACCGGGCAATTCAGTCACGATTGTTCCCCAACCGATCCCGACCGGTTCGCTGGAGCAATTTCAGCAACGCGCCGCGCACTTCAATGAAGTCGTCACGTTGCCGACGTTTGAAATCACGCCCGGCGAAGTCGTGGCCACGGTTGCCGACGTCATCGCCAAGGGCTACGCCGGACTTGATCGCATCGGCCAGCTCAAGGCGGACGAAGTGAATTTTACCAACACGATCATCGCGCTCGACGACATCGGCTACATTTTGCAATCGGCGGAGAATCGCCTCAGCCTGATTGATCAAACCAGCACGAACAGCGACGTGCGTGATGCCGCGAGTGACGCCATTAAAAAGTTGGATGAATGGTCCGTCGGCCTGGATTATCGCGAAGATGTTTATGCGGCGGTGAAAGCGTTTGCCGCGACTCAGCCGCAATTGACCGGCGAAGATAAAAAATTATTTGAAGAAACCTTGCGCGATTATCGCCGTGCCGGTTTGGATCTGCCGAAAGATCAGCGCGATGAAGTTGAAAAATTGCGGAAACAATTATCTTCGTTCGAAACGGATTTCGGAAACAACGTCACCAAAGCTACGCAGCCGTTGAAGTTCACAAAGGCGGAACTCGCCGGCGTGCCGGAAGATTTTCTCGCGCAACAGGGCATCAAAACCGGCGCTGACGAATACACGTTGATGGCGAACATAACGTTTCACTATTTGATGATCGAGGACAATGCATCCCTCGAAGCCACGCGCAAACGCATGATGGTCGCGCAATGTAATCTCGCGCGGGAAGATAATATTCCGTTGCTGAAAAAAATTCTCGTCCTGCGCGACGACATCGCGCATCGCCTCAGCTACGCGAGCTTTGCGGATTACGCCACGGAAACGCGCATGGTGAAAAACGCGGCGACGGCGATTGATTTTTTGAACAAATTGGAAACCGGTTTGCAGCCGAAATACGCCGCGGAATTGGAAGAATTTCGGCAGTTGAAAATCAAAGAAACCGGCGACCCGAATGCCACCGTCAACTCGTGGGACTGGCGCTATTTCGCGAACGAATTGAAGAAGACGAAATATAATGTGGACGCGGAACAGTTGCGCGTTTATTTCCCGTATCAACGCGTGGTGGAAGGTTTGTTCGCGATTTATCAGCACGATTTCGGCCTGAAATTTGAGCGCGTAGAAGCCCCTTACAAATGGATCGGCGACCTGCAACTCTACTCCGTGGCCGATGCGAAAACCGGCGAGCCAATGGGCTTGTTCTATCTCGATATGTTCCCGCGCGAAGGAAAATATAATCACTTTGCGCAGTTCGGCATCATCGAAGGCAAACTCCTCGCCGATGGAAAATATCAACGTCCCGTGTGCGCGCTCGTCTGTAATTTTCCACCGCCGCAGCCCGACAAACCGTCGCTCATGTCGCACGACGAAGTGGAAACAATTTTCCACGAATTCGGCCACGCGATGCACACGATTTTGACGCGCGCGAAATACTCGCGTTTCTCCGGCACGAGCGTGCCGCAGGATTTTGTCGAAGCCCCGTCGCAGATGTTGGAAAACTGGCCTTGGGATAAAAATGTATTGGATAGTTTCGCCGCCGATTATCGCGATCCGAGCAAAAAAATTCCCCCAGCCATTTTGAGTCAGCTCAAAGCGGCGCGGCTCGCGACGGAAGCGACTTATTATCGCCGTCAACTGTCGTTCGCGCTGATGGACTTGGCGTTGCACACGCAAATTCACGCGACGAATGCGGATGAGATCGTGCCGCTCTCGAATAAAGTTTTGAGCGAGGTCTCGTTTCCCGTGCCGTCGGACACGGCGTTCGTCGCGTATTTCGGCCACATCACCGAATACGGCGCCGGCTACTACGGCTACGCGTGGGCCGATGCGATCGCCGCGGATATGGCGACAGTTTTCGAAAATTCGCCGGACGGATTTTTCGATCAAACCGCCGGCCTGCGGATGCGGAACGAGATTTATTCCGTCGGCGACTCGCGCGACATCAACGTCTCAATTGAAAAATTCCTCGGGCGCCCGCGCTCGATCCAACCGTTTCTGAAAAAAATCGGTGTGGAGAAAGAATGAACCGGACGGACGGCGAAGTTAATATGGCCACGGCGTCGGAACTGAACGGGAGGTTTCCGCTGATTCCAGCCCGCTCCCGATGGGAGCGGGGCAGGGTGAGCGGCGGCGATCCATCCCCATAAAATCAGCACTCGCATCCGCCAAATTTTTCCGACACTCTTTCGCGGCAATAATTTTAGGAGCGCAATTTATATTCAATGAATACCGAGTCACAATCCGTCGCTAATAACAACCGTTGGCCGCGCCAGATCAAATACATCATCGGCAACGAAGCGTGCGAACGCTTTGGCTACTACGGCATCGTCGGCATTCTTGCCGGTTACATCACCGATTCGGTCGCGGCGCACGGACTGGCTGAATCGTCGGATCGTGCCACCAGCATCATCCACTTTTTTAAGTTTGGAAATTACTTCATGCCCCTCTTCGGCGCGTGGTTGTCGGATAAATTGATTGGGCGATATTATACGATTTTGTGGGTTTCCCTGATTTATTGCCTCGGGAATTTTGTGCTCGCCGGCAGCGGGTTCATTGCGGATGCCCACACAAAATTCGCCTGTCTTTGCGCGGGCTTGGGCTTGATCGCTTTTGGCGCTGGCGGCATCAAACCGTGCGTCTCGGCGTTCATGGGCGACCAGTTCAAGCCAGAGCAATCACATCTGCTGCAAAAAGCTTATGGCGCGTTTTACTGGTCGATCAACTTCGGCTCCTTTTTTTCGTTCCTGGTGATTCCCTTTTTGAAGGACAAATGGGGTTACGGCATCGCGTTCGGTGTGCCGGGAATTTTGATGGCTGTGGCCACGCTGATTTTTCTATCGGGCACGAAATATTATGTCCGCAAGCCGACCAATCGCGAGACGCGTCACGCCGGCTTTTTCACCGTGGTTTTTAGTGCGTGGCGCGCCAGCAAAACGGTGCCGTGGATCGCACTGTTAAATCTGCTGACGACCATCGGGCTTCCCGTGTTATCCATGCTGCTGATGATCTGGCTGTTCTTCAGCCAGAACGGATCGTTCGAAAAAGAACTCGGCTGGACGGCGGTGGGCTGCGTGGGGCTGTGGTATGTGTTCGTCATCATTTTAAGCTTGGCGCGGAAAACGGAATTGCCGGAAACATTTCTACAGGGCGCGGCAACAAATCATAATGAACGCGAAATCGTGGCGGCGCGCTCGTTAAGCCCGATCCTTTTTATCTTCGCCTTCGTGCCGGTATTTTGGACGTTGTTTGACCAGACCAATTCCACCTGGGTTTTGCAAGGCAAGCAAATGACGTCGGTATTCATTGGCAGTTTTGAAATCGGCGCGGAACAAATGCAATCCACCAATCCCATTATTGTCATGACGCTGGTGCCCTTGCTGACGTTGTTGGTTTATCCACGCATCGGACGCTTTGCATCGCCCTTAAAACGTATGTCGTGCGGGATGTTCATCGCCGCCAGCTCGTATCTGGTGGTGGCCGCCCTGCAAAAACATATTGATGATGGCGCGCATCTTTGCGTGCTATGGCAGGTGCTTCCTTATCTGATTCTCACCACAGCGGAAGTGTTGATTTCAACCACCGGATTGGAATTCGCCTTCCGTGAAGCGGCGCCGGAAATGAAAAGCGCCATCATGAGTTTTTGGCTGCTGACCGTTTCCATGGGCAACTTGATGGTCACGACCATCACCAAATTATTCGCCAGTGGGAACGCCAGCGAAAGTGATTCGGTCAGTGCGCACCGTTTTTTGATCTACGCCGGGCTGACGTTTGTCGTCGCCATTTTATTCAGCATCGTCGCGAGCTTTTATAAATATCGCGACACAGCCGCCGCACGCGGAAAATAATTTTTCAATCACGGAGGGACACGGATTTATCCGAAAGGAAGAAGACCGAAGGCTAAAACGTTTTGATCTCCGCGGCTCGGTTATTTCAGCATGCACTATTCTGCCGGCGGCCGTGGTTTTTCTGGGTCCATGCGTGGTTAAATTTTTTCCACGTTATAAAAAAGCAAAAGGCCGGACTTACGTCCGGCCTTTGCGGTGACAAGGTTTATACGCCTTCACCAAGGCGCTCAGAAGGGCAGTGCGACCAACTTGGGGTCGCTGTCCGAGCCGCACCGCGAGCAAAACCCCTATGCCAACCCTAAACGGACAGCGAAATCATTCCGTTCAATAACTCAGACGCAACTTGTTTCAAAAAGGTTCAAAATAATTTCAAATTTTTTTAATTATTTTTTACCACGCAATTTACGCCTGATTTCATTGCCATAAAATGGCAACGCCCCACAATTAACCATTTAGTTACAAATGTCAAATCAGAGTTATATCGGAATAGATTTTTATTTGCGAATGCGCTTGGATGACGCGGGCGAGCGGGTTTTTCCCTTTAGAATCAAGGGATTCGTGCAGGGCGGCCGCTTTGCCGTTGCCGGAAGCGAGCACCCAGATGGTTTTGGCGGCGGCAATACTTGCGTAACTTAATGAAATCCGCGTCGGCGGCGGCTTGGGCGAATTTTCAATGACTAAAAACGGGGCAGTTGTGTCCAAAATTTGTTGCGTCGCGCCGGGGAAAAGTGACGCGACGTGTCCGTCTTCGCCCATGCCCAATAAAATTAAATCCAAAACCGGTTGGCCGTTTTTTTCAGCGGTAACAATTTGACGCAGTTCAGCCTCGGCAATTTTCACGGCTTCCGCCGGAGAAATTTCGCCGCGCAAACGGTGGATTTGGTTTTCAGCAATTTTTAGCGGCGCAAATAATAACTCGTTCGCCATCTTAAAATTGCTCTCGGCATCCGTCGGCGGAACGCAACGTTCGTCCGCCCAAAAAAAGTGGACTTGGTTGAAAGAAGTCTTACGCGTTTTGGCCAGTTCAACGGCATCTGCGAAAAATTTTTGCGTGACGCGTCCGCCGGAGAGCGCGACGGAATGAATTTTGCCATCGCGACTGGCGGATTCGATTTCGTCCAGCCACGCGGTGGCGGCGGCGCGGGCAAGCGCATCGGGACTGGCAAAAGAAATCAGTTCAAAGTTATTTGTCATCATGTTCCAATCTTTTAGAAAAATTTAAGGACTCGTAAGTATCGTAACCCAAACGCGAATAAAATTCGATGATCGCTTGGTTGGTCGGCCGGACTTGCAGGTTGATTTTGGGGCAACCAAGTGCACGTAATAGGTCTTCTGCCACTTTCATCAATTGGCGTCCAAAATTTTGCTGCCGAAAATTTGGATCAACTGCGAGATAATTGATCGAGCCGCGATGCCCTTCATAACCGGCCATAACTGTGGCGACCAATTTTCCATCCGTGAGGCCAACTAAAAATAATTCACGATGCTCCGTCAGTTTACGCTGAATATCCTTGTGTGGATCATTCCACGGGCGTGTTAATTCGCATAAATGCCATAAGGCAATGACATCCGCCTCGTCCGCTTCTTGAAATGGACGGATTTCCAATGGCATAATGATTTTACTTCACCACTTGCGGCTCGTGCCACGCGTGGCCACTTTGGGCGAGGAGATCATCGGCGGCGATTGGGCCCCACGTGCCGGCGGAATAAAATTCACGATTCGTCAGCGGTTTGTTTTGCCATCCGTTACGGATGGAATCCACGATTTGCCACGCGGTTTCCACTTCATCGCGACGGATAAATAAAGTCGCGTCGCCGGAAATCGCTTCGAGCAAGAGACGTTCGTAAGCTTCGGGCGTATAAGCCCCGAATTCGGCGTCGTAGCTGAAATGCATTCGCACCGGACGCACCCCGAGGCTCATGCCGGGAACTTTGCCGTTGAAGCGTAGGGAAATCCCTTCATTCGGTTGCAAACGGAGCGTCAACGCGTTGGCGTCGAGATGCGAACCGCATTGCGCGGCAAACAGCACGTTCGGCGTGGGCCGGAATTGGATCCGCACTTCGCTCGCGCTCATCGGTAAATTTTTTCCCGTGCGCAGATAAAATGGCACGCCGCTCCAACGCCAGTTATCAATGAGCAATTTCATCGCGACGAAGGTTTCCGTGTTGGAACTCGCGCTAACTTTCGTTTCCTGGCGATAACCCGGGCGCGGCTGACCATCAATCGCGCCGGCGAAATATTGTCCGCGCACGACTTGTTTCGCGACATCGGCGGTGTCGAGCGGGCGGATGGATTTGAGCACTTTTACTTTTTCATCGCGCACAGCTTCGGCTTCGAGGGAAACCGGTGGTTCCATCGCGATGAGCGACAGCACCTGCAGCATGTGATTTTGCACCATGTCGCGGATCGCGCCCGCTTCTTCATAATAGCCGCCGCGATCGCCCACGCCGAGCTTTTCGCTGACGGTGATCTGGACGTGATCAATGGAATTGCGGTTCCACAGCTGTTCAAAAATTGAATTGGAAAAGCGGAACATCAAAATGTTCTGCACTGTTTCCTTGCCGAGATAATGGTCAATGCGGAAAACCTGCGATTCGCTCGCGAACCGCGTGAGTTCGTTGTTCAACGCCTGCGCCGACGCGAGATCGTGGCCGAATGGTTTTTCGACAATGATGCGGCCGCAACCCGCTTCGCCATTTTTTTTCTGCAACAATTTCGCGAGATGCAATTGTTCCGCGACGATGCCGAATTGACTCGGTTGCGTGGCGAGATAAAACAACAAATTTTGGCGGAGTTGCGGATTGCCGAACGAACTCAATTTTTGTTCGAGACGCGTATAAGCCGCCGTTTCCGTCATGTCGCCGGTGCAATAAAAAATACTCTTGGAAAATTCCGCCCAGATTTTGTCATCCACCGGTTTCGTGCGGGAAAATTGGTCGAGCGCGGTGCGCAATTCGGTGCGCCAGGATTCATCCGATTTTTCGCGGCGCGCAAAGCCGATGATGCGGAATTCCACCGGCATCTGTTTGTCTTTGAACAGATGATATAACGCCGGAATGAGCTTGCGCGCGGTCAAATCACCGCTCGCGCCAAAAATAATAATGGAACAAGGTTCAAGGGTTTCGCTGATGCCCGTGGTCGCTGCCCCAGAAGAGGTTGAACTATTCATTGGCCACACAATGCCGCAAGTGGCGGAGAAATTCAATTCGCGATTGAAAACGTAACAAAAGCGGTATTTGACGCCACGGCGCCGCCGCGCGAAGGAGCAGGGGAAAGGTTATAACCGTGAAATATGCGAAATGCGCAAAACCGGAAAATGTGAATGAGAAAATCTTGACCTCCAAACCGCGCCGCGTTCAAATCCTTCCTAACTTCAACCTCCAACTTAAATAAAACTATGGCTGTGCCCGTCCAACTCACCACCAATATTCAAAACGAAACGTTCGGTGGCGTCACGTATCACATCGAGGGCGAATTGGTGCCCGCGCTGCATTTGGAATTAAGCCACACCGGCATTTATTTTGAGCATCACATTTTGCTCTGGAAAGATCCGGCGGTGCAGATCGCGGTGCGTCCGTTGAAAGGCGCGTTCAAACGGATGCTTGCCGGGATGCCGTTTCTGCTGACCGGCGCGAACGGGCCGGGTCGAATCGCGTTCAGTCGCGATGGCGCGGGCCACGTGTTCGGCCTGCATTTGAGTCCCGGCCAAAGCGTGGACGTGCGCGAACATCAATGGCTCGCGGCGACGGACACGGTGGAATACACCTTCTCGCGCGTGCGCGGCGCGGCGAACATGCTGTTCGGCGGCACGGGATTTTTCATTGATACGTTTTCGTGTCCGACGCGCGAAGGCATTCTCTGGCTGCACGGTTTCGGCAATGTGTTTGAAGTGACGCTTGCGCCGGGCGAACAGATTGACATCGAACCCGGCGGCTGGATTTACAAAGATCGCACCGTGCAAATGCAAACGATGTTGCAACGCCTTTCCACCGGCCTCTTCGCGAGCGGCGGCCAGATCTGTTGGAACCGTTTCACCGGCCCGGGGAAAATTGCGTTGCAGACGATGTATTGCCACATGGATGGCGGGGAGTGAAAAAGCTACAAGCGTTCAAGCGCCAATACTTGGCCGCCTGGCACCACTATGAAGATTCCATCCATTCTTGTCGGAGTTGCTGGCGAGTATTTCGTCGCGGCAGAGTTATCACGCCGCGGTTACATTGCCTCTATCTCACTTCGGAACACGCGCGGCATTGACATCCTTGCGACGAATCAGGCGGCATCGCGTTCCATCACTATTCAGTGCAAATCGAAGCAGGTTGCTCGAAAGACATGGCCTCTCAACGAGAAGAATGAGAGCTTCGTGTCAGATTACCATTTTTATGTTTTCGTTGCGTTTAGCACGGTTGAGGAGCGTCCACGTTACTACATCGTTCCTAGCCGTGTTGTTGCGGATTATGTCACTACATCACATAGACGATGGTTGAGCACGCCTGGGCGTGATGGCCGGAAGCATGTTGATAACAAGGTTCGTCAATTTGAGGATAGAGACGACAAGTATCTTGAAAGATGGGATTTGTTTGGACTTTGAACCAATGGTTCAGTTTCACAATTTCAGGGTGATAAATGAGTTGGCATAGAAGGTTTGAAAGCCCCACCAATGTCATGGACTGCGGCGGGAAGCGTAGCGCCACGCCGCTTTCGCGCACCAAATAATTTTCTTTTTCGATTGATCTCAACACGTCCGAAAGCGGTGCCGCCGCTTCGCTTTGCCACCGCACTCCAAGACGCTGCCGCGTTACGCCTTGGTTATTGAAGCTTGAACATTCTCTGGAGCTTGGAGGTTGGACGCTTGGAGCTTTTCATTCGCCCAGCCATTTATCAATCATCGCACTCGCCGCATCATCACAACCTTGTTCCGCATCGTCACCGTAGATATTCGTCGCGGCGATGACGGCAAAATCTTTTCCCGGCGCGAGCCACATGACGATATACCACATCGTGTTCGAGCCGTTGTGCATCAATGTCCGGCCACCCGCCCAATCGCGTTGGAGGCAAACCCAGCCGCACGCGTAATTCCCGCCGTCCGGCGCGGTATGTAGTTTGCGGAAGGTTTCCGCCTTCAACAAACTGTTGGTGCGTTCGCCGGCCATTTGAAAAGCGGCGTAACGTGCGAGGTCGTCGAGCGAACAATGCACGCGGCCAGCCGGCGAGATAGCCGGCGGATTATCCACCTGCATCGGAATCGTCATCATAAATTTACGGACGTGGCCCCACGGCTGGTCCACTTTATCTTTCGTGCCCGGTGCTCCAAATCCGGCGGAATCCATGTGCAACGGTTTGAACAGTTTTTCCGTGATCAAATCTTCCCACGGTTTGCCCGCAATTTTTTCGAGCATCGCGCCGAGGATCGCGTAGTTTTGATTGGAATAAATGAATTTTTTTCCTGCCGGGGCAGCTGGCGAATGAGCGAGCACAGCGGAGATGAATTCATAACGTTGCTCCACCGGCGTGCCGATTTCCTTCCACGCCCGCGACCACGCGGCGGACGGCGGTTCGCCGGGAACACCGCTGCGTTGCGTCATCAATTGCTCCACGGTCACCGTTTCATATTGTTGATTCATCTTGCCTTTTAATTCGGGAAACACGTCCGCGATGGTCGTGTTCCAGCGCAGTTTTCCTTCCTCGATGAACATGGCCGCGAGTGTGGCCGTCATGGATTTCGTGCAGGAGCCAATGTGAAAAAGATCGTTTGTCGTGACCGGCGTCGGGTCGTTCCAATTGCGCACGCCGACGGCTACGCGGTCGCAAATCTTTCCATCTTTCACGACCACGACGGCAAGCGCGGGCAGCTTGTATTTCAGCCGGAATTTTTCGAACGCTTGTTCCTCCTTGGAAAGATTGGGTGCGCTGGCCAGCATGTTTGTGGTTTGTGTCGCCGCCCACAGTAACGGCGTGGCGGAAAGGCCGGCGAAGAGAACTAAGAGCAGTAATGTTTTCATAGGATTTTTAGTTGTGATTGTGGGCGGCACGCCGAGCAGCGCTTCCAATTCCGCTTTCATCGGCAACAGTTTTCGTTTCACGGCACGCTGGTTCAGCCACCAGATAAAAATGTTTACCCCGAGCGTCACCAAGAAATAACCAATATCCGCCCACCCCAATGCGTGACCATCGGTATAAAACAGATTCGCTCCCAGCGCGATGGGCAACAGATACCACCACAGCACTGAGCGCAGGAGGCGGATTTGCACGTCCACTTTGCGGATTTCCGTGCGGATGGAATCTTCCATGGATGCCGCAAAATCCGCCGCTGGCACGCGTCGTTTGCTGAGCACCAAATTGCAGGCGATGAAACTGGCGCTCAAAATCCAAATCCAACAACCCACCTGCGTCGTGACCGAATAACCCTGAAACAATTTCAAAGAGAAATAGATCACCGTTAACCCGCACACCAGCACTTCACTAAAATCGCGCCAGAAGATCACCCGCTCAAACCGCTTCATTCCGCGCCGGGCGCGCGCGATTTGCTCGGCATCTGGCAATGACGGCGGCGCGCTGATTTTTTGCGACTGCCAGAGTTGTTTTAGTGCGTCGTCATTCATGGCGGCCATCCTCCATCAAAGCAGAAAGCTTCTTTTTTGCCCGATGCAACGTCACCCCGGCATTACTGACCGTCATCCCGGTGACGTCAGCGATCTGCTCATAGCTAAAATCTTCCAGAAATAGCGTGACGACCGCTTTTTCCATGTCGTCCAATTTAGCGATCGCCTGAAATAAAACGGCCAGGCGCGGATCCGTTTCTGGTTCGCTCGCCGCTTTGGCGTCCAGCAATTGCTGGATCACGCCGTGATCGTGGCTGATGGTTTTCTCGCGGCGCGATTTATGTTTGCGCCCAAAACTGATCGCCGTGTTCAACGCGACGCGATAAATCCACGTGTTGGTGTAAGCGCTGTTTTTCAGCTTCGGCAGGCTGCGCCAGATTTGGATCAAGATTTCCTGATACAAATCCTGCTGATCTTCATGGTTCCAAGCGTAAACATGAGAGACCTTGAGAATCTTCAACCGATTCTCGGCCACCAGCGCAAGAAACTTGCCTTCAGCCACTTGGATTTCTGAATTCAACGCGTTTAGTTTGATTCATTAGTCGCGGGCGAAAACAAAAAAATTACAAATGAGGAAAGAAAAAGCGAGAAAGCGGGAAAGCGGGAAAGCGGGAAAGCGGGAAAGCGGGAAACGGGGAAGGTTGAGAGCCAGAACGTCAACAGTCAGTTGCCGTTTTAGTTTCCCGCTTTCCCGCTTTTTCCCTATGGCCGCAAAAATCAGTGGTGGAAAAATTTCTGCCACATCTCCGGGCCGTTTTGCCAGAAGATGATCGCCACGCCCATGAGCGCGCCACCGGCCAGCACGCCGGACGCGATGGGATACGTGAATTCTTCCGCCTTCGCCGGTGATTTTTTCTGAAAGCCGTAGGCGATCACCGCGCCGATGAAAAACAGCACGCCGTAATACCATTGAAAAATCCAGGCGAGCCCGAAGCCGGAGGCGGATGGTAAATATTTTTGGTGCTTCGGAAAAATCAGGGGCAGCAGCGAAAAAATAATTCCCACCAGGCCACCGATTACGATGGACCAAATTTTCACCGGCGCGAGGGCTTCGAAACCTTTGCTTAACGCTTGCGCAACCGCCGCCCACGTCAGCGCGGCGGGCGCGGGGAATTGATCCGAACCGATGACTTCGGGTTTATTGATGATGAGGGAAAAGGCCAATACGCTGACGACGGTGCCGATGAAAATACCGGCGAATTGCGCGAGAAATTGTTTGCGCGGATTCGCCCCGAGCAGGTAACCGCTTTTTAAATCCGTCAGCAGATCGGCGGACGAAGTGGCGGCGCCGGCGGTGATATTCGCGCTCATCAAATTCACGTTCATATTGCCGGGATTGAGCGCGCCAAAAGTAAGTTGCGTGACTTTGCCCAGGGCACCGACGGGCGTGGTGTCGGTTTCACCGGTGATGCGGCAGGCGACCAGCGCGAGCAAGAAAGACATCACGACGGCGAGCGCGCTTTGCCAATACGGCATGTTAAATGAGGCGTGCGCCAAGTCGGCGAGTGCGATGAGGGAAACGACTTGTCCGATCACGAACCAGGACATCGGGGTTTCGATGGCATCCATTTCACTCGATGTTTGGGAGCGCGACGAAAACATTTTTCCGAGGTCAGCGAAAGCGCGGAAGGAAATCCGCCATTGCAAAATAAAGGTCATCAAACTCGCGGCGACCAGACACGAGACGCCGGGCCACAACGTCCATTGCACGCCGTCGCGAAAACCGTGCCCCGTGTAAATCCCGGCATGTTGCAGGGCGGGCACAAAAAACATCCAACAGGCGATGCTGCCGATGAGCATGCTGATGCAGACGCGCATGCCCATGATCGCACCGGACGCGATGAAAATGGGTTCCCAACTGAACATCACGGTGCGGCCGATCCACGCTGGGCCGAAGAAAAAGGCGTTGAATTTCGTGACCAACGCATCGCTGGAAAATGGCGCGAGTTTGGCAAACATACCGAAGCCGTCGTGCCAAAAATTATCAATGGCCGCGAGCACGCCCGCGAGGCCGAGCGCTTTGGCGGCGCGCATGCCTTTTTTTCCTTCCGAATGCAAAGCCCGCAAGGTTTCTGCGGCCGCGACGCCGCTCGGAAAGCGTAGTTGCTCGACGTTGATCATCTGTTTTTTCATCGGCACGGCCATCGTGACCCCGAGGACGGCGAGAAAGAAAACCCATGCCAACGTGAAGCCGAGTGATAGGGAATGTCCGTTCAACAAAATAAACGCGGCGAACGCGGAGATGAGCGTGCCGCCGGTCGAATAACCCGCCGAGCTGGCGGTGGATTGCATACAGTTATTTTCGAGGATGGTCATCGGCGTTTTCGCAATGCCGATTTGCAGGAGCGCCGTCCAGATGGCGTAAGATAAAATGCACGCGGTGATGGCGACGCCCATGCCCCAGCCCGATTTCAAACCGATGTAAAGATTGGTGAGCGACAGCACGGCGCCCAGCACGGACCCCATCAGCACCGCGCGCCAGGTGAGTTGATTCATCGAATCGCCGCGACCGCGATAAACTTGCTCAAACCATTGCCGTTCGATTTCTTCGGGGGTGCCTTTGAAACCGTTGATGGGCAGTTGAAATTCTTTGGGTTCGCTGGATCCGGCTGGAGTTGAATGACCTTGTTGCACGCGCGATAATTTCGGCAATCCACCGCCAAAGCGCGAGCTTTAATAACTACCCAAATCGGGGGAGATAGGGTTCAGCGGAGCGCCGATTTCCGGATCGGCGCCCGGGAAATCAGGGTCGAGCCGATCAGGAGATCGGCGCTCCGGGGTTTTACCGGACGTTGAAAATAGTTTGCAGCCCATCCAGCGTGCCGTGCACCGCATTCCACAAAAGCACCCGCACGAGGGGAATTTGCAGGACGAGGATCACCGCGATGAAGCCGAAGCGCGCCAAATTTTGGTAAGTTTCCCAAGTCATGCCGGTCGCGACGCGCAAAATATGCGAGCCGTCCAGCGGCGGAATCGGAATGAGATTGAAAAAGCACAGCAATAAACTCATGGCCGCCGCCTGCACGCAATATTCCGCCACGCCGAGGGAATGAAAAAACAAACCGGCCCGCGCCGCGGCCACGAGCAGCACGGCTAGGAGCAAATTCATCAACGGGCCGGCCATGGTCACGAGAATGTCGTCGAAGTTTTTATTCCGTAAATTATACGGATTCACCGGCACCGGTTTCGCCCAGCCGATCATAAAACGGCTCGCGCCAGTTGGCATAAAAATCATCAACAACGGCAGCAGCACCGTGCCGATGGGATCAATGTGCACGAGCGGATTCAATGAAACGCGGCCTTGCAAACGCGCGGTGTCGTCGCCGCATTTCCACGCGGTCCACGCGTGAGCAAATTCGTGAAACGTCAGCAACGCAACAAGCATCAGGTATTGTATCAAGCCACCGGCAATGTCCATGGGGTGAACTTAACTTTTACGGCGCGGCGAGTCGAGTTGGAGTTGGCGCGCCGATCCAGAAAGGATTATTTCAAGAACCTCATTTCAATCGCGCCATGAAACCGCTAAATACGCGAACGAACCACCGCCCAGTCCCAGACCCAAGACACCAAACCCAAAATCCACCCCTTGAATTTCCTTTGCGCGAGGACCGGAAAACGATTTACCATTTCGATGCTTAAACAATTTAACCTTTTTAACGCTTTAACGAATTTATGTCATCACTCGCAGGAAAAACCGGGATTGTCTTCGGCGTCGCCAATAAACGCTCCATCGCTTGGGCTATCGCGCAGGCGTGGGCCAAGGCGGGCGCGAAACTCGCGTTCACTTATCAGGGCGAACGCCTCAAGGAAAACGTCGAGGAACTCGTCGCCGCCTTCGGGCCGGACACGCTCTTGATGCCGTGCGACGTGACCAAAGACGAAGACATCGCGAACGTTTTCAAAACTGTTGGCGAAAAATTTGGCAAACTCAATTTGCTCTTGCACTCCGTTGCGTTCGCGCCAAAAGAAGCGCTCGAAGGTGATTTTGTGAACACGACCCGCGAAGCGTATCGCGTGGCGCACGATGTGAGCGCGTATTCACTCGTCGCGTTGTCGCGCGCCGCCGCGCCGTTGATGACCGAGGGCGGCAGCATCGTGGCGATGAGCTATTACGGCGCGGAAAAAGTGGTGCCGCATTACAACGTCATGGGCGTCGCCAAGGCGTCGCTCGAAGCCAGCACCCGTTATCTCGCCTACGATTTGGGCCCGAAAAAAATTCGCGTGAACTGCATCAGCGCCGGCCCGGTGAACACGCTCGCCGCGCGCGGCATTTCAGGTTTCATGGAAATGATCAAACATTACGAAGCGCACGCGCCGCTCAAGCGCACGTGCACGCCGGACGAGCTTGGCGCGACCGGCACGTTCCTCGCCAGCGACGGCGCGGCGGCGATCACGGGTCAGGTGCTCTATGTGGACGGCGGCTATCAGATCATGGGGATGTGAGCAGAGTCTCCCTCAAAAAATCCGGGCTAAATTTCGGTCACCCGCCTGAAACCATTGCCTTTTGGAAGCGTCTCGTTCGCGAGGCGCTTTCACTTTCCACGCCCACGCCGTTGTATATTTTCTCCGCGCTGCCTATCGCGGAACGGCTGGCGGAATTTGATGCCGCGCTCGCCGGAGCCGGTTTTCAATTCAAAACTCACAACTCAAAATTAAGAATTCAACACTGGCTTTCCTGCAAAACGCTGCCCGTCGCGCCGCTGTTGCGCTGGTGGCGCGAGCAAGGTCGCCCGATTGAGGTTGTCAGCGAATTTGAATTGCGCGCGGCGTTGTCGGAAGGTTTTGCGCCGGAAAATATTCTCGCCAACGGCCCGGCCAAACATCATTGGTTGCCACGCTTTGAGCTGCGCGAACTCTCGGTGAATCTAGATTCGCGCGCAGAACTCGACGCGCTGTTGCCGTTCGCTAAAAAACTGAATTGGCGGCTCGGCGTCCGTCTTTTGACGAGCGAAGAATACGATCCCGATCATCCGCAATTTCCCACGCAATTCGGTTTTGCACCGGACGAGGCGGTGACCGCCATCAAAAAACTGCAACGCGCCAAGGCCCGCATCGAGACGATCCAATTTCATCTGCGCACCAACATTCCCTCCGGGCAAGTTTATGAGCGCGCCATCGCGGAGGTCGCGGAAGTTTGCCGCGCGGCGAAGTTCAATCCGTTGCAACTCGATATTGGCGGCGGCCTGCCGGTGCGCCACGTCCTCACGCGCGGCGGCAAAGTATTCGACGGCGAATTTGGCCTGCGCGCGTTCGCCCAAATGTTGCGGCGCGCGAGCAAACCATTTCCCGAGCTGCGCGAAATCTGGTTGGAAAATGGGCGTTTCGTCAGCGCCGGCTGCGGTGCGCTCGTGGTAAAAATTCTAGACGTGAAAGAGCGACGCGGCTTGCGTCAACTCATCTGCAACGGTGGTCGCACGATGAACGCGCTGGCGTCGTTGTGGGAGCAGCATGAATTCTTGCTGTTCCCCGAACGCACCGGCAAGGAAACGCTCACCGCCGTTTGCGGCCCGACGTGCATGGCGTTCGATCAGCTCGCGCGTCTGCCGCTGCCGCGTTCGTTGCGCGCGGGCGATCATCTTGTTTGGCTCGATGCCGGCGCGTATCAGCTACCGTGGGAAACGCGTTTTTCCCACGGCCATGCGGCGGTTTTGTGGCATGACGAAAAAGGTTTGCGCCCCGCGCGCGAGTTGCAGAGTTTTGAGAATTTGTGGAGTCAGTGGAAATAAAAACCGCCAAATCAGCCTGCCAATTTGAGCGCCGTGGGCGCGACATCTTTGTAGTATTACATGCTTAAAGATTGCAGCTCCGTAGGAGCGATATATTCCAGAAATATGTCGCTCCTACGGAGCTTTATCGTCTTTGATTTTTTAAAACTACAAAGATGTCGCGCCCACGGCGCTGAATTTTCATCTTCTTTGCTGCGAGCCGATCAGGAGATCGGCGCTCCGGCGTTTACGCGGGCCGGATCATTTCAAACCGGTCGCCGGTTTTACAATACCAATGCGGCGAGGCCATGCGACCGATGGTCAATAATTTCTCCGTGCGCACGCGTTTCTTTTCCACGTCAAACAATTCATCGCGCACATGCACGCGCTTGATCAGGCCGATGACCATGCGATTGCCACCGATTTGCAACGTGCCCCATTCCACGCATTCCAAACTCGCCGGGGCTTCGGCGATGCGCGGTGGTTTCACGATGGACGACGGCGCGGCGGTCAAGCCCGCGTGTGCAAGTTCGCTTTCGCCGAACGGTAACGAGGCGGCGCATTGATTCATCGCTTCGGCGATTTTTTCATCCACCAGATTCACGACAAATTCGTGTTGTGAACGGACATTGAGCGCCGTGTCTTTCGGCGTGCCGTTATCGCGATCCCCGGGTGCGAAAGCGCAGATCGGCGGATTCGCGCCCATGAGATTGAAGAAGCTGAACGGCGCGGCGTTTACTTTGCCGTCGGCGCTGAGGGTGGTGACCAGTGCAATCGGGCGCGGCGTGACGAGGCTGGCGAGAATGCCATAAGCGTGACTGGCAAAATCCTTTTCGAGATCAAGTTCCATGGTCGGCAAGATAAACCAAAATTCTCAACGCGCAATCAAGCGAGTATTTAATAGAAACCGGTGGGCGAGCGTCTGGATGTTCTCACCACATAGGTAACAAACGTGCTCACGACATGGGTGACACTATTACGGTTTAAAAATTAATTGAAGCGTTCTGAATTTGACGCTTCTTTGAACATTCACGCCTTTTTAGTTAGGGCTCGACCGAGTCTCGCCCCACCAGCCAGTTTAGGCGCGGCGGCAGAGGAAAACACCTTCTTCGCCGGATTGCGCGAGCCATTGCGCTTGAATTTTCAAGCCATGGCGCGCCAGCGCTTTTGTGACGCGTTCGGGCGTGTAGCGATAGGAGAAAAAAACTTGCAGGAATTCCCCGCGTTGAAATTTGAATTTTTCGCCGTGAACGACAATTTCGCGATTGCGGGAAAAATGGAATCGCGCGATAACGCGTTTCAATTTCATCGCGCCGTCCTCGATGCTGAAACGCAGTTTGCCGTCGTTACGTTCGAGGCCGAGATCGAGCAGAAGGGTCAGCAGCCAGTCATGCGTCAACGCGTTGTCGTATTGCGGGAGGATTTTTTTTATGCCCGTGGCATAATCAGCGCCGGGCGCAAGGTTAGCGCTGAACAATAGAAAATCTTTTTTACGAATGAGCGCGGCAAGTTTTGGCAGGATTTCGTCCGGCTCGAAATTCGGGATCATGCCGAAGAAGGTGACGAGTGACGGGTGGCGAGTGGCGAGCAGCGGCGGTAAGTCGTCCGTCGTGGCGAGGTCGCAGACGAACGGAAAGCAATCTTTCTCCGATACCACTTTCAACGCGGTTTTACGGGCAACCAGCGTCATCGCCACACTCACATCCGACGGCGTGTAGGAAATTTCCTTGCCGGATTTTTTCAACAGTTCCAACAAACGCGTATCTTTTTGCCCACCGCCGCAGCCGAGGCTGAGGATATGGATTTTCGGCACGACAATTTTTTTAGCTGTCTCAACGAACGCTAGATCGTAAGTGTCGAGGCAATCCGTATCCGTGCGCGCGGGCGAATGCGCTTCGTGCAGCGCGAGCCATTTTTGCGTTTGCTTGAAACTGTCGTAGTGAAACTTGTGGTTGAGGCGACGCGTGCGGAGCGAAATCAGCAAATCGCGCCGGACGTTTTCTGGGAACTGGCTGGTGTGAATGGTGACGTTCGCGGCGGGCATGGTTTAATTAAGGATAATGGAGTGCCGAGCATTGCTTGAGATCGCATAACGCATCAGGCCGCGCAATGCTCGGCGCTCCATGCGTGTATTCATGTTCATGCTTAATTAATTTTCTCCAAACGTGCGACATATGCGCCATCCACTTGATCGGTGAAAGGCAGCAATTGACGTTCGGATTCCAGTTTGAAATTTGGGTTCGCGGAAAGAAATTGTTTTACGACTTCGGTATTTTCTTCCGGCTCCAGACTACACGTGCTGTAAATCAACACGCCGCCGGATTTTAATTTCGTCGTGGCCAGTGTCAGTAAGTCCAGCTGGGTCTGGCGTAGGCGCGTGATTTCTTCGGGCGTGATCCGCCAGCGCAAATCCACGCGCCGGCGCATGACGCCGGTATTAGAGCAGGGAGCGTCAATGAGAATGCGGTCAAATTGCACGTTTTGCGGACGACCCACTTCACCGCCGAAATCATATTTATTCAAACCCACTTCGGCGATGGTCACGTCCAAACGTTTGAAATTTTCGCGGATCAATTTCAAACGATCTTCGGAAATATCGGTCGCGAGGATGCGGCCTTGATTCTGCATGAGCTGCGCGATGAACGTGGTTTTGCCGCCGGGCGCCGCGCACAGATCGAGAATGGTTTCACCGGGTTGTGGGTCGAGTTCGGTCACGGCGAAGAGCGTGCTGGGGTCTTGAATGTAAAACCAGCCGTCCCGAAAACTGCCGAGCGAGGCGAGCGGTGAATGCGCTTTTAATTCAAAGACCAGATTTTCGCCGGTCCAATCGCGCCGGAAAAAATCATATTCTACATTTTCTTCGCGCCAGCGTTCCACGAGTTTCGCGGCGTCGGTTTTCAAAGTGTTGACGCGGGCGAACGTTTTGGGCGGCGTATTATTTGATTCCAAAAGTTGCCGCGCCGGTTCATCACCGAATTGTTTCAGCCATTTTTCCACCAGCCATTCAGGTTGGGAAAAGCCAACGGCGGGTTGCAAGTTTTTGATGCCGACGAGCAAGTTTTTGGTCAAATCAAACTCGCGCAGGTAGCCGCGCAAAATCGCGTTGATGAAACCGGCGTGGGATAAATAGCCCAAATGCTTGGTTAATTCGACAGTTTCGTGGACGGCGGCGTGGGGCGGAATGCGGTCGAGCCAGAAAATTTGGTAGAGGCCGAGGCGCAACAGATTTTGCAGCGCGGGCTTTTGTTCGCGACCGGGCGTTTTGCGGGCGATGAGCCAGTCGAGCGCGGCTTGCCAGCGGACGACGCCATAGACGATCTCTTGGCATAGGCCACGATCGGCGGGCGAAAGGCGCGTGCGTGCGAGCGCGGTTTCGAGCAGGTTTTCGGTGAATTCACCGAGGGTTTCGCGCTGGCGCAAAATGCGGGCAGCAATTTGTCTTGGATTTTCGTCGTTCAATTCGTTTAATGTTGGCAACCTTGCTTCGGGACGCGAGATTAAAAATTTATGAGAGAAGAATTCGAAAAACTGGCCGCTACGGGAAAAATTGAAGGCAAACACGTCGAACCCTTGACCCAATTGGTCGAAGGCGGCTGCTGTTTGCATCGCAGTTGGGGTTTCGGAAAAATCAAATCGGTGGACACAGTTTTTGCCAAGTTCACGATTGATTTCCCGGGTAAGCCTGGACACACGATGGATTTGGGTTTTGCGGCGGAATCGTTAAAGCCGATTCCCAAGAACCATATTCTCGCACGCAAAGCGGCGGATCTCGATGCCGTGCGCCATCTGGCCGCGCATCATCTGGATTTGATCAAGCTGGTGTTGAATAGTTTTGACGGCAAAGCGACGGTGGATCAAATCCAACAATCGCTCACGCCGGACGTGATCACGGAAGATTGGAAAAAATGGTGGGACACGGCGAAGCGCGAAATGAAGAAGGACGGTCACTTCATCGTGCCGCTCAAGAAAACCGATCCCGTCGTTTATCAAGCGCAGGAAACGTCGTTGCAATCCCGTTCGCTCACGGATTTTCGGGCGGCCAAAGGTTTGAAAGCGCGCATCGTGGTCGTGGCGGAAATCCTCAAAGCCGTTTCGGATTTGAGCGATAAAGCAGCCGCGGCCAACGAAATCATTGCCGTGTTGAACACGGACATCGTGGCGTATCAACGCACGCAACCAGCGGTCGCGCTGGAAGCGATTTTTGTGCGTGACGAATTATGCCACGACGCGGGCGTGCCGCCGACCCCGGGCGAAGTCACCGCCGCACAAATCTGGTTGCAGGACGGCATCAAATTCGGTCCGCTCGTCGAAACCATTCCCGCGGCGAAACATCATCGCGCGCTGGAATCTTACCGCGAAGCGAATCCCGAACGCTGGTTTGAAATTTTGCGCGGGGCGATCAATTTTGTCTCCGCCAAGCTCGCGAAAGAATTCGCCAGCCTGTTGGTGGCGCAAGGCAAGTTGAACTTGCTCAAGGAAACGCTTTCCAAACTGATCAACCAGCACACGGCCAGCAGCGAATTGCTCCTCTGGTTCGGTCGCGAACGCAACGAAGATTTCGTGGACATTCTCGGCCCGGAAGTTTTTCGCGCGATGCTCACGGCGATGGAACGGGATCAGTTTCAAGAAAAACGCTCGAACCGTTTGCGCGATTTCATCTTGGAAGATCAAGGTTTGATTAGCGAATTAACGGCTTCTGCCGATATCGAAGTGGTCAAGGATCTGACGCGCGCGTTGAAATTATCGCCCGTGTTTGACGACATGGACAAGCGTTCGCTGCTCGCCCGCCTCGTCAAAGCGCATCCCGCCGTGCAGTCGCTCATCAGCGGTGAACAGACAAAACAGGATTCCAGCCTGCTCGTTTCGTGGGAAAGTTTGGAACGTCGCCGTATCGAATATCAGGAATTGGTGCAGAAGAAAATTCCGGCCAACTCGAAGGAGATCGCCATCGCGCGCAGTTACGGCGACTTGCGCGAAAACCACGAATACAAAGCGGCGAAAGAGATGCAAAAAATTCTCATGCGCAATAAAGAAGAGCTCGAAGCGCAACTCGCCCGCGCGCGGGGCACGGATTTTTCCAACGCGAAAACGGACGTGGTCGGCCAGGGCACGATTGTGCGGGTGCTCGACCTCGCCTCCAATCAGCCGGAAACATTCACGATTCTCGGCGCGTGGGATTCCGATCCCGACAAGGGCGTCATCAGCTATCTGACGCCGGTCGCGCACGCGTTGCTGAACCACAAGGTCGGCGACGAAGTGGAATTCGAACGTGACGGCGCAAAACGCCTGCAACGCATCGAACACATCGAAGCGTGGCAAGCCCCGGTCGTCGCGGAAGTCGCAGAAGTGGCGGCGTAAAATTTAGTTCATCAAAAAGGCGCGAAGAAAAAATCTTCGCGCCTTTTTTATTGAAAGGTTTTGCTTGAAATGTAACTGTTTGAATACAAACTAGTTGCACTAACTTATGAAATGGTTAATCCCACTAGCTGCCTTGCTCGCCAGCCCAGTTGTAAGTTCGGCGCAATACTCCTTCTCCACCGATTTCAGCCAAAATCAAGATTTTACCCAAGGCGTTGGCAGCACGGGCTGGCTGGGCGCTTATGGTGGTAATAACCCTTCGTCCACCTTTGCCGCGTCCGGCGGACAATTGACCATGAGCGATACGGGTGGTCACTGGGAAGGCGGCGCAACTTCGGGTCATTTATTATACGTCAGCGTCACTGGCGATTTTACGATGCAATGCCTGTTGGGCAGCTTGAATAATCCCAATTATAATACGGCTGGCATCGGAGCCTTCGACCCTTCAGTGGTCACCGCCAGTCCAACCGCTACGTGGATTGGGGCATTTTACAAAGCATTTGACGGTGAAATTGGCACCCGCTCGGTCGTCAACGGATCCGGCGGAGATGATAGTCCTTACAATCTAACGGATACCGCCAACTTATCGCTCTACCTAAAGATGACCCGCGTGGGCGATGTTTTTACTCAATATTATTCGCGTAACGGCACAGACTTTACTGAAATTAACAGTATCACCATGAGTTCGATTGCGGCGACGTTGGACGTCGGGGTTTGGTCCGGCTCTTATAATGACGAGAACACTGCCAACGCAGTTTTCAATTCCTTCAGCGTCACCGCCAATCCTGTTCCCGAACCGAGAACGATTGCGCTCACCGGGATTGGTCTCGCCAGTCTGCTCGCTTTCCGTCGTAAAAAATAAAAAACTGCCGACAAGATGTCGGCAGCGTGTTTTTTTAAATCCTCAATCGGCAATCGCCAATCGTAAATGTCTTCAGGCTTTCCCGCCGAAGGTCACGAAATCGTCCATGTCCAGCACGTCGAACCAGCTGCTGATGTCCGTGCGGTTGGGCGCGCCAGCTTTGTGCAGGCCGTTGAAATATTCGCGTGAGTCCGGATTATCGGGCGAACGATTGTCCTGCCAATTCGTCCACGCGATGATTTCCGACGGCGTGCGTTGATGTTTAGCGTTCGCTTGGATCCACGCCAAAACTTCCGTGTCACTCTTCGTCAGTTCTTTTTTCAACGCTTCCGGATCAATGCCGGCGAATTCGAGAAAACCTTGATCCAGCGGACAGGCGTAATGATATTCGCCGTTTTTACCATTGAGCGTGGCGCGGCCCTTGTCGAGGCAACGCGGCAAAATCGCGTAGCCGCCGAGACGGGTGCGGGCGCTGCGCGGCGGGAATTTCGTCAAATCTGGGGTGTGTAATGACATGATCTTGTGGTATTGGTAGTTGATCGCGTTCCAGCGTCGTGCCGGAATAAGCGAGAACTTGCAAACTGCACTGAAAATGCTGAATTGCAAGTCGTCGGTAAAAATTTTATTTTAAACCCGTGAAACACTCAGGCAAAGCGGCAAAATCCGCACTTAAACTTATCGGAATTTCGCTCGCAGCCGTGCTCGTGCTGTTGGTGGCGGCTTTTCTGGGCAAAATAATCGGCACGTTCGTGTTAGGTCTGGCTTGGGGACTTTTGGGGTTATGGGTGCTGTTCGTCATTTTCACTTTTTACTTTTTCCGCGACCCCGATCCGATGACGCCAACCGGTGCGAATCTTGTCATCGCGCCCGGCCACGGCAAAGTGGATACCATTGATACCACAACGGAAAATGAATTCATGGGCGGCGAATGTCAGCGCATTTCCATTTTCCTTTCCGTGTTCAATGTGCACGTTCAAAACTCGCCCGTCACCGGCCGCGTCGCTTTTTTCCGGCACAAGGACGGACAATATCTTAACGCGATGCGCGCCGATTGCGCCGACTTCAACGAAAATGTGTTGATCGGCATCGAATCGATTGAACCCAAAGGCGTGAAAGTGGGTGTGCGTTTGATCTCCGGCCTCATCGCGCGCCGCATTGTGCCGTGGATCGCGCAAAACGATCCCGTCCTGCGCGGCGAACGCATCAGCCTCATCCAATTCGGTTCGCGCGTGAATGTCTATCTGCCGCTGAATGCAAAAATTAAAACCAAGCTGGGCGATCGCGTGGTCGGTGGCCAAAGTATTTTAGCCGAACTCGTTTAACATGGCCTCCACTCCCGAAACCAAACTGGCGGAGGCTGACGAAAGTCAGAAGCTGAGAATTTATTTTCTGCCGAACCTGTTAACGGCGGGAAATCTGTTTTGCGGTTTCGTGGCGTTGACCAAAATCGTCGAAGCCAACCTCACGCCCGACGCGAACGGCCACGTGGATTGGACGCCCATCAAATTCGCGCTCGGGGCGATTTTGCTCGCGTGTATTTTTGATTTATTCGATGGCCGCGTCGCGCGCATGGGCGGACACGAAAGTCCGTTCGGTCGCGAATTTGATTCGCTCGCCGACTTGATTTCCTTCGGCGTCGCGCCGGCGTTTCTCGTTCACCGGGTCGTTTTGCACAACGCGCTGCCGGATGAATATACGGAACTCGGCTGGTTCATCGCGTCCATTTATTTGATCTGCGGCGCCTTCCGATTGGCGCGCTTTAATTGTCTCTCCGCCATGAATCTCCCCGGTGCCGGCAAAGATTTTCTCGGCTTTCCGATTCCCTCCGCCGCCGGGCTGGTCGCGTCGCTGACGCTGCTCATCATTCACTTCAATGAAAAGGACAAAGACCTCGGCCATTGGGGTTGGTTGCTGCCAGCGGTGCTGATTTTTCTTTCGGCCATGATGGTGAGTGAAGTGAAGTATCCGAGTTTTAAAGGTCTGGGACTGCGTTCCACGACGACCTTTTTAAAATTCATCATCGCGGCGATGTTCGTCGGACTCATCGTGATTTTCCGCGAAAAGATTTTGTATTACGTCCTGCCGCTGTTCTTTACGGGCTATCTGATTTACGGTTTTGTGCGCCCGCACATTTCGCGCACGTGGCGCAAAGAAATCGAAGAGGACGAAGACGAGAACAACGAAGCCAGTTAACATGGAAGTGCATCCCATCCTTCTGGCGTTCAGCTCAGGTTTTGTCATTGCGCTGATTTTTTCCTCGATTCCCGTCGGTCCGGTCAACCTCACGATCTTGAATGAAGGTTGCAAACGCGGTTTTCTCTGGGCGCTGCTCATCGGCTTCGGCGCGGCGACGATGGAAGCGATTTATTGCGCGATCGCGTTCACCGGCTTTTCGTCATTTTTCGAAAACGTCACGGTGAAAGCCTTGATGGAAGTTGTCAGTTTTATTTTTCTGTTGTTCCTGGGCGCAAAATTTCTGACCGCACAAACCGTCAACGTGCCGAGCAAACTCGATTCTGCGTCGGAAAAACTCGGCGCCCGTCTCCACGAAAAATTACACCCGCACTCCGCCTTCATGACTGGTTTTGTGCGCGTGATGGGCAACCTCGGCGTGTTGCTGACGTGGCTGGTGCTCGCGGCGTATTTGTTGGCGCACGATGCTTATCTCACCTCGCCCGCGCAACCGTGGGTTGCGGACAGTTTCCAGGCGAAAACCGCGTGCGTCATCGGCGTGATCCTCGGCACTGTTAGTTGGTTTTCCATCTTGAGTTTCAGCGTGTCGCGCAGCCACGGAAAAGTGAGTGAAAAAACGCTGTTGAAAATGCAACACATCTCCGGTTTTTGCCTGTTGGTGGTCGGACTTTACGGTGGGGCGCATGTCATCTGGCAACTCACGCACCACAAGAGTTGAGGCCGTGGAGGGCAGTCGCATCGTCAGCCTTTGTTATCTATTACCAGTCTTGCTGCCAGCTTGACAATTTCACCCAGTAAAACATCCTAACCCTGTGGCAACGACGGTTTTTAACCAAAGCAAGACAAGCATTCCCCACAAGCCAAAACATTCGCTCGTGTGGCATCTGCGTCGTTTGCGCGGACTGGAAATAAAACGGAATCGCGAACGGGTTCGGGAAATTATTTGGTAAATATTGTGCCGGAAAAATCGCACGCATCTTGCCATGCAACGGAAAAAATTAATTAAAATTTATGCTTAAAGCTGGAATCGTCGGACTGCCGAATGTCGGCAAATCAACCTTGTTCAACGCCGTCACGCGCACCCGCAAAGCCGAGGCCGCGAATTATCCGTTCTGCACCATTGACCCGAACGTCGGCATCGTCACCGTGCCGGATGAACGCATGGCTGTGCTGCAGGGGATCGCGAAGACGACCGTCGTCATCCCCGCAGCGATTGAATTTGTGGACATCGCCGGCCTCGTCAAAGGCGCGTCGCAAGGCGAAGGTCTCGGCAATAAATTTCTCACGCACATCCGCGAAGTGGACGCCATCGTGCAAGTCGTCCGCTGCTTCGAAGACGCGGACATCCATCACGTCGCCGGCAGCGTGGATCCGGTGCGCGACATCGAAGTCATCAACACCGAACTCGTGTTGTGCGATCTCGAAGCCGTCAAAAAACGTTTGGATAAAGTTGCGAAAGACGCCAAGCGCGGCGACAAAATTGCGCTCGCCGAAGAAGCGGTTTTGAAAAAATTAGAGCCCGCGCTCGACGCCGGCAAACCCGCGCTCACCGTTGATCTCACGCCGGAAGAGCGCGTGATTTCCAAACCGTTTTTTCTGCTCACGGACAAGCCGACGATTTTTGCCTGCAACGTCAAGGAATCCGATCTCGCGACGGCCGATCAAAACCCTTACGTCCTGAAAGTCCGCGAATATGTCAAAACGCATCTCGCCTGCGAAGCCGCCATCATCAGCGCGCAGATCGAAAGCGATTTGGTGGATTTGTCTCCGGACGAAGCGAAGGAATTTCTCAAAGAACTCGGCGTCACCGAATCCGGCGTCGGCGTGTTGATCCGCGCGACGTATCATTTGCTCGGCCTGCGCACGTATTTTACGGCGGGCGAAAAAGAAGTTCGCGCCTGGACAATTCATGTCGGCGACACCGCGCCGAAAGCCGCCGGTGTTATCCATTCCGATTTCGAACGCGGCTTCATCAAGGCCGAAACCGTCGCTTACGATGACTTGGTGAAATGCGGTTCAGTTGTTGTCGCGCGCGAAAAAGGTTTGTATCGCATGGAAGGCAAAGAATACATCGTCAAAGACGGCGACGTGCTGCTGTTTAAGTTTAACGTTTGAAGTTAGCCACGGATTGAACACGGATGAAACACGGAAAAAACTATGACACGAATTTCACGAATTAACGCTAATTAAAATTTGCTTCGATTAATTTGCGAAAATTAGCGTAATTCGTGTCAAAATGCTTTTCCTTATCCGTGTTCAATCCGTGTTTCATCTGTGGCTAAAAAGTCAGCCCAGTTTGTAACGTCGCATCGTCGGCTCAACCTCTTGCGCCCACGCATCGAGTCCGCCGAGCAGGCAACGCACATTCTGCAAACCGTGGCCCATAAAATACGCCGCCGCGTCCAGCCCATTTTTGCCCGCGTGATCAATCACGACAATCGGATTCGTATTCGAGCCGCTCGCCATGAGTTCGCGCATCACATCCTGGGACAGCAAAACGGAACCGGCGATTTTCACCGCCTCAAATTCTTCGCGCGAACGCACGTCCACCAGTTTCACCGTTTTGTCGGCCTGTAAAAGTGTCGCCAAATCCTTTGGCGAAATTAAAACTTTCGCGTCCAGTTCGTGACTCGATTGGATATGCGCCAACACTTCCGTCACGTCCAGATTACCATTGCGCGCACAAACTTCCGCCAACGTTTCCGTCGGCTGAAATCCGCAACTGCTGCAGCCGCCGATGTGGTATTTGCGGAACAACGCCCGTTGTGCGCCGGGAAAACTTTCCAACACGGCGCTCATGGGAGATTGATAATTCAATTCAGTCATAAAAAGGTTTAGCTAATCGGCGCGACAAATCGCGCGAACCGTGCATTAATCGCCAAACTGACAAAGCGTCTTTCGCAACGCGATAGAAAATCAGAATTTTGCTAAAGGGGCATTCAACTTGAAATGAATAAAGGTCGCGCAGAAGCGAATGCCGAAATTTCCGACGACGGCCTAAATCAGGTTGCCGCGCTAGTTTGTAAAGCGTTTGATCCGCCGCATTGAAAAATCGCCACGCCAGTTCTTCGCCCGCTTCGTCAAAATACCAGCCGAATTGATTGGTGACATCCGCGTGATACGATCCCGTCTTTTGAATCACCAAACTCATCCACGTTTTTCACGAACAATTTTGTCACACGCTGCGCGCATTTCTTCCGACGAATAAGGCGTGAACGGCCCATTGGCCGCCTTCAATAATTCTGATTCTAGCTCGGGACTATCTTCTTCCAAATCCAACCCGCAGCTCGGCGCCAAAGTTACGCGCCGATCGCCATCGGCCAATTCGACGATTTCGCCCCGATACACTTGGGTGATGAGTTCGCTGAGTTGACCTTGTGCTTCCAGAATGGAAAGTGTTTTCACGCTGGCACTCTAAGCTTGAAAATTTATTTCAGCAAGCGGGTTTCTAGAGCAATCCGTGTCAAAACCGGTTTAGCTCCCAAAAAATTTCTGGATCTCTTTGATCACTTCCACGAACTGATCTACCTCGGCTTTGGTGTTATAAAAATAGAAACTGGCGCGGGCGGTGGATTCCACGCCGAGCTTGTGCATAAGCGGTTGCGTGCAGTGATGACCACCGCGCAACGCCACGCCCGCTTGATCCGCCAGCGTCACGACATCGTGCGCGTGGACGTCCTTCAGCAGAAAACTCACCAGACCGGCACGCTTATCAGAACCGGACTTCGGACCGAACAAGCGGATGTTTTTCAATGCCGCCAATTTTTCGTAGGCATGATGTGCCAGTTCCTGGTCGTGCTGCCAGATGTTGGCGCGACCGATGGCATCGAGATAATTCAAAGCGGCGTGCAGCGCGATCGGACCGGAAATGTCCGGCGTGCCCGCCTCGAAACGATGCGGCGCTGGTTTGAATTCCGTCTTGTCGTAGCCGACGCTCAAGATCATTTCGCCACCCCCTTGATACGGGGGCATGGCGTCGAGAATTTCCTGGCGTCCCCACAAAACGCCAATACCGGTTGGCCCGCAAATCTTGTGGCCAGAGAATGCAAAAAAATCGCAGCCGATGCTTTGCACATCCACGGGCAAATGGCCGGCACTTTGCGCGCCGTCCACAAGCGTGACGATGCCGAGCTTGCGCGCACGGGCGCACAGCTCTTCGACCGGATTCAACGTGCCGAGCGAATTGGAAATGTGCACGAGCGAAAGTAATTTTACCGCCGACGTGAGCAACGAATCGAGTTGGCTCAAATCGAGCAAGCCTTCATCGCCGGTGACGGGGATGTAAGAAATTTTCGCGCCGGTTTTCTGCGCGAGCAATTGCCACGGCACCAAATTGCTGTGGTGCTCCATTTCGGTGAGCAGAATCACGTCGCCCGCTTTGAGATTTTTCGCACCCCACGTGGCTGCGACGAGGTTGATGCTTTCGGTTGTGCCGCGCGTGAAAATGATTTCATCCGCGTTTTGGCGTTGATGAATTGGGCGACGCGTGTGCGGGCGGCTTCAAACGCATTCGTCGAGCGATTGCTTAATTCATGAATGCCGCGGTGGACATTCGCGTTGTCGTGCTCGTAGTAATGCACCAGCGACGCGATCACCGAGCGCGGTTTCTGCGAGGTGGCGGCGTTGTCGAAATAAACCAACGGTTTGCCGTGGATTTTCTGATCTAGAATCGGAAAATCGTTTCGCAGCGCGGACCAATCAATTGTTTTCACGTCACTCATTCAAAAAAATTCAACCACGGATGACCTCGCTGAACCTGGATAAAAAACCAGCCGGCTTTCAATCCGTTTATCTTCGGGCCAACCGTTATCAAGCGCTTAAATTAACCTACAATTTTTTCCGCGCAAGCGTGACAAAAAACTACGGATTAAACAAATGTCGAACGGTGGCCACGTAGTGGTTCAAAAATCCGATATTCATTCGTCCCGCCATTTATTTCCGGGGCCATCCGGGGTTAAATTTTTTATTAAAACTTTTGCTTGCAAGTATTTTAGAATCGGCAGATAAACGTATTACACCTATGAAAACCGCTTACCCCATCAGCTCCATCCTGCATCACAAAACCTCAGCGATCTGGACGATCACGCCCGCGGCGATGGTCTATGACGCGATCAAGTTCATGGCCGAGAAAAACATCGGCGCGTTGCCGGTGGTCGACGGGGGTAAATTGATCGGCATTTTTACGGAACGTGATTACGCGCGCAAAGTAGTGTTGCAGGGCAAAACGTCACGCGCGACCACGGTGCAAGAAACGTTGGAGCCGTGCGCAACGGTTTCGCCGGATGATTCGGTGGAAGATTGTATGCGTTTGATGACGGAAAAACGGGTGCGCCATCTGCCGGTGGTTGAAGGCGGCAATGTCGTTGGCATCGTGTCCATCGGCGACTTGGTGAATTGGATCATCTCGACGCAAGACGCAGTGATCGAGCAGCTGGAACAATATATCGCCGGCGGGGTGGCGGCGTAAAAATCACTGATTGATTTCGTCGACTTCGTGTTCGTGCTTGAGTGCGCCTTGCCTAAAATAGGAGGGACTATGACTCTGAACCATCACCCGGTTGATGGCGGGATAAATTCGTGTGTGAATAATTTTCTGTAAATTCGCGTGGTCACAAAAAATATAAACCAGAACCGTCACGCAGAACAGAAATCCAAAAATGCCGCGAACGCTCCCGCGATTTTCTTTGCGGGTTTCTCGGCGCTGCTCGGCTTTGGCCCAAGCGGCAATTTTGATTCCAGATGACTGCGCCATGCTTGAGTGAATGCAGCTTTGATGCCAACCGCTTCGTGGCGCGAAACGTGCCAAAACCATCCATAATCAAGACAGGCCGCGAGAGTTTTGGCGGAAATCGTGACAGCCGGTTCAACAATTTGAAGCTAACCCGTTTTCAATGTCGCAGCGAGACGGCGTATAAATACCACGCGTCGTGCGGCAGCCATTGTTCGCTCCAGCGCCAGTCTTCGTCCTGACCGGTCACGGCAAAACCAACGTTATAATCAATGTCGTCCAAATTCGTGCGCCCGCTCGTGATGCCGTTGCAAATACCGCCAGGCGCGCCGGTGTATTCGTAGGATTTGAAATACATGTAGAAAATCGTGTTGCGGCCCGCACCTTGCAACATGCAACTGTCGTATGGATTCAATCCGAGAATCCAGTTCAATTGATTCCACGCGTAGGTTTGCAAGGGCTGGCTGAACGCAGGATCGTTGGTGAAATAGGTCGCGGCCAGCCGCGCGGCGGCGGCCAAAGAACTCAAACGGGCATTTTCGCCCTGCCACCACGGCGCCGTTTCCGTGTCGTGCGGGTAAAAAAACGTGGTGCGACGAAGTCCCGCTTGTGTTTGCACGAGTTGCCGCGCGTAGCCAAAGGGATTTGCAACTTCCTTCGTCACGGATAATTCAAATTCCAATGATTTCTTCACCGTTACCAAAACTTTTGAACGCGTTGCGGCGTCGGCGATGTCGGCGTAACCGAGCAGGCTGATCACGGGAAATCCCGCATCTACTGCGTGAAAATAGGGACGCGCGCCATCGTCCGCGCGCCAGTAATTCGTATAAGCGCCGCTCGTGATCAAACGCGACATCAAGCGGTTCGCCTTGTGGTCGGCGGCGATTTTGTATTCCGGTTTTTTGGTCGCCTTGAAAAGTTCCGTCGCCGCGAGCAGACCGCAATAGTCGTCTAAAATATTTTCCTGACCGTCAGGATTGAACGCGAGATTGTTGGTTTCTAAAAAAGCAAACGCCGCTTCCGCCGTCTGCAGATACGTGGCGTTGGAAAAATCACCACCAACGAAATAGGTGCTGGCCATGGCTAACGCGGCGATCGCCACCCCGCCGCCGGAGCGATAGCCGACTTCGTAAGGAAATTCTCCCGCCATGGTTTTCCGCGCGCCGATGGAAAAATCATTTTTCGTCCGCACCGTTTTGATCGCGAAACCGACGCCTTCTTTGCCAACGATTCGATCCTCCGGACGTTTGCCCGGCCCCGGCGCATCCACCGTTCGGAGAAACGAACTGCCGGAATTTTTCATCCGCACTAAAAAGTCTGCGCCATACATCGCCTCGTCCAACAAGCGACGTTTGTATTGCTGAAAATTCTGATCACCGCGCTGGTCCAATGTTTGATACGCCTTGAACAAAGCCCAGTCCGCGACCGGCGTGGGCTGCATATTAAAATAAATCGAGAAACCAAGTCCGCCGAGATGTTTGCCGTAATCGCCGGTCGCGTCATACCAACCGCCATGGACATCGGCGCGGTTGGTGGCGTCTTCGTATTTTGCGTGGTGGTCGGCCTGGTCCAATAAACCGGAGCTGCGTTGGCCTTTGAAATAATAGATGACGCTGGATAAAGTGTTTTTCTCCAACAAACCGCGCTGGATCTGGAACGGAAACGAACGAACCTCGCCGTGGCTCGTGGTGCATTCGAGAACGTAAGTTCCTTCGGTATTGAGCGCGTCAAAATCCACTGTCCAAAAAAACCAATCTTTCCACTGATCCACCGGCCCGATTTGGGTGACGGAATTGGAAAGCACATTTTTGCCCGTGGCGTCATCAATCACTTTGAAGCTCGTCACGACGTCGCCGGCGTGTCCCAGAATTATCGCGTGTTTGGGCGCATCGGCTTCGTAGCCGAGATGGTTGATTAGGATTTTCAGTTCTTGTCCGAAGCTGGTTTGAACCAGCAACCAAGAGCAAACGATGGCGAGTTTGTGATAAGCGTGTTTCATCATGGAAATGTTTCGCCGCAGCTTAGGCGATGCAACCGCATTTGGATTCCCCCCACAAAGAGGGGTGTAAAAAGCTCTAAACTCCAATCTTTCCACCTTCGCTCTGAGCTGCGTCGCGACTAAGTCAAAACGAAGTAAAACCGGGCAAATACCAGAGAAACTTCTAACTTTAACCATAAATCATCTATTTCGTTGGCGGCGGAACACTGGTTTCGTTGGAGAAACCTTCCTCGGGCTGATCGGCGATCGGCTTTCTAAAATATTCAACATGTCCCAAAAGCGAACGAAGATGTCCTTAAATCCCATAGAGGGTCGGACGCGATAGGGGTATAAACTGTGGTGCTGATTAGAATTTTATTGGCAGAACGAACTCAACCAGTCGTAAAAAATAAACCTATTACTATGAAATATATGAAATCAACAGTTGTTGCGATGGCGGGGCTCGTTCTCGCTACTGCAACAAGTCGTGCCGCTCTAACCGATGTCGAAACCGTGAATAACGGCGAGGCATCTCTCCTTACAATCATGAATAATCAATACGGAGCTGGCAATTTCGCTCGCGTAGATGATACCTCGGACATCCAATGGACAACCGGCGGATCTGGAGCAGCTAGCTTTATCGCTATTTACTCTGGAGCGGCTCAAACCCTTTCCACCACTGATTTGGGTAGCCTCACCCCCAGTGGCAATCCGGCGCCGATTTTTAGCGTTCCGGCCAGCACCATCAATAGCACGGTTGTGCCTCCGGTAACCGTTTTCACGCCGGCGAACAGTCCTTTCTTGTTTTTAGATAAGCCGACCGGAAGTGTCTCGGCCTATTCATCCTCAGATCCATCATTAAATACGCCGATCATTGACCCGGCGACAGGTTTGGCTGTTTTGGATCGCATGGTTACTTTCTTGTTGACTGGGGCTGCGTATGCCGCCACGCCAACTTATGTGATCGCTTTTGAAGACGGAAACGACTTCGACTATAATGACCTCGTTGTCCAAGTGTCTGGTGTGGCTCCGGTGCCCGAATCCACGACCATTGTCGCTGGTGCTTTGTTGTTGCTGCCGTTTGGTGCTGGTGCGCTCCGCGGCTTCCGCAAGAACCGCATCGCCTAAACCATAGTTAAATAAAATTATATCACTAAACAGGCCGGTCTTCATTGACCGGCCTGTTTGCTTGGCTGAAGCGTGAATATAATCTGCGCCATTTCCCCGCGCTAAGCGCAAACCAACCTTTCCCAGCCGCCCGCAACGAGCCTCCAGCACCATTTCAAAAAACTTCGCCGCACCTTGGACTTGGAATTTACCGCCGGGCTGTGGCATTATTTCTGCCGATGAAAAAAAATAAATCCGCCAACTCGTTGCGCCCATTTTCCGGCCCGTTGCTCGACGGACCGCACCGCGCCGCCGCGCGCTCCATGCTTTATCCGGTCGGTTTCACCGAAGCCGATTTCAAAAAGCCCCTCATCGGCATCGCTTCGACCTGGAGCAACGTCACGCCATGCAACATGCACATCGACAAACTCGCGCTCGAAGCGGAAAAAGGCGCGAATGCGAATGGCGGCAAAGCGGTCATCTTCAACACCATCACGGTTTCCGACGGCATCTCGAACGGCAACGAAGCGATGAAATATTCGCTCGTCTCGCGCGAAGTGATCGCCGATTCCATTGAAACGGTCGTTGGCTGCGCGGGCATGGACGGTTACGTCGCCGTCGGCGGTTGCGATAAAAACATGCCCGGCGCACTGATCTGCATCGCCCGCATGAATCGGGCGGCGGTTTTTGTTTATGGCGGAACGATTTTGCCCGGCTGCCTCACGGCGGCCACCGCGCCGGCCAATTCACCAAATATCGGCAAAGACCTCGACATCGTTTCCGTCTTTGAAGCGGTCGGCCAACATGCAGCGGGAAAAATTTCCGACGCAGAATTGCACGCCGTGGAATCCTGCGCGATCCCCGGACCAGGTTCTTGCGGCGGCATGTATACCGCGAACACGATGGCTTCGGCGATCGAAGCGCTCGGCATGAGTTTGCCCAACAGTTCCGCGCAAAATGCGATTTCGCCCGCGAAGATGGACGATTGCCGTCGCGCCGGTGCCGCCGTCGTGGATATGTTGCGCAAAGGCATTCGTCCGCGCGATATTCTCACGAAGAAAGCGTTTGAGAACGCCATCACCGTGGTCATCGCGCTCGGCGGTTCGACCAATGCCGTGCTGCATTTGCTGGCCATCGCCAGCGCGGCGGAAGTGAAGCTCACCATTGACGATTTCACCCGGATCGGCAAACGCGTGCCCGTGCTGGCCGATCTCAAGCCCAGCGGCAAATACAGCATGAGCGCGCTCGTCGCCATCGGCGGCATCCGTCCGTTGATGAAAATGTTGCTCGATAAAAAGTTGTTGCACGGCGATGCGCTCACCGTCACCGGTGAAACGATGGCCGAGACGTTGCGCGGGGTGAAACCTTATGCCGCCGGACAACAGATCATTCGTCCGTTCGAAAATCCGATTAAGAAAGACAGCCATCTTGTCATTTTCTACGGCAACCTCGCACCCGGCGGCGCGGTCGGCAAAATTACCGGCAAGGAAGGTTCACGCTTTGAAGGCAAAGCCATCGTGTTTGAAGGCGAAGAAAAGGCGTTAAAAGCCATTCTCGACGGCACGGTGAAAGCCGGTCACGTCATCGTCATCCGCAGTGAAGGCCCAAAAGGCGGCCCCGGCATGCGCGAAATGCTTGCGCCCACCAGCGCGATCATGGGCAAGGGTCTCGGTAAAGACGTCGCATTACTCACCGACGGACGCTTTAGCGGCGGCAGCCACGGCTTCGTTGTCGGCCACGTCACGCCGGAATCTTACGTCGGCGGCCCGCTCGCCCTCGTGAAGAACGGCGACGAGATCATCTTCGATTCCAACAAACGCACGCTCACGCTCGACGTGTCGGTGAAGGAACTGGCCAAGCGTAAAAAAGCGTGGAAAAAACCGGCTCCGCGTTATCCGCGCGGCGTGCTCGCCAAATTCGCCGCGCATGTGACAAGTGCGTCTGAAGGCGCGGTGACGGATAAGGATTTGGAGTTGTAAATACAAATACTGAAGCCAATAATTGCCAAAATTATTTTTTAGCAATTATTCATTAAAATCAATCTGAAGGAACATATTTATGGATGACAACTCAGCCGAAAGAATGTTTTACCATGTCCGTTCTCATGAAATTAATGTATTGCGAAGAAGGGCGTTTATTACAGTAATTTTGGGGGCATTAGTATTAATTTCATTTTTTTATTTTGGCCCAACACTTCGAAGCATTTTGCAGCATAAAGACAAATTGTTGGAAGCTCAACTCCAAGGAATTCAAGCAATACCAGATATTCAGGCGAAAATTGCGAGCCTGAATGATCAGATGAAAGTCTTGTCTACATCGTCGATTGAAAACCGCCTTCAAACAATTGAAACGGCAATGAGTGTAGGGGATGTAAAACCAGAACAAATTTCAACTCTTGAAGATATGCGAAAAGAAATTAATACACTGAAATCGTATATGTTTGCTGATCCCAAAGCACTTGTTGATTTAAAGCAGCTTGAAAAAGACTATGGAGATTTGAATGCTTCGATAAAAAATTGTCCACTCAAATCAGAGCTTGAATCAGGAATTAATACTACAAAGGATTTAATTTATTTTACCTGGACACTTATTGGAGCTGTTTTCGCAGTTTTAATGTGGTTTGGGCCTAAAATATTTTCAGGGGCGAATTCAATTCCCACGGTTCCAGTCATAAAACCGGCTTCCGGTGAACAGGGAGGTGCAAAATGAGTTATCTTGTAACTATTTCTTTTCAAGTTAATAATTTTAATGCTGGCGTGCAGGCGCAGATTAAGCAAAAATTGACAAATCTTGGTTTTTCTCAAGAAATTAAAGGAGAAAAAGGAACGTCCCCTTTACCTTCAAATACATATGTAGGTGAATTTAACGGCGAGAATACCGCAAAGGTTAGAGATGACCTTATTGAACCTGTTACAATCGCTTTTAAGTCCACAGGTGCAAAAGGAAGCTTTTTTTTGACAGTTGGTCAAAATTGGGGATGGTCATTAAGAGGGATTTAATTTCTAAAGCAAAATAGGATTCCCTAAATCAGAAGATTAAACCCATTAAAAAAAATTAAGAAAATTCATTTTTGTTTGCCGTGGCAGTTACAGACTACCGCTAGAGCTTGATGATCTAAATGCTTGGAAAACTCGTCCAATACCATTGCTTCTAATAGTCTATGCCTACGAATAGCGACCTCCACAACATCAGTCTGGCAGCCAACGCTCAAAGGGTGCTTGAGTCATTCGCTAACTTCATCGGTGGAGGCGCTCAAGCAGCTCCAGGCCACGATGCCACTGAGCCCCAGCGCCTAGGCGTATAAAAAAACAGATCATTCAATCGACACGCACGGGAAATTAGGTTGTAAAATCCCCGCAGAATATTCCGGATGCATTGGTGATCGTTGACATATTTTCCGCGCCAATATTGAGCTGAATGCTTTTGCCCCGTTAAAACTCCCCTGCTATAATTTCATCATGACTGCGGCAACCGCATTGGATCGGCAGATTGAGTATTACCGGCGTATGACGGGCGAACAACGTTTGGCTGTGGCGCTGGATCTGCACGAAATGTCCTGCGATATCGCACGTGAAGGCATCCGCCGCCAAAATCCGAATGCTAATGTCAGCGAAGTCGAGCGGCTGTTGCGTCGCCGACTGGAACTGGCCCGCGCGGCATGAACAAACGCGATTTGCTTGTGGATTGCCTGCGCCGTCTGACCGACAGCTTGGAGACACAGCCGGCATCATCGCCGGCAAGCGGAGGCTTTGAATCGGGATTATTTACAACAAAGGGCCCGCGAATTAAATCTTTCCCGCGAATTGGAGCGATTGCTCACTGGCGAAGTTAAACCGAAAAATACTTAGAGTGATGCGACTAACCATTTCGCAAGATGAATCTTTAAACTCCAGCATGGCATTATTTTTCAACCACCGATAAAATGCCGCCACAAACCATCACTATGAAAAAATCTTTCACTTCGATTTCTCGTTGCGTCGCGGTTCCGTTTTGGCTGGTCGCGCTCCTGCTCCTGCTCGGCAATGTCGCGCAGGCAGAAATCCGTTTGCCGCATGTGTTCGGCAGTCACATGGTGCTGCAACGCGAAAAGCCGTTGATCATCTGGGGCTGGGCGACGCCCGGCGAAACCGTCACGGTGCAACTCGGTTCGGTGACGCAAACCACGACCGCCACTGCGAGCGGCGAATGGAAGGTTACGCTCGCGGCGATGGACGCCGGCGGCCCTTACACGCTCACCGTCAGCGGTTCGAGCACGGTCAAATTTGACGACGTCATGATCGGCGAAGTGTGGTTGTGTTCCGGTCAGTCGAACATGGAGTTCGGCCTCGGTAATGTGGATAATGCCAAGGCCGAAATCGCCACGGCGTATCATCCCGGCCTCCGCCTGCTCATGGTGGAAAATCGTTGGACGCCCGAACCGCAGACCGATATGAACGGTATGTGGAAAGTTTGCACGCCCGAAACCGTGGCGGAAGGCGGCTGGAATGGCTTTTCCGCCGTCGGTTATTTTTTCGGTCGCGAACTGAATGAAAAACTCGGGGTGACGGTGGGTTTGATTGATGCCGATTGGGGCGGCACGAGGATCGAATCGTGGACGCCGCCGGCCGGTTTCGCCGCGGTGCCCGCGTTGAAGGACGAATACGAACGCGTTCAACTGAGCGATCCGCAGACCGCGTTACACCAACAGCGACTGGCGCAAACGTTGGATCAATTTAACGACTGGGTGCAATCCGCGCGCGCGGCGATGACGGCGAAACAAGTGGTTCCGCCGCCGCCGAGTTATCCCGATGAATTGCGCGCACCGCATGATTTGCAACAGGCCACCGCACTTTACAACGGCATGATTTATCCGCTCCAACCGTTCCCGATACGCGGTGCGATCTGGTATCAAGGCGAAGCGAACGAGAGCGAAGGCATGCGTTACGCTGAGCGTATGAAAGCGTTGCTCGCCGGTTGGCGCACGGTGTGGGGCGAAGGTGATTTTCCCTTCTACTTTGTGCAGATCGCGCCGTTCAACTACGGCGACAGTCCGGAAAAATTGGCCGAACTGTGGGAAGCGCAAACCATCGCCGCGAACACGATTCCCAACGCGGGCATGGCGGTCGTGAATGACATCGGCAATCTGCGCGACATTCATCCGAAGAATAAATCAGACGTGGGTCATCGGCTCGCGTTGCTGGCACTCAAAAACACTTACGCGCAAAAAGATTTAGTCGCCAGGGGACCGACTTTCAAATCGTTGGTAATCGAAGGCGACACGTTGCGGATCAAATTCGACAACGTCGGCGGCGGACTCGCCAGCCGCGATGGGCAGCCGCTGAACTGGTTTGAGATCATTGACGCGAACGAAGGCGGTTTTGTCAAAGCCAGCGCCCGCATTGACGGCGACAGCGTGATTCTTTCCGCGTCGGACGTGAAGCATCCGGTGGCGCTGCGTTTTGCCTGGAGCGATTTGGCGGAACCGAATTTGATGAACGCAGAAAAACTTCCCGCTGGTGCGTTTCGCGCCGGTAACGTGCCCAAACGTGACTGGCTCAGTATGAACGTGCCCGAAGCGAAAAATTTTCAAACAGTTTATGATCTCGACCTGACGAAGCTCGGTTCCACGATCAATTACGACGTAGATAATCACAGCAGCATCCAGAAACCGTTCGACCGCGTCGCCTATTTCATCGAACTGCAAGACGCGAGTATGAACACACAAGATATGTATGTTTCGATGGATGCGTTCAGCACGAATCTCAGCCAGATCGGCGTGCCGACGGTTAATTCCGGCGCGCATTTCCAACAGAACGTCGCGCACTTGAATGTGTATTCCAACGTTAAAGGCATCGTCACGGGAACGGGCTTGAAGGGCGGCAACCTTGAATTTTGGCCGAACAATTACGGGCAACAAAACAGCGCCAACGTGCCGAACGCGTCCAATAATGCTTTTGATTTCGGCGATCAACCGGACGCTTTAAGCGACGGTTACGGTTCCATGCAAGTGCACAACCATGACGCGCGGCAAACGCTCTTCGCGATCAATCATTGGCGCGAAGGTGTGCACGCGGACATCGGTATCGGCAATCAAACTCAAGGCAATCCCGACTGGACCTTCGCCGCCAATGCGGGCAACTACCACATCATGCGGCTGCGCGTGCTGGTGCATTGTCCGTGAGAGTTTTGACGGGAGCGGCATGAAAATTTCGCACCGCGACCGCAATCTACCGCCATATTTCAGCAATTAACCGAAGGCGGTCGCGCGGAGCTTCCGGTTTAATGGGGGCATGTATTGCACTGATTTTGCCACGGGCGAAACGTTATTTCAACTTTCCGCATCGGGCGCGGCGCGCTCCGTAGTTCTGGAAGCGTTTGCCAATCGCAAACGTTTACGCGTGCGGATGCAACGGCAGGCCAATGATTGGATCGCCAAATTGAAATTGCCGTCCGGCTGGTGTTTTTACCGGTTCGAAGTGGATGGCAAAACGCAGTGGGATCGCGCCGTCGGCAAAATGAAAACCGACGATGGTCGCCCGTGCAGCCTGGCGTTGATTTCGAATAATTTCCAATCTCCGGCGGAAAAAAACAAGCCCGCGCGCGCTTAGTCGTGGCCCTCAATCGCGGTCGGATAAAGTTGGTATTGTTTTGTTAGATGTTGGCTATCAGATATTTACGTATTTTTCCTGCTTTCCTGCTTTCTTAATTCATCTACTCGTTTAGTTTTTCTTCCGCATGGAACATGGCTTAGCCACCGATATTGCCATCTGCATCATTGCCGCTTGGATTACGGCGGTCGTGTCGCAGGTTGTTCGTCAACCCTTGTTGCTCGCCTATCTCGTTGCCGGCTACATCATCGGCCCGCACGGATTGCCCCTCGGCCACAATGGTTCCGCGCTGATCACCAACACGGAATCCATCAAAACTATTTCAGAAATCGGTCTCTCGCTGCTGCTGTTCATGATCGGGCTGGAGATTGACCTAAAAAAAATGTTGAGCGCCGGCCGCGTGATCACGCTGACGGCTCTGGCGCAAATCGTCGGTTGCACCCTGATCGGCTGGTTGATTTTTAGTTTGATTGGCCCGGCGGCAAACCGGTTGGAAGCGTTGTATCTCGGCGTCGCGGCGGCGATGAGCAGCACGGTCATCATCGTCAAAATTCTTTACGACAAACGCGAATTAGAAACGCTCGCCGGCCGCATCACGCTCGGGGTGCTGGTGTTGCAAGATGTGGCCACGATTTTATTTCTGGCCGTCCAGCCGAATCTGAAAAATCCGGCCATTGACCCGCTCGTCCACGCCTTTGGCTGCGTTATTTTACTGTTGTCCGCCGGCTTTCTCGCCAGCCGTTATATTTTGCCGCCCGTTTTTAAAATGGTTGCGCGATTACCGGAAATGGTTCTCGTCGGCGCGCTCGCGTGGTGTTTTGCGATGGCCGGTTTTGCGGATTATCTCAAACTATCGCCCGCGATGGGCGCGTTGTTTGCGGGCGTGATGATCTCTACTTTTCCTTACACGCTCGATGTGGCGGCGCGGGTCACGAGCCTGCGCGATTTTTTTGTGACGCTCTTTTTCGTGTCGCTGGGCATGGCGATTCCCGTGCCGACCTTGAGCTATATTTTGTGGATGTTCTTCTTTTGCCTGATCCTGATCCTCAGCCGGTTTGCCACGGTTTTTCCGGTGCTTTATTCGATGAAGCAAGGTTATCGCGTCGGCTTGTTGCCCACGATCAATCTTTGCCAGGTGAGCGAGCTTTCCCTGGTGCTGTTGACGTTAGGTAAGGAAAGTGGGGATGTTTCCGATCACACGATCGGCGTCGTCGCCTTTTCGTTTGCGTTTCTTGCGGTCGGCTCCACTTATGGAATTCTGGGCAGTAATTTTCTCCTGCAAAAAATCACGCCGTGGTTGAACAAACTTCATTTGCACGATCTCAACACGGTTTTTTTTACCAAGAAAGCCGAGCAGCCTAAACGTATCTGTCTGCTCGGTTTCTCGTGGACGGCCAGCTCGCTGATCGCCGAAATCCAGCGCGAACAACCCTCGTTGATCTCGGAAATCATCGTGGTGGATTTCAATCCACTCGTGAATGAACGCCTGCGTCAGCGCGGCGTCCGGGTGGCTTACGGCGACATCACGCAACGCGACCTGTTGCATCACGCTGGGGTTTCGCAGGTCGAAATCATCATTTGTTCGCTGCCGAACACAATTCTCAAGGGCGCGAATAATTTGAAATTGCTGCGTCAATTACGCGAGCTGAATCCCACGGCGAAAATCATCGTGCATGCCGAATTGCTCTCCGATATTCCCGCGCTTTACGAAGCGGGTGCGAGCTATGTCAGCGCGCCGCGTTTGCTCGAAGCCGCCGATTTATTACACGTCATCGAAGCGGCTGGGAAAAATCTGCTCCAAGAAAAGCGCGCCGCGCAGGCCGAGCAGCTCGAAGCGCGCAACGAAGTCGTGAACTGAATTTTTATGAAACCTATTTCAACCGCCGCCGCTTTGGCCGCTGCCGTGCACGCGGCGCGGGCGGCGGGAAAAGTCATGCACACCAACTGGCACAAGCCTAAACGCGTCAATTCCAGCGAAGCGCATGACATCAAATTGGAACTCGATGTGCGCTGCCAAAAGCTGATTGAAAAAACGTTGCGGGTCGCCTTCCCGGAAATTCCGTTGCTCGGCGAAGAAGGCATTTCCGGCGACATGAACGCCGAATATCGCTGGGTCGTGGACCCGATTGACGGCACGGTAAATTATTTTTTTGGCATTCCGCACGCCTGCGTTTCCATCGCGTTGGAACGGTGGAGCGAGACTCCGTCGAGTTCTAGCTTAAATACCGCGAAACGTAAAAATTCAGGGCTCGTCGGAGTCTCTTCCCACCAATTTGAATCTTTGATCGGCGTGATTTACGATCCGTTCACCGATGAATTGTGGACGGCCATTCGCGGTGGCAAAGCGAAGTTGAACGGCAAAGTCATCTGCGTCAGCGACCGCTCGCAATTGCGCGATGCCGTCATCGCTATCGGTTTTTCCAAGAAGAAAGAAAATTTGGATAAAAGTATGCCGCACGTGAACCGCCTCGCGCGCCGCGTCAAAAAAATCCGCATCCTCGGTTCCGCGGCGCTGGAGCTTGCTTACGTCGCCAGCGGACGTCTTGATGCCTACGTTGAACGGCGCATCAATTTGTGGGACATCGCCGCCGGTAGTCTACTCGTAGAATGTGCGGGCGGCGAATTTTTCGCCCCCGTCGCGCCCGGCAAATATCGTTACGCCATGTGCGCTGACAACGGCAAATTGCGCAAGAAACTTCAGCTCGGCGACTTGCTGGAATAGTTTTGAGCAAAAAACTGACGCTCCATTGGCAAGTGAAACCGATTATCACCGCGTGAATATTATGAGCCCCACGACTCGCCACCCGGCCAGGGGTAATTGGCTTTTTATTTTCGGTTGGCTTACCGTCATTCTAGTTTGTGGAATCTCCTCAGTTTTGGGCGCCAGTTTTAAAGAATTATCCGATCATGTGCCGAAGGTCGTGGCTGGTTTGACCGCCAAAGGCCGGTATGCAGCTACCAATGAGCTGCGGTTGGCGATTGGGGTTTCGCTGCGTGATCCGGCCGGACTCGAAAATTTTGCCGCTCAGGTGTCCGACCCAGCCAGTTCAAACTACCGCCAATTTTTGACGCGTGAAGAACTGACCACGCGATTTGGTCCCACGGCCGAGGACTACGCGGCGGTCCAAGCCTTTGCCCAGACCAACGGTCTGACCATCGTGAAGACGCATGACAACCGACTTCTGCTTGATGTCATCGGTTCGGCGGCGGCGGTGGAACAGGCTTTTCATATCACGTTACGGACGTATCAACATCCAACCGAGGCGCGTGATTTTTTTGCACCTGACACGGAGCCGACGGTAGACGCGGCTTTGCCCGTTGCCGATATTGAAGGCCTGAGCAATTTTTCACGGCCACGCCCGTTATTGGTCAGGAATCGGGTGAAGCCAAATATCAACAACGTCGGCGGCACTGCCCCCGGTGGTTCCGGTAATTTATTTGGCAACGATTTTCGCAATGCTTACGCTCCCGGTTCAACGTTGACGGGCGCAGGGCAGAGCGTTGGACTGGTAGAATTTGAAGGTTATTATCCCGGCGATATTAACAAGTATGCCGTGGCGGCAGGCAATGGCCGGACGAACATAATCGTGCAAGCGGTCTTATTGGATGGCTATAACGGCACTCCGGCTCCGGCCAGCTACGACGGCGATGCTGAAGGTGAAGTGGCCTTGGATATCGAAATGGCCATGGCCATGGCACCTGGGTTGTCGAAAATTATTTCCTACGAGATCAGCCCCTACAACACGGGGGCGACCACTCAAAATGATATTCTAAACGCCATGTTAGCCAACAGTAATGTGCTGAATCTGAGTTGTTCTTGGAGTTTTGCCGCCGGGCCGAGCGCGACCACGGATGGGATTTTCCAAAGTATGGCTGCCGTCGGGCAAACCTTTTTTAATGCCACCGGTGATGATGGCGCGTTTACGACTGGAGCTAGTTCGGTAAACGGAGTGGATAACCCCAGCCTCGGTTTGGCTCCCAGCAGCAATCCCTACATTGTCCAAGTGGGTGGGACGACCCTCACACTGAACGGATCGGGCGCCCGGACATCGGAAGTGGTTTGGAACTGGGGCAGTGGCTTTGCCGGCTGTGGTGGCATCAGTAGTTACTATACGATTCCTAGTTGGCAGACAAATGTCAGCAACCTGGCACTGCGCGGTGGATCAGCTGCTTATCGAAATATTCCCGATGTGGCAGCAAACGCGGATGACATTTTTGTGATCGAAAGTAATGGCCTGTCTTTATTCGATATTGGCGGCACGAGTGCCGCCGCACCTTTATGGGCCGGGTTCATGGCTCTAGTCAATCAACAGGCGGCGGCCAGAGGCGAAAACCCGGTCGGTTTTGTCAACCCTGCGCTCTACCTTCTTGGGACCCAGACCAATACGGCCGCCTGTTTTTACGATATCACGTCCGGCAACAATACTTGGTCACGCAGCCCGAATTTATTTTACGCCACCAACGGCTATGATCTCTGCACCGGCCTCGGCACCATGAATGGCACTAATTTAATTAACGCCTTGGCCCCGCCACCACTCGTGGTTAGCTTGCTGGCCCTGCCTGCCGGTGGGGCGAATTTTCAATTGCAATTTCTTTCCCAAGCCGCGCGCACCCACACCGTCCAATATCGAACCAACTTACTCGTCGGCAGTTGGCTGACCTTTACCAACCTCATTGGCAATGGCACCGTAAAAACGGTATCCGTGCCTTTTTCTCTCTTCGGTGCCTCGTCCCGGCAAGGCTTCGTTCGCATCTCAACTCGGTAACATCTTAAATTTTATCAACGTGGCATAAGGCGTGATGCAGGCGCGAGCTTTCAGGCCGTCTCCGTATGTGGCAGAGAAAGCACCGCCACCTCTTGAAATTTTCCAATGAACTTATATTGTTCCACTATGCAATTTTTTCGCGCTGCCGGCTTTTGTCTCACGCTGGCGTTTTTGTCGCTGACGCTGCCCGTTTGCGCCGCCCCGCAGATTGATCCGATCAGTGCCGCGAGTATTCCTGCTGGTAAATCGTTGATCATCCCCATCACCGCCAGTTCGCCGAACGGACGGCCTTTGACCTTCACCGCCACGAGCAGCGTCAATTCCATCACGGTCACGGTGCACACGAATAATCCGTTTTGGAAAATGACCGTCGTGCAAGTTGCGCCCGCCAACGCGCCCGGCGCATTCCAAACTCCTTATCGCGGTGGCACCGTCACCGTGACGAATATCGGCGACCTGACTTTCATGCTGTTCCGCGACCTCGCGCCGCATACGGTGAACGTGATGCAAGGATTTTCGGACTCCGGATTTTATAATTCTAACACGATTTTTCATCGCGTGGTTCCAGGCTTTGTGATTCAAGGCGGTGATCCCAGCACGAACGGCACGGGCGCTCCGAGCTTCCGTTACGACGACGAATTTAACTCAGCGGCGATCTTCAGTGGTAATGGCCAATTGGCGCTGGCGAATTCCGGTAAAGACACGGACGGTTCGCAGTTTTTTGTCACCGTCGGATCGCAACGGTTTCTCGATTTCGGTTACACGTTGTATGGCCAATTGCTGCGTGGTTTCAATGTGTTGACCAACGTTATCAACACGCCCGCCGACGGTAATAGCCGTCCGTTCGCCGACGTGATCATTACGCAAGCGTCGTTCGTGCCGGATAATTTCGACACGGTGCTCACGCTCACGGGAACGAATAAAGTTGGCGTTGCGGGAAATATCAGCGTCGTGGCTGACGATGGGGCGGGCGGACGCACGACGAATACTTTCACGGCCACGACGGTCACGGAGACGCAAAACGATCCGCCTTTTCTCAATCCAAACGCGGTCACCAATCTCGTCGCCCCGCTCAATAAATCGTTGACCAACACGGTCACTACGACGGTCATCAATAGCAGCACCAATTACTGGTATGTCAGTTATGCCGATGCCAATTCATCGGTGAACGGCACGAACTCCACGTTCACCAGCACCACGAACCACCTGCAAATGATTGCCGTGCCCAATTCCAATTATGCCGGCTCATTGAGTTTCGACATCTATGTCAGTTCCAGTTCAACTTTCCAGACCTACGATGAACAAATCTACACGTTCACTTTTGGCGACACCGCCATCGCCGCCGTGGCCACCAATTTCACCGCGCAAACATTGACGTTATTCACGAACCAACTTTTGGCGACGTTTACGAATGGCGTGTCGAAAAGTTCGCCCACCAATTTCACAGCGACCATTAATTGGGGCGATAACATTCTCACCAGCGGCGTGATCACCACCAATCTATCCGGCCAAAAAGAAGTTCGCGGCGCGCACACTTACACCAATTCGGGTGATTATCCGGTCTATCTCACGATTCAAAGTTTGCCCGGTGCGAGTGCCTCCGTGATCGCCACGGTTAGCGTGACGCCAACCATAAATCTGGTTCGGACCAGCCCGAATAATAGTGTCAGTTGGCCCGCGTGGGCGACCGCCTATCAACTGCAATCCGCCACGAACTTCGTGAACTGGCAGGCGGTGACAAATTTTTCTACGCTGAACGGCTATCAAAACGTCGTCACCAATCAGACCACGAACACATCCGTTTTCTTCCGGTTGAAGAAATGAACGAGGGTTTTCTAAACGGCGCCGGGCTGGGTTTCCCGCCAGTTTCTAATTAGCGAAGATCAGTGCCGATTAGCGGTTAAAAACAGTTTTAGTTTTTCCAAAGCCTTCGCGCGATGGCTTAATTGATTTTTCACGCTGTCGCCGAGTTCGGAAAAGGATTGTTCAAATCCGTCCGGCACAAACAGCGGATCGTAGCCAAAACCATTTTCTCCGTGCGGTGCAGCAAGAATTTTTCCTTCGCAAGTGCCGTCGAACAATTCCACTTGCCGCTCCGATTCGTCGGCGTAACAAACCGGTGAAGCATTTTCAGTTTTCGGAAAACCAACCGGCACGAGCGCGATGACGCAGCGAAAACGCGCGGTGCGTTGCGCGGCGGGAATATTTTTCAGCAGCCGCAAGAGCTTGGCGTTGTTGTCAACGTCGGGTGAGTTTTCATTTTGATCCAGCGCCGCAAAACGCGCGGAATGAACGCCCGGCGCGCCGTTCAGTGCGTCCACTTCCAACCCCGAATCATCGGCGAGCACGAAGTCCGGTTTTGAATTTTCAATTTTCAATTTTGAATTGTTCGCCGCCAGCCACTTCGCCAGTTCCACGGCTTTCTTGGTCGCGTTGCCAGAAAAAGTGTCCGCGTCTTCGATGACTTTCGACGTGCCGGAAAAATCATCGAGCGTGAGAAATTGGAAGGCGTTGCCGAGAATAGCGCGAATTTCTCCGACCTTGTGGGCGTTACGCGTAGCAATGAGCAGTGTGATCACGCCGCCAAAATATCAATTACGAAAATCTCACGCAATCAAACGTGGTTCAATCCAGCAGTTCCGCGAGCCGGCTGTGTTTGCGTTTCAAGCCGCCAATCAACCGGTCGTAATGCTGGATGTGCCGCACCGCACGCGTGATGAGATAAACGCCCAGCACGACCAGGCCGAGATTGATCAGCAACAACGGCACCAACCAGAGGATGACCTGTTGAATCTGATAAAATTTTGACGTGGCAATGAGCACGCTCAAGACGGACAGCGGCAGCGCAAAGACGGCGATGCCCGTGCGCAACGTCGAGAGCGCCGTGCGTTTTTCCGCGAGCAACAATTGGACTTCGTTCAACGTCAACGCATCGAAAGCGTCGGCCACAATTTTATCAGTGGTTTCCATAGCAATTACCGCAAGTTAACTTGCGGATTCAATCCGCTGGGCGCCAGCAAAAACCGGAACTAGACAAAAAATGATCCGCTCAAAGGGTTCATTCCACCGTCACGCTCTTCGCCAGATTACGCGGCTTATCCACGTCGCAGCCACGCGCGAGGGCGATGTGATACGCGAATAATTGCAACGGCACGGTCGCGAGAATCGGGTTCAGCAGATCGAGCGTTTTCGGCAGATAGATTACATCGTCCGCCACGCGCTTGATGCCTTGATCGCCTTCCGTCGCGAGCGCGATGATCGGGCCTTTGCGCGCCCGGATCATCGCGAGATTGGCCAACGTTTTTTCATACATCGCATCTTGGGGCACGAGAAAAACCGTCGGCGTTTTGTCGTCAATGAGCGCGATCGGCCCGTGTTTCATTTCGGCGGCGGAATAACCTTCGGCGTGGATGTAAGAAATTTCCTTCAGCTTCAGCGCGCCTTCCAACGCGATGGGAAACGTGTAGCCGCGTCCGAGAAAAAAGAAATCATCCGCCTGCGCATATTTTTTGGCGACTTTTTTTATCGTGTGGTTTTGCGCGATAATTTTTTCGATCTGTTTTGGCAACGCTTCGAGCGCGTGCAAAATTTCCAGGGCGCGTTTGGCGGAAAGTTGGCGCATCCGGCCCAGGTGAATCGCGAGCAAGGTGAGAATAGAAAGCGTGGAAACAAAGGCTTTCGTCGAAGCGACGCCGATCTCCGGGCCGGCGTGCATATAAATGCCGCCATCGGATTCACGCGCGATGGTGCTGCCGACGACATTGATGATGGCGAGCGCGCGATGACCGCGTCGCTTAGCCTCGCGCAAGGCCGCGAGCGTATCGGCCGTCTCTCCGGATTGTGAGAGGACGAGCAGCACGGTGTTTTTTTCGAGCGGACAATTGCGATAGCAAAATTCGTGAGCGAACTCGACTTCAACCGGCAGTTGCGCGAGTTCCTCGATGAGATATTCGCCAACGAGCGCCGCGTGCCAGCTCGTTCCGCTCGCGGCGATGACGATACGATCAATGCCACGCAACTCGGCGGGCGTCATGTTCAAACCGCCGAACTTCGCGGTCGCACCTTCAAAATCCAGACGACCGCGCAACGCGTTCGCCACCGTTTGCGGCTGCTCGTAAATTTCCTTGAGCATGAAGTGCGCGTGTTTGCCGCGCGCCGCATCCTCTTGCGAAAATTCGAGATTGCTGATCTGGACGTTCGCCGTGTCCGTGCCGAGATTCGTGACGTCAAAACGTTCCGGCGTGATCGTCGCGACGTCGTAGTCGTTCAGATAAACGACTTTTTTCGTGTGTGCGACAATGGCATTTGCGTCGCTGGAGAGAAAATTTTCGTCTTTACCGAGGCCGATAATGAGCGGCGAACCGCGGCGCGCCCCGATGATGGTGTCTGGAAAATCCGTGCAAATCACCGCGAGCCCATAAGTGCCGATCACTTCGCGCAACGCATCGGAAACGGCTTGGGCCAATTCATTTCCGCTTTCTGTTTTCCGCTTTCCGCTTTTGGATTTCAGATAATGTTCGCCGATCAGATGCGCAAGCACTTCGGTGTCGGTATCGGATTTAAACTTGTGACCGGCGCGGATCAATTTCTGTTTGATCGCGTCATAATTTTCAATGACGCCGTTATGGACGACGGCGATTTTTTCCGATTGGTCAAAATGCGGATGCGAATTTTTATCGGCCGGAACCCCATGCGTCGCCCAACGTGTGTGCGCGATGCCGAGACTGCCGACGACCGGTTCACTCTTTAAAAGTCGCGCGATACCTTCGTCAATTTTGCCGAGTTTCTTGCGGACAACCAGCTGGGTTTTATCCAGCACGGCCACGCCCGCGCTATCGTAACCGCGATATTCCAAGCGCCGCAACCCTTCGAGCAGAATGGGTGAAGCCGATTTTTTTCCGACGTAGCCAATGATTCCGCACATAAAGTTATCAAATAAACTTGCCCGCTGATTACACTGATTTCCGCAGATAAAAAATCTGCATCATCTGCGATTTATTTAGAATTTAAAATCGCTTCCGCCACCCCCGTCAAACTATCCACAACCACGGCGTTTTTCAGTTCTCCCGCCGATTCACCTTCTTGTTTTGCGCCGTAACCGGTGCGGACTAAAATACTTTTTTTTACGCCCGCATTCCAGCCGCATTCTAGATCAATTAATTTGTCGCCGACCATAAAACTCTGCGCCAAATCCAAATCAAACTCATCGCGCGCATCAAATAAAAACTGCGGCGATGGTTTGCGTCCACGGCTCGGCTGGTCGGGCGCTTCGGGTGCGATATAAATTTTTTCGAAGCGAATGCCGTCGCGATTCAATTCGCTGCCGAGAAATTCATTCACGTTTTCGGCGTCGGCAAGGGTGAAGTAGCCGCGCCCGATGCCGGATTGATTCGTAACGATAAATAGTTTGAAGCCCGCGTCCGCCAATTTTTTCAATGCCGCCGCCGCGCCGGGGAAAATTTCCACGTCTTCGATCCGGTGCAGATAATTTTTTTCAGCGATGAGCGTGCCATCGCGATCCAGAAACACAGCGCGTTGCATTTTGTGAATTGTGGATTTTGTCGCGGAAGAATGAAATTGAAATTTTAGATGATTGTGCAATGCTGAACCGTCCTTGTAGCCATCAACTTAACTTTTAGGGAAACACATGATTAATAAAGGCAGATTGGGAATTTTGGTGGGCGGCGGTCCGGCTCCCGGACTCAATGGCGTCATCGCCGCAGCCACGATCGAAGGCATCAACCAAGGTTACGAAATCATTGGTTTTCGCGACGGTTTCAAACACCTTTCGGCGGGCGACACGACGCAGATCAAGCCATTGTCCATCCGCGATGTGAAGGATATTCACATCAAAGGTGGTTCCATTCTTGGCACCGCGCGCACGAATCCGACCAAGTCGGAAGAGGCGATGAAAAATATATTCACCGTGTTCGAAAAACTCGGTATCACCGCGCTTGTGACCATCGGCGGCGATGACACGGCTTTTTCCGCCAGCCACGTGGCGAAACGCAGCGGCGGCAAAATCAAAGTTGCCCACGTTCCCAAAACGATTGATAACGATTTGCCGTTGCCCGGCACCGCCCCGACGTTCGGCTACGAAACGGCGCGTCATTATGGCGTGCAGATCGTTCGCAATTTGATGGAAGACGCGCGCACGACGTCGCGTTGGTATCTCATCATCAGCATGGGCCGCGCCGCCGGTCATCTCGCGCTCGGCATCGGCAAAGCTTCCGCCGCCACGCTCAGCGTCATCTCCGAAGAATTTCGCGGCCGCCAAGTGACCGTGGATGAGGTCTGCGACATCATCATCGGCTCCATCATCAAGCGCAAAGCCGAAGGCTCAAACTACGGTCTCGTCGTGCTCGCCGAAGGTTTGATCGAATCCATCGGCGAAAAAGGTTTGATCGCCGCGCTGCCCGGCGGCCAGCTGGAACGTTTTGGCAAAGTCGTTCGCGACGACCACGGCCATCTGCGCTTGGGCGAAATTGAATTTGGTCGCCTGATGAAAGAACTTCTCACGCAACGTCTCGAAAAACTCGGGATCAAGATGACGTTCATCGACAAAGATCTTGGCTACGAATTGCGTTGTGCCGACCCGATTCCGTTCGACGCCGAATATACACGCGATCTCGGTTACGCGGCGGTGAAATTTCTGCGTTCGCCCGAGGCCGAAAAATTTGGTGCGATCATCAGCTTCGTGGACGGCAAAATGAATCCGCTGCCGTTCGACAATATGTTAGATCCAAAGACCGGTCGCATGCAAAACCGCAAGGTCAACGTGGACGGCGAAGCGTTTGAATGCGCGCAGGCCTACATGATTCGGCTCGAACGCGAAGATTTTGAAGACGCCAAACAGCTCGGCAAACTCGCCACCGTCATCAACGTGACGCCGGGCGAATTCGCGACGCGCTTCGGTTACTTGGTCGGCGTGAAGTAAATCTTTTTGCATGAACGGCGGCGGGGAAAAATTCCCGCCGCCATTTTTTTATTTTAAATTCCAGCGGGGCGAGCCGCCGTCGCGCCGAAGCCTCATTTTTCTTTGGAACATTTCCACGCGTTCCGCCTCTCACCAATTGAAAGTAGCGTGCGACTTAAATGCGCGTTAGTCTCATTTATGTTTATTGTCGGACTCGGCACCGCCACGCCGCCCCAACGCTACGCCCAGCGCGACAGTTGGGAAGCCGTGAAAAACTTGCCCCAGATTTCGCAACTGAAACCACGCTCCCAAGCCATCCTCAAAAAAGTGCTATGCGGTAACAACGGTATTGATGCGCGTCATCTGGCGTTGGATCCGTTCGAGGAAATTTTCGATCAAACTCCCGATGCCCTGCAGGCTCGCTTTACCAAACACGCGCCGGCGCTCGCCACCGCTGCGGCGCGGCGGGCATTGGCAGACGCTAGTTGCGCCGCGCACGAAATGGACGCTGTCATCATCAGCACGTGCACCGGTTACTTATGTCCCGGCCTGACCAGCTATGTCAGCGAACAGCTTGGTCTGCGGCCCGATATTTTTACCCTCGATCTGGTCGGTCAAGGCTGCGGTGCGGCTTTGCCGAATTTGCGCACGGCAGAATCCATTCTGACCGCCGGTCGCGCCAAAAAAGTTCTCTCCATCTGCGTCGAAGTTTGCAGCGCGGCTTTTTTTCTCGATGACGATGCCGGCGTTTTGATCAGCGCCTGTTTGTTTGCCGATGGCGCGGGCGCGGCGGTTTTATCTCATCAACCGTTGCCCAACCGCCGCCGTGTGGAATGGAAATTTGCCGCGTCAGAACTCGTGACCGCCGAACGCGATACCCTTCGCTTCGGCCATAAAAACGGAATGTTGCGGAATATTTTATTACCGCAAGTGCCACAAGTTGCCAGCGAGATCGCCGCAAAATTATTTTTCGATTCGCTCGCTGCCGCCGACCTAAAGCGCGAACAGATCACCGGCTGGATTTTGCACACCGGCGGTCGCGACGTGATTCTCGCCTTGCGCGATAAGTTGGATTTGAGCGAAGCCGATGTGCGCCACAGTTCTGCCGTGCTGCGCGAATTTGGCAACATTAGCAGCCCGACTGTTTATTTTGTGCTCGAACGCGCCTTGCGCGACACCGTTCCCGACGGCCTGTGGTGGATGTCTGCATTCGGGGCCGGTTTCAGTTGTCACGGCGCAATTTTAGAAGTGAGCCACGCATGAAACGCCGCGTCCAAGCCGAGCTGCTTGACGTATTGCCGCCGGATGATCCGCTGGCGATCCGCTCACGCCGTGATTTGCGTCGCGTGAATAAGCTGATGGGCAACTCCACCATCATTGCGCGCGCATTGGAAGATAATTTAGCCGGTCACACGCTCAAGCAAATCACCGAGCTCGGCGCGGGCGATGGCAGATTTTTACTCCGCGTCGCGCAAAAAATTTCGTCACATTGGCCGAACATGACGGTCACTTTGCTCGATCGGCAGGAAAATATTTCTGCGGAAACACTCGCGGCCTTCGCAAGGCTGGGCTGGCCTGCAGAAGCCATCATCGCCGACGTTTTTGATTGGCCGCCTATCCCGACTGAAATCGTGGTCGCCAATCTGTTCCTGCATCATTTTGACAATCTGCGTCTGACTGAATTGCTCGGCGTGATTTCCCGTCGTGCAAAAGTATTTATTGCGCTGGAACCGCGCCGGGCACGTTTGCCGCTGCTTTTCAGCAACCTGTTGTGGGCGATCGGTTGCAATTCCGTCACGCAACACGACGCGGCAATCAGCGTGCACGCCGGATTTTCCGGCCGGGAACTTTCGGCTTTGTGGCCGGACAAAATAAACTGGGAATTAACCGAACACCGCGCCGGTCTTTTCAGTCATCTCTTCATTGCGCGACGGATCAAATAGCATGCCCACGCTCAAACCCATTACGATTGTCGGCGGCGGTTTGGCGGGATTGACATTGGGAATCGCGTTGCGAAAAAAGGAAATTCCCGTCACGATTTTTGAAGCTGGAAATTATCCGCGCCATCGTGTTTGCGGCGAATTCATCAGCGGCCGCGGCCAGGCCGCCCTCACGCGGCTTGGCTTGCAAGCCGAGCTCGAACCCGCAAATATCGCCCGCACCGTCGCCTTTTTCTCTGAAACCAAATCAACCGCGCCCCGCATTTTGCCTGAGCCCGCCCTTTGCCTTTCACGTTTTGTTTTGGACAACAGCCTTGCCGAAAAATTCCGTCAACTCGGCGGTCAACTGCTCGAAGCCCGACGCTTTACCCACGAGTTTGGCGAAGGCATCGTCCGCTCCACCGGTCGTCGCGTCCCCGTAAATCAAACCGGAACTCGTTGGTTTGGATTGAAAGTTCACGTCCGAAAGGTTTCGCTCGCCGCCGATCTGGAAATGCACGTTTCGCCCCGTGGTTACGTTGGTTTATGCCGCCTCAATGAGGACGAAGTGAACGTTTGCGGCTTATTTCGAAAACGTGCTGATGAAAATCCCTCCGCCCGAAACTGGCGTGAAATTCTGTGCGGAAAAATCGGCTCACCTTTACATCAACGCCTCGCCGCCGCGGAGTTCAATGCCCATTCTTTTTGCGCCGTCGCCGGACTTTCCTTGCGCCCGCAGCGCGCCGTGTTACGCGCCGAAATTTGTATTGGCGACGCCATCACCATGATTCCGCCCGTGACTGGCAACGGCATGTCCATGGCCTTTGAATCCGCGGAGCTGGCAATTGAACCGCTCGCCGCCTGGAGTCGCGGAGAAACCTCTTGGAACGTCGCCCGCCAAAAAATCTCGCAACGCTGCGACGAAACCTTCGCCCGTCGCCTCGTGTGGGCCAAATGGATACAACGCCTGCTGCTCACGCCCGGGCTGCAAAATCCGCTGCTTGCCGTGGCCACCCATAACGAATGGTTTTGGCGAATGCTGTTTGAAAAAACCCGATGAATTTTATCTGGGTGACGCGAGCCAACACTGACATCCCATTGGGAGTGCCGCGACGTGTCCGCGCACGCCCAACCAGACCCAATTTTTTGTTGCGTGTCTTTCGTGTCTTTCGTGGTTAAAATTCCCCCGTGAAACCGCTCGCGGATTGCAAACTTTATACCTTCGTAGACACGGCCTATCTGCATGGCCGCGCGCCCGAACTCGTCGCCCAACAACTCTGCGACGGCGGCAGCGATCTGATTCAACTCCGCGCCAAAAATTCCACGGCCGACGAAATCCGTCGCCTCGCCGAAAAAATTTCACCGATCATCCAGCGCGCGAACGTCGGGTTCGTCATCAACGACCATTTGGATATTGCCGACGAAATCGGCGCAGACATATGCCATTTGGGTCAGGAAGATTTTTTTGATGCGGGCTACACGCACGTTTCCGAACTTAAAACTAAAAATTCAAAACTAAAAATTGGTTTATCCACCCACGCGCCCGCGCAAGCTCAACGCGCGCTCGACGCCGGTGCCGATTATATCGCCATCGGTCCGATCTACGCCACCGGCACCAAACCGACCGCCAAGCCCGTGACGCTCGAATATGTCCGCTGGGCTGCGGCTCACGCAACCGTTCCGTGGTTCGCCATCGGCGGAATTAATTTGCAGACAATTGATGATGTTCTGGCGGTCGGTGCGACCCGCATCTGCGTCGTCTCCGCCATTCTCAATGCGCCAGATGTGGCGAAAGCCTGCGCCGAATTCCGCCAGAAACTGGCGTAGGGCGCAGAAAATGCCGCAGCGCGGCACTGGAAATTAGCCAGCTACGACGTGGCTGGAATAATCCCGTAAATAATTTAGTCCCGCAAGGGACATTGGATTAAGTCGGATTTTCCACCGTCCCGTCAGGACGGATTATGTGATGCGACTCAATCCCGGCACGATGTGCCGGGCTAATTTCCAGTTGTCCCTTTGGGACAAGGCAAGCCCGGCTTTCAAAAACAGGCAACTTCAGCTTACGCTGCGGCGCCGCACATTTTCAAAAACTCCGCTTCATCCAAAATCTTTACTCCCAGTTCCTGCGCCTTGGTAAGTTTGGAACCGGCTTCTTCGCCGGCGAGAACGAAATCCGTTTTCTTGCTCACGCTGCCGGAAACTCTGCCGCCGAGGGATTCGATTTTTTCTGCTGCAGCTTCGCGCGTCAGTGTTGGCAACGTGCCGGTCAGGACGAAAGTTTTGCCGGCGAAGAGTGGAGCGCCGAGCATTGCTCGGCCGGTGGCGCTGGAATCATTCGCCGAGCCGAGCAATGCTTGGCGCTCCGGCGTGATGTCCAATTCGTGAATGCGGGCGAGCACTTTTTTGCCGGCGGGCGAAGCGAAATAATTCAGCACGCTCGCGGCAGCAACGGGACCAACTTCAACTAACTTTGCTTTCAATCCGCCGGTTTCCAAACGCGATTCGATTTCAGCAATCTCGGCTTTTAATTCATCGTCACGCACTTCGCGCCTAGCTTTTTCCACTTCATTTCTCGGCGGATTTTTGCGCGAGCGCGGACTGATTTCGGCGCGTTCATTTTCTTTGGCGCCGAGGTTACGGATGTCGCGCAAGACTTCAGAATTTGCGAGCGCATCCAGCGAATCGTGCGTGGCGGCAAGCTGTTTCGCGGTGGCTTCGCCTACATCGGCAATGGCCAGCGCAAAAATCCAGCGCGCCAGCGGCGCGGTTTTGGCGCGTTGGAGCGCGTCGAGAATTTTGGTCGCGTTCTTCTCGCCGAACGTGCGCGGTTCTTCGTCCGTGCCGAGATTTAATTTGCCCAGCGCTTCCAGCTTCAGGTCGAACAGATCAAGCGGTTCCTTGATCAGACCGCGTTCGAGCAATTTTTCAGAAACGATGCCGCCGAGCGAATCGAGATCGAGCGCTTTGCGCTGGGCGAAATATTCCACGCGTCGCGTCAATTGCGCGGGACAACCGGCAATGTTTTGGCAACGCCACGCGACTTCTTCGTTGGGATCAGGGTCGCGCGAAGACCGTGAAGGGAGCGAAGGTTCGGTAGAGAATAATTCCTTTTCGCCTTCGCTCCCTTCAAGTGCTTCGCGCGACTCTTTTTTTCCGGCGGATTTAATTTTATCTTTCGCGATCACGCCGCCGCACGCGGGACATTTGCCACCGACGTGTTGGAATAGATCAAATTCCTTCGCGCCGGGCGGACGTTTGGTTTTCACGACTTCAAAAATTTCCGGGATAACCATGCCGGCTTTGCGGATGACTAGGGTGTCGCCGATGCGAATATCTTTACGGCGAATTTCGTCTTCATTGTGCAACGTCGCGCGCGAAACGGTCGAGCCTTGCACGAAAACGGGTTCAAGTTCGGCGACGGGCGTGAGCACGCCGGTGCGGCCGACCTGCACGGTGATGGCGCGCAAAATCGTTTCCGCCGGCGTGATCCACGGCACGGGTTTGTGAACGATCGCGTAACCGGGCGCGCGGCTGCGGCCGGGAATTTTCGCCCAATCTGCGAGCGTATTGACTTTAAGCACGATGCCGTCGATTTCGTAAGACAACTGGCGGCGCAAATCACGATCTTCATCGTAATGCGCGACGATTTTATCGCGGTAAATTTTCAATACTTCCTCAATGCCGTCGCAGACCCACCACAATTTTTGCGTGGGCAAACCAAACTTCGCGAGCGCTTCGAGCATTTCGGAATGCGTCTTGAATTCGATGCCGTCCAGTGCACCCGTCGCGTAAAAAACGGCGCGGATCGGACGTTGCGCGGCGAGGCGGGGATCAAGTTGTTTAAGCGTGCCAGCCGTGGCGTTGCGGGCATTGGGAAAGGCTTTTTCTCCCGCTGCTACGAGCTTGGCGTTGACGGCATCAAATTCCTTGATCGCCATGTAAGCTTCGCCGCGCACTTCGAGCAGGGCGGGTGGATTTTTTAGATGCAACTCCAACGGAATGCCGCGAATGGTTTTAAGATTTGCCGTGATGTCGTCGCCGAACTGGCCGTCACCGCGCGTCACGCCGAACGCCAGTTTGCCGTGGTGATAGTGAATGCTGATGGACACGCCATCCACTTTCGGTTCGATAACATATTGCACCTCCGCGCGGCCAAGGTGCTTGCGGATCGTGGTGTCAAAGGCGCGAAGTTCGGCCAAAGTATTTTCGTCCTGCGCCCGATTACGTTTATCACGATCTGGTTCTTCATCCTTCGTTGGTGAATCGCTGGCGGAAACTTTATCAAGCGACAGCATCGGCGCGAGATGTTGGACGCGGGTAAATTTTTCGCTCGGCGCGCCGCCAACGCGTTGCGTAGGCGATTCCGGGGTGATGAGTTCCGGAAAGCTTTTCTCTAAATCTTGAAGCTCCTTGAAAAGTTGGTCGTATTCGCGATCCGTGATGAGCTGCCGCCCTTCGACGTAATAGGCGTGGTCGTGCCGGCGGATTTCAGCGGCGAGTTGGGCGTGGTGTTTTTTGGCTTCAGCTTCAGCAGTCACGGGGAACATTTAACGCAAAGGCGCCGAGAAGCAAAGGCGCGAAAAGTTAAAATCCATTTCCCAACGCCGTCGGCGCGACATCTTTGTAGAAACCAAATTCAATAAATTTTCAAGCTCCGTAGGAGCGCTATATTTAACACCACACCAGCAATAGGCCGCTCCTACGGAGCTCTATGCCTATTTAATTCATATCTATAAAGATGGCGCGCCTACGGTGCTTGAATCAATTTTGCTTTAGCTTCCTCCCAATCCATCACGATTTCTTCACCGCGCGACCGGCGTTCTGAAGTTTCGCGTAAGGCATCAGCATGCCAGGCGGGCGATTCAAAAGCATCATCATCGCTGCTCAGATCTGTCCACAACGCTTCCTTAAAATCTCTGCAAAAGCTATTTCGACTTGTAGCGGCGGTCTGTGACCGCCGGGTTTTCAAGTAATTTCACAGCCAACGGCGGTCATAGACCGCCGCTACAGCACTTTTGCAGAGATTTCTTCCATGAGTTTTAATTTTTCCTGTCGGGGCATTTTCTGAATTTCGAGCGCACGCATGGCTAAAACATGAAGCTAGTGAAATAAAAATACAAATGCTCTTTCTGTAATCACAAAATCCTTTTTGACCGCACCCCAAACTGCTCTACCCTGAATGCGTGCGCGGAAATCTGGCCAAGGCATTCGAGTTAGCGAACACACAAGTGCTTCGTAGTTCGCCGCTGCCCAAATCTTACACCGATTATCTGGGGCGAAAATTATTCCTCTTTTTGCTGACGATGCAGGGGCTCGGCGCGTTCGCACTGATCACGCTCGGCGTCATCCTTACGAAAAATAACGTCGCAAAAAATGTCATCCATCCGCGCATCCGCCAGGAAATCGTCCGCTCTGGTGTTGCGTTATTGCCGATGTTTGGCTTCGTCGCACTGGCATTGGGTTTTTTGGTTGTCGGACAAGCGGTTTCGGTTTTAACGAAAAATGGCGCGGCTAATTTCCTTGGTTCCACGATGGTCATCGTGGTGGTGCGCGAACTTGGTCCGCTGCTTGCGGCGATGCTCGTGCTTACGCGCGTCGGCACGGCGAACGTGATCGAACTGGGCACGTCGCGTGCACTGGGCGAAGTCGAAGCCCTTGAGGCGCTCGGCATTGATCCCATGCATTATCTCATCGCGCCGCGGGTGATCGGCATGGCGCTCGGCATTTTTTCGCTGACGGTTTATTTGATCATCGGCGCGCTCGCGAGCGGATTTTTATTCGCCTTTTTGCAAGGCGCCCCGATGCGGCTGGGCGATTATTACCGGCAGATCGCCGACGCCCTCAGTTGGCTGGACTTCGCGTTGCTCGCGTTGAAGACCCTTGCCTTCGGATTCACCATCGCCATCGTGACCTGTTATCACGGCCTCGCGCAGCCGTTGCGGTTGGAAGAAGTTTCGCGCGTCGCCGTGCGCGCCGTTTCGCAAGGGGTCATCGTTTGTGTGCTGGTGGACGCGTTGTTTATCGTGCTGTATCTGTTCTCATGAGCGACGACACCTTCAATCCCAACGTCATTGAATTGCGTGATGTCACCGTGACTTCGATGCGCAACGCGGCGTTGGTGGTGGCCGAGGAAGTGAACTGGTCGGTTTTACCCGGTGAATTTTGGGTGGTCGGCGGCCAGCAATATTCCGGCAAAAGCGATCTGCTCATGCTCGCCGCCGGTTTGATGAATCCCGCGAATGGCACTTGTCATGTCTTCGGCTCCGCGACGGATTCGTTCGGTGAGGCGCAACTGGCCGAGCGTTTGCGCGTCGGTTTTGTGTTTCAAGGTGGACAATTATTCAACCGCCTGACCGTCGCGGAAAACGTCGCGCTGCCTTTGCGTTATCAAAAAAATCTGACCGCCGTAGAATCGGCGCGAACCGTTGAAGTATTGTTGGAAATGCTGGAATTAAAGCCGTTTGCCGATCTGACGCCATCAAATGTCGCCGCGAGCTGGCGTGTGCGTGCGGCGTTGGCGCGTGCCCTCGTGCTCAAGCCGGAACTATTGCTGCTCGATAATCCGTTGACCGGTCTCGGCGCGCGGCACGGCCAGTGGATGTTGCGCTTTCTCGAGCAACTCTCGCACGGTCACGAATGGCTGGGCGGTCGTCCGTTGACGCTCGTCGCTTCCACCGATGATTTTCGTCCGTGGCAACATGCGCAGCGAAAATTTGCCTTGTTGCACGAGAAAAAATTTATCCCGCTCGGTTCCTGGACCGAGATCGAAACCACCGGTCACGCCGCCGTCAGGGAATTGATGGCGTTGGCCGAAGAAACTCCAAATTAAAATTATGCCCCTTCAAGATTTAACCCCGCAACTGCGCACGCGTTTGAGTCGCATGGAACGCATGGTCGGCTGGTTCGTTTTTCTGGCGACCGCGCTGCTGTTATTCGGCTTTGGCTATTACATTTATCACACGGCGGAACGTCAGGGCTGGTTCAAGATCAAGGCGGATTTTCATACTTTTGTCCAAAGCTCGGCGGGTTTGAATGTGGGCGACCCGGTGGTGATGATGGGTTTTCCGGTCGGGAAAATCACCGACATCCACGCCATGCCGCCGGGTGATGCGCATAACGTCGCCATAAAATTTGAGATCACCGAACCTTATTTCCGTTACATCCGCTATCTGCAGACGGGCGGTTCGGTTGTCAAAGTGAATGCGGCAAGTTTTCTGGGACGGCAATTGGAAGTGACGCGCGGCGCACAGGGTTATGCCATTTGCGTCACGCAGCCCATATTGGTTATGACATTGGAGGACGCCCGCCAGCGCGCAACCGAGGCACCCGGACATTGGCAGCTTTCACAGGACGTGCTGGATGAAAACACTAATATCGTTTTCTTTGCTTACAACTATCTTGCCGAGATATTCGATGCGACGAACGCGGCAAAATTAGCCACGTGCCATTTTGAATCAAATTCGGTTTACGCTTACGACAATACCGAAAAAGATCAACGGAGCATTGCTGCTTCCTGGCATCCGCGCACGCATCGTTACGAAAATTTTACGCCGGACGATGCGGCCGCCTGGTTAAAAGCTGCCGAATCACCGGCCGTGACCGATCAATTGCAAGCGATGGTCACGCAAGTGCAAAACGCGTTGCCGGGAATTTTGGCGCTCACCAACAAGCTCGCCGCCGTGCTGGATAACGCGAATACCACGCTCGCCAACGCCGCGCTCGCGACTTCCAATTTGAACAAGACGATTGTTTCCGTTCAGCCGTTAGTGACGAATTTTGCCGACATCAGCGCGCAATTACGCGAACCCGGCGGCCCGGTTCTCTGGGCGCTCGGCCCGAACGGCAACGGCCAGATTCAAGGGGCGTTGACGAACCTGAATTCGTTGCTCACGCACACGGACACCAATTTGAATACGCTCGTCTTCAGCGTGGGCGAGACGCTGGATCACATCGCCGATATCACGAGCAATCTGAATGTGCAGGTGCAATCGAATCCGAACCTGCTCTACGGCATCTCCAAAATGGTGGTGGATTCGGATACTTTGGTGCAAGGCTTGAAACGTCACTGGCTGCTGCGTTCCGCGTTCAAGAAAGAAAATGCGGAAATGAAAAAAGCGGATGCGGACGCGAAAGCAGCGGCGGCAAAAAAATAAATTCAGAAACATGAAAAAAATCCTCGGCTTACTGCTGGTTGTCGCTTCCCTGAATTGCGCGCACGCAGGTTGGTTGACTTCATTGCTGGGCACGACTTCAACGAATACCGTCGCCGCCACCAATGCGGCTTCGCCAACGGCGACGTCATCGGCCTTGGCTGCGCTGGCCGGATTATCGCAGGATCAAATGGTGGGCGGGCTCAAGGCGGTGCTGACCAACGGTTTGCAGCATGCCGTCGCGTCCCTCGGTCACGACGGCGGATTTTTGACGAACGTTGAAGTGAAAATCCCGTTGCCGGATAAATTACAGTCGGTGGATAAGGCTTTGCGCGCCGTGAACCAAGGCAAGCTGGCGGATGAATTTGTGGCGACCATGAACCACGCGGCCGAACAGGCCGTGCCCGTGGCGGCAACGGTTTTCGTTAACGCCATGGCGCAGATGACCATCGCGGATGCGCAGGCGATTTTGACCGGACCGCCAGATGCGGCCACGCAATATTTCCGTCGCACCACGCAGACAAATTTATATGCGAAATTTTATCCCATCGTCCAAAAAGCGACGAGCGCAACCGGAGTGACCAGCGCCTATAAAAACATGCTGGCGAAAGCCACCGGCACCAGCAGCGGATTTGGTAGCACCCTGAGCGGCCTGGCCGGAAATTATCTCGGCACGGATGCGCTGGACGTGGACGCTTATGTCACGAACAAGGCGTTAGACGGGCTTTTTAAAATGGTGGCGGATGAAGAAAAACAAATCCGCCAAAATCCGGTGGCCCGCACGACGGATCTGTTGAAGCAAGTTTTCGGCGCGGTCGGCAAATAAAGGCTGATTTCAGCCGAGCACCGTGCGCAAGCGGCCGATCATTTTATCCGCGAAACGTTCGTAAGGCGCGAGCGTTCGTCCGTGCTGCTTGATTTCCTCGATCGTTTCCAACGACATGCTGAAATCAAAATCATGGAACGCGCGATTCCGTTTCACGCGACGAACCCAGCGCGTCAAATCCGTGATCTCCTCGATTTCGCCTGCGTGGCCCGGGTGAAAAGAAATATTCCAATCGTCGCGCCGTTCAAATCCGTCACGCGGATTTTTCCCCTCGAACCACGAATCGCACAACAGAATGCAGACGGATTTTTTTTCGGACGAGCCGAGCCGGTAAAAAACCAGGCGCGCATCCGTATCCGAAAAATGGTCGTAGGCGATCTCGAAGGCGTCGTCATCCGGCCGCGCAAATTTTGTTTGGAACCCAAAATGAAAATTACCCGGCGTGGCGGTGGCCGGTTCGATGCACAAATTTTCCGCGAAAATCCAGAGCGAATCCGTCGGCAAGCCGTGGCTGGCGAGACATTTTCCCCAAGCTTCCGAGGCGGCGGCGAGCGACGGGCGGGCGAATTTTTCAGTGCTCATGGGTTAATCAAATTTTGATTGCTCTTATTACTGCCGGTTTTGGCGGAACCAATCAACAAAAAGCGGGATGCCCTTCGCCACTTTGACCTGTGGATTATAGCCCAGTTTCGCCTGGGCCTTGGAAATATCCGCGAACGTGATCGGCACATCGCCGAGTTGGAGCGGTTGCCGGTCAATGATCGCTTTTTTGCCGAGCGCGTTTTCGATCAACGAAATCAGTTCGGATAATTTCACCGTTTGCGATTCGCCGAGATTGAAAATATCAAAACCAAATTCCTTGTTCGTGCAGGCCATCACGCCGTCGAGGATATCCGTGACGTAAGTATGATCGCGCGCCGTGCTGCCATCGCCAAAAACGGGAATCGGTTTGCCGGCATCAATCAACTTCGTGAATTTGTGGATCGCCAGATCCGGCCGTTGGCGCGGGCCGTAAACCGTAAAAAAACGCAGCATCGCCACGTCCATTTTGTAAACGTGATGATAAGTGTGACCGAGCGCCTCGCACGCGAGTTTACTGGCGGCGTAAGGCGAAACGGCGGAGATGATCGCATCGCTTTCGGTGAACGGCATTTTGGCATTCACGCCATAAACGGACGACGACGACGCGACGGTGATTTTTTTAACGCCGTTTTTGCGCGCCGCTTCGAAGAGATTGACCGTGCCTTCGACGTTCACACGGGCATAAAGCGCCGGCTGTTCCAAACTCGGACGCACGCCCGCGCGCGCCGCGAGATGGATGATTTGATCGAATTTAACGGACGAAAAAATTTCGTTCACGGCGTCCACATCGCACAGGTCGCCGTGAAAAAACTCAAAGGGCAGGGCGAGCGACTGGATGTCGCGGATATTGGCGCGCTTGAATTGCGGATCGTAAAAATCGTTCAAGTCATCGAACGCCCACACGCTGTGACCATCGCGCAAAAGGCGTTCACACACGTGCGAGCCGATGAAGCCCGCGCCGCCGGTGACGAGAAAATTCATGGCTAAAAATTAAACTTCCGCCAGCGCAGTGTCGAGTTTCAACAACCTTTTCCAACGGTGTTTTCAAAGTGGCGTTGGCCGTGGGTAAACCAAATGCAAAGATTGCCGGGAAGTTCCGGCCATTGTGAACCGGGTTAAAGTTGTGGTTTTCGCTTTCCTACTTTCCGCTTTTTTTGCCTTGCCATTTTTGGCGAGTCTGCGAGACTCCGCGTCCACTTTTTGTGCGCGGTTAGCTCAGTGGTAGAGCATTACCTTGACACGGTAGGGGTCACAGGTTCGAACCCTGTATCGCGCACCATCTTCTTAGAAGATACTAAGTCTCCATGGTGATATAGTCGGGAATTAAGGAAATAGCAGAAAATAAGAGAAAACTTCAACAAATACGGGCTCCACCTGATGGTTTGTAGTCGACAAAAAATATCGGGTTTTATTTTGATTGTTGGGTTCCACAGTTCCATAGAAAGCATTCAAAAAAGCCAATGATTTGATGCCCTCCACCCCTAAACCCGACAGAATCACCGCGGATCAAATGGGGTAGAGGGTTAAAACCGCCCATAAAGGTCACTCGTTATCTTGGGCGGCAAGAATGGCGGTTTAAAGCATTGATAAAGGCTGGTTAATGTTTATCAAAGGCTTCAATAAACCTAGAAAATGGAGAGAATTGCTGAACGGTTGCTAAAATCGTGCGTTTAAGATTGCAAAGCCCTATCATGCCCCGTAGAAATTTCGCCAATATCTCGTTTATAAAATAATGGAACTTAATGATGCTACGATTCGCGAGGCTTTATTGCAAAAGCTTGATCGACAAAAGAGCCGTCCGCGTGCGGTAATCCAAGAACTTCACGTGCATAATGGCAAGGCAATTGCCGACGTCGTTGCTTTACATTCTGAAGCCCATTGCTATGAGATCAAGGGAGCAACCGATCGCATCGAGAGAATTGCCATTCAGGGCATGTATTACAATGCGGTGTTTCGGCGGATTACTCTGGTCACGACCGAATGCAATTTGCAGCGAGCTCTGAGGCTGGCACCACGATTCTGGGGCATCATGGTGGCAATAGCCGTCGGTGAGAATGTGCGATTCCGTCATATCCGGGCGGCAAGACTAAATCCTACTTTCGAAAAGCAGTCGGCAACAATGACCCTTTGGAAGAGTGAGATGCTGGAGCTTGTATCGGAGCCTGGCGCGGAGCGTAAGCCTCGGCGGCTTTTAGCACAATTGATCGCTGAGACCCGTCGCGAGCTTGAGCTTAGCATGACCATCTGCGATCTTTTGATTGGCCGCCGATTCAGGGCTCAAACTTTGGTGCCCAGCACCATGTAGGTGACGTGGGCGACGACGGATGGCTTCACCACTGTGCCGTTAGTGGCGTTTTTCCCAATTCGTTTGCTCTTCTCATAAAAATAATGCTCGCCGGCGGAATACCCTTGCCGGAAAAAATCCCGTTTGCATAAATCTCTTGTCAATCCAACATACTGATCCTGACCTCCTGATTTCATAGATGCGCCACGGGCAACGAAATAGGAACTGTTGAAAGGGTAAATTAAGCGAGGAGTCATAACCGTCTGCATCAGTTTGGGGTCAAGATCTGTGTCGGAATAAAAAGGACTCACAGTTGCATAATCGCCAATGATCAGTTCATATTCTGAAAGGCTGCGCGCTTTAGCGATGATTTCAAGCTCTCGCCGTATCAAAGTCATAGTGCTTTTCACCTCGATGATATCCCCAATCGCGGCTGGGATTGAAGAGCCGGTAATTATGACGTGGCGAACCTTTCTATAGGCAGCGTAAAACTTTTGAGTGAATGCTGCGATTTGCTTGGCGGTCTGGGAGACTTCTAAGCTGCTGCATACGCGACAGTCAAGAATCAGATCGATTGCTTCGAACTCTTTGAAGACGGCAGACAGATCATAGTCGATCTGATCCTGCTTGGATTGGAAGTCCTCGAAGTCACCTTGTTCAGCGCGGAAGGCCACAACAGCGGAAGCGATTTCGCCATCGCGCTTTAGTTGGACTACGGCAGAATTATGTTTTGTTCGGTCGAGGGCCACGACTGGTATGAACTGCGAGCCTTTCAATGCCTTGATTATGTAGGCGTATTGCTGATCTCCCTTAACGATGAGATTTTGGCCAACGTCGAGGTCGTCAAAGTAGAATTCCGCATTTGTGCCCCAATGCTTTTTCAGTTTTGTGACGATGCTGAACGTCTTCGCTGCAAAGGTTTCCGCATCATAGCTTGGATTCTTGTGAGGAAAGTCAAAAAATGGGCAGATAGATTGCTTCACCCCAGGAGTAAGCGCACTCATAGCAGTGAATTCGCCGCCTTTGGCCTTAAGGAATGGAATATAGCGGATCATGATTGGAATATGATTTTGCGGACGTCATGTTCGTTAATGATTGAACTGTAGCGCTTATAGTTGCCGGACTCCTTTCGGAGAAGCCCGGCAATCAAGCTCGGGTGAATGCTATGTTCAGCGGCGAAAACCTGCAAGGCCTTGTCGCTGTTGTCGTATTTGAGTCCACAATTACGCCAAGCCTCGCGGTCGACGATCGAATCTTTGGCAAGACGATTGGCGTGCTTCTCGATTCGGTCCATCTCCTCACTGGCCTCGACGTCGAAGAATACCGGATCCGTGAGCTGGTTGGCATGTAGAACCAAGTGTGCAAGTTCATGAAGAACCGTGAACCAGAAATAATCCAGGCGCGGAAATCGTAGACTCATCGCGATGACGGGCTGACCTGTGCTCAAATGGAAAACCGCACCGTCAGCACGCATTCCGGGTAAAGCGCGGACATAGATCAAAATAATTCCAAGCTCTGATAGAATTGATGGCAGTTGCCGCACGACTTGCGGATCCACGCTCAAGATGGCGAGTTTCCGCAGGTGTTCTTTGGTCAGGCCCGTGAAGGCCGGCAGCTCTTCAGCGAGGCAGAAATATTCCGCTTGGGCCCGGGCACTAGCTTGCCAGATTGCCAATAGGTTTTCGTCGGCTTTGGCGGATTTGCGGAAGAGCGTAGGCTGTTTCGAGAACGGAAGATCGAAGAAAACTGTCGTCAACGGCGAGCAGTCGTCAGCAGTCTTTAGCCAGTGGCGGGCAACCAAATCCTTTCGGGAAAGCCCAGCGATAAAACCTTGGAATTCACGGAAGTGATTGAACAATTCACCCGCGCTGATCTTTAATGTTCGTGTTGTGTGCGTGAAATCCGACCAGTCTTCGTGATGAGTGCTCATATCAGTCTACCGCCATTAATTGTTTAGCGAGAGACGGCGGAAGCTCAAAATAAGCGAGTGATTGGTCGTCTTCTCTGCCGTCAACTTTTACCATCTTAAGTTTTTTATAGATAACCTCCGCTTTTGGTAAGGAATGCAGGCAAAATCCGGGGCGAAGCTTGAGCTCTTTCACGGCGAAACGCTGCGCTGCGCGAAGAAGGAGCTTGCCTAGCCCACTAAATTCGCGGGCGCGGAAGTCGGAAATGCGGTTCCAAGGCGCCACCGCTACAAACTTAACATAGAAAATATCGCCAGGTTCCAAGGCACTGGTTTTCGGATGGTAAATCAAGCAAGCCGCCTGTGGTTTGCCATCGGCGTAGAGGTGGAACCACTCGTATTCATCAGTGCTGTATTTCACGGCCTTCCCGAACCAGTCCCAATGGAAATCTTCGGTCGAAATAGAGGCGAAGATTTCGTTTTGTTTGGTCTCGTCGGGCTCTTCCTGCTGTATTTGCTCGAGTAGGGTGATCCAGCCCTGTTTCCAGAGTTTATCGCACTCGAAGGAGGAATGTAGATCCCAGCCATGAACGATTTTGTAGATATGTTTTACCTTATTCAAATGCATGAGCTCGCCCTGTTCAATCTCCTTAAGGGAGCCTTTCACATTCTTGCGGGGTTTATTCATGTTTTAATAGGTGATAAATATAGAAGCCAGTTACTTTGTTTTGCCAGCGCGGCGAAGCTTTGTCGCGAGTTCTTCAAGAGTCAATTTGCCAGATTGAACCTCGTCGACTAGTGCGCGCACAGCGGCACCGAGGCTGGGACTACCTTCGGCAAGGCGCTTGAGATCGGCTAAGGAAGAGCGGTGGTCATGTTTTTTTAGGTCATCGGCTGATGCGCGAAGTTTTTGGGCTATCAAGTTCAAAGTCTCATTTGTAGGGAAGCGGCGGCCCAATTCCACGTCGGAGAGAAAGGGTGCTGAAATTTTAGCGGCTTTCGCAACTTCGCGTAGAGAAAGGCCAGCATGTTCGCGCAGTTCGCGGAGCCGCTGTCCCATTGAGATGGCTAAATTAGATTTCATGTAAGCTAACGTAGGCTTACATAATAAATGTGTCAAGTTGAAATCGCGTTGATTTGCCAAGAGGAAGTCTCGATGAAAACAACACCGGGCAAGTTTTGTTCGCTCTCGGAGTCTAAGACAATCACCTTTTAAGAAATTGCGAAGGCGCCTGGGATTGCCTCAAGTTACACACGCACCGCGCCGGAAATGTAGGCCTATATTGAAGATGTATTAAAGCGTTCCAAATTGATGCTAGTGATCGATGAGGCGCACTTTGTTTTTAACCAAAGTCGGCGGATGTATACGCGGCCAGAATTGGTTGACTGGATTGACACTGCCATTTGCAATCACGGTATCCCAATGGCAGTGGGCACTACTCCGCAGTTTATCGCTTGCATGACTCGCGTCGCTGATTAGGGGGAATGGAATTGTCGTCAATTTCGTCGCCGCGTTAAGCGCTGAGTGAAACTCGCCGCGGCAAATACTTAGGCAGACATAAAAGTGGTTGCGCAGAATGTTTTCAAAAATTCCGGTAATGCGATAATTTAAAAAGTTTTTGGTGAGTAGGCGGCATATTTCAGTAATTAGCGATGTGTACGATGAAGTCCGCGCGATGCTCGGCACGGGCAATTTAAGCAAAGCAACCGCCGTTAGATTCACTGGGCGATTCATGATTTTCTTTTGCCAAGCGATAAAACCGTTCAAGAAGACATGCAGGCTGCGCGAAATTCGATTCGCAAAACGGTTCGTAAGCCCGCGCCGGCGCCGGCACCGAGCGAAGAGATGGTCTCTGAAACAATGCCTGAAGAAAGTTGGCCAGCGCCTGTGCGCGGCAATTTGGTAACGGGATCGCGGATTCGCATCGGCAACCAAGCTTCGTTAATCGAAGCTTAACCCATTTTTAATATCCGGTTAAGCCGGGATTGAAGCACGGTTTTTTACATCCACTTAACGGGTGCGTTATTTCTTTTGTCCAGAATCTTGGAACTTGGAACTCTCGCAAACCCGACAAGATCAACGTGCTTTTACATTAGACATAACACACCACGCAGCGCCAAACAGCGACAATACTCCTTTATTTTCAGGTTGATTGTTGGTTTTTATAACTGTGGGTTCTGCGACAGACCAACACAGTAAATGACCCGTTGCGACTGGTTTTTGTGAGGCTATTTGTGAGACTAGAAAGCAATTTTCCAATCGCACTTTGAAGCGGAAGCAAAGACGTATCCGTATAAGTTTTCGCCGTTAGGCGCGGATCACTGTCCGCATTAACTCCATCGCTTCGCGTTGTGACACTCCGGCTCGCTGCTAATTGTTTCTGGAAGGTTTTGTGCTCACTATCGCTGCATCTGATTGGATTAGACATCATTGCACCGGGTGGTTGTCTGAAAAATTGACTTACAGTTGTCTTAATAGGTATTGGCGGCGCCTGAGTTACAAGGATTGACGCGGTTCACTTTTCCGGTCCAGAGCAGTGCCATGCTGCCAGTCCATATCCGCATCTTTCAAGTTGGTAATATCACCCTGACTTGTTCCCAGATGCCAGCAAAGCTGATATAATAATTTGAGTTCGGGACTCACTTTGTCAGCGAAGGTTTGGCTAATTGGCAGTTTTATGGATTTTGTCACAGCTTGGAAAATTTTAAATGCATAAAAAAATCATATTTGTGATTAGTGTTGGCAAAACACGGTAATGGCGCGAAAGTTATTTTATGTTTCGATGGGTTGAGAAGTTCGAACGCCGTTCGCGCATTTTTTTGGCGATGGTGACGTTGGGTCTGGTAGCCACCATTGGGTTCGTGGATTTCATTGCTGGCTTCGAAACCTCTTTTTCAGTTTTTTATTTGCTGGCCATCGGGCTGGCAACTTGGTTTGTCGGGCGCGGTTTCGCCGTCTTCATCTCCATCTTGAGTGTGGTTGTGTCGCTAGGTGGTGATTTGGCAAAAGGTATAAAATTTTCAAGCCCCCTTGTGCCGGTCTGGAACGCCATCATCCTGCTCGCCTTTTATCTGGTGATCGTTTGGTTACTGACGGTTTTGCATTCACTTCAACGGGAACTAGAGGCGCGTGTCCGGCAACGCACGGCGGCCTTGCAGGAAGAAATTATTGAGCGCGAGCGGTTGGAGCGCGAATTATTGGAGATCAGCGAACGAGAGCAACGACAGATCGGCCATGATTTGCACGATAGCCTCGGCCAGCATCTTACGGCCACGGCATTTGCCAGCCAGGTGCTGACCGAACAATTGGAAAATAAAGCTCAACCCGAAGCAACGTCGGCGAAACATTTGGTGAAATTAGTTGAGGAAGCGATCATTTTGACGCGCACATTTGCGCGGGGTTTGCATCCGGTTGAAATCGCGGATGAAGGATTGATGGATGGCTTTCAAGAACTGGCGCGCAATGTTAGCGAGCGTTTCAAGGTGGCCTGTGAATTTGAGGGTCGCGGACCATTGCCGATGCCGGACGCCGCGAGCAACACGCAATTGTATCGGATCGCCCAAGAAGCCATCACAAATGCCATCAAACATGGCCGGGCTAAACGCATCCGCATCAACCTCGCAGAAACTGAAACCGCCATCGTGTTGACGATCACAGATGATGGCGTGGGCCTTTCGGAAAATGCGCTCAGTAGTCAAGGCATGGGATTGCGCATCATGGCGTATCGCGCCAATATGATCGGCGCGAGTTTTAGCATCGAGCGTTTGCCGGAAGGGCTTACGCGCGTTACTTGCAAACTTTCAAGCAATCCTATTTTCATCTCTAAAATTCATGGCGCAAAAAATTAAGATCTTGCTGGTCGACGATCATCCGCTGGTGCGCGAATGGCTCACTAACTTGATCAATCAGCAACCCGATTTTCAGGTTTGTGACGAAACGGGTGATGCCGCTGATGCCCTGCGGCTCATCGCCATCGTTAAACCCGACATCGCGATCGTGGATATTTCACTGGCGCGCGGCTCCGGCATTGAACTCATCAAAGATATCAAGGCCAGCCAGTTCGATGTCGCGGTGCTCGTGCTTTCCATGCACGACGAAATGCTCTATGCCGAACGGGCGCTGCGAGCGGGCGCCGGTGGTTACATCATGAAAAGTGAAGCCACCAAAAAAGTGGTGCAAGCCATCCGCCGCGTGCTGGATGGCGAAATTTACGTGAGTGAAAAAATCACGGCCCTACTGGCGCAAAAATTTCTCGCCGGCAAATCCGGCCATGCCGCTCCCATCACCCAGCTCAGTGACCGCGAACTGGAGGTCTTCCAATTATTGGGCCGGGGCTACAATACGCGCCAGATCGCCGACCATCTGCGCGTCGGTTTTAAAACGATCCAAGGTTATTCCGCGCGCATCAAAGTGAAATTGAATCTGACCACCGCCACTGAACTGTTGCGCGAAGCCGTGCGCTGGCACGAGGAAGAAAATTCGGGTCGGCGCGTGTAGGATTCCGCCTCTCAAAAATTCAAGGCCGCACCACGCAGACATTTTACGGCGAGCTCGCTACCGTGATGCCGTTGAAACTGATCAACGCCATCTTAAATTGTCCGCTAACCTTAGGCGGACGGACATCTTGCCGATCAGATCGGGGTTTGTTGTCGAGGAATCGAGCCAGCAAGGTGTCCGTCCTTCTGCGGTTGGCCATCACCGTGGTGATGGGAAGCTTACCTTCGTCCACGCTCGGGCAGAATAATTCGTCGGTGACGAATGCCCTCTCGCTGTCAGGCGCAAAACAAATGGCGTTCGCGCGCAACTGGGATTTGCTCGCGGCCCAAAGCGGCATTGACGCGGCGCAAGCGCAACTCATCGTCGCCAGGGAGTTTTCCAATCCCATCGCCTCGCTTTCCACGGCAAAAATCGGCGACCGCGAAAGCGGCACGGTTTTAGGCAACGGACTGGTGGATCGCAATTATGATTCCATCGCTGCCGTCAGCCAGTTGATCGAGATTGGTGGCAAACGGCGTGCTCGGCAAATGGCCGCCCGCGCTGGGATTGCTGGCGCCCGCGCGCGATTTTTTGATGCGCGCCGTCTCTTGGAACAGGGCGTGACGAAAAATTACGTGGCCGATTTATTGGCCAAAGAAAATGCGCGCATTTTGAATGAGTCCGCACGGATGCTGCGCCACGAAGCGGACATTGCGCAGGCGAGATTGAATGCGGGCGACATTTCCGATTCGGACGAGAAACAAATTGAAATCAACGCCGACACGTTTGAGCTGCAGGCGAAATCCGCCGAGGCCGTAGCGGTGCAAGCGCGGATCGCGGTAGAAATTTTGCTCGGCATGGAACAGCCTGAAGGTCATTGGACGCCAGCGGATTCGCTCGCGCAAATCTCCGTTGCCGCTCCGCAATTTGACCGATCAGAAGCGAACGCGACGCGGCCGGACATACTTGCGGCGGAAGCTGATTTGCAGCAATCGAAATCCAATCTCAAGCTTCAGAAAGCCATGCGGATTCCTGATCCGACGCTTTCTCTCGGCGCGGAACATGAGCCGCCCGGCGGCGGTCCACCGATCGACACGCTGAATGTGGGCGTCAGCTTTCCGCTGCCGTTGTGGAATTTTAACCGTGGCGAAATCAAAGCGGCGCAGTCAGTGGTGGATCAAAATTCTTTCGCGCTGGAAAAAATAAAAGCGCAGATGGTTTCCGATATCGCCCACGCGCAAAGTGAATTTCGGGAGGCCTCCGAACGCTGGCTGCGTTATCAAAACCAAATCATTCCCAAGTCGCAAACAGTGCGCGAATCCGTGGTTTTTGCTTACGAAAAAGGCGGCGCGACTTTGGTGGATCTGCTGGAAGCCGAACGCGCCGACAACGACGCACGCCTCGCCGCGGCGCAAGCCCAAGCCGATACGGCGAGCGCCGTTGCCGATTTGAAGGCGGCCACGGAAGTCATCAAAAACCAAATTATTCGCCAATGAATTCCCCCGTGAAGCTTCCCCATGAAAACCTTCAAAATCTTTAATTTATTTTTGCTCGTGGCCATGGCTTTAACCGGTTGCCGCCACGAGCAAAAATCGCCGGATGCGCCCGTGGCAAAAGTTGAGGGCAGCAAAATTACGTTCGCCACCAATGCGCCGCAATTGAGTTATCTCATGATCGAACCGGCGCAAGCGCGCCAGCTGGCGGCGGTCGGTTTGTATGGCCGATTGGCTTGGGACGATGACGTGACGGCGCGGGTGTATTCACCGCTCGCCGGTCGCGTCCTCAACATTTCGGTCGAAGTAAATCAGCATGTGAATTCGGACGACGCGTTGGCGTTGCTGGATTCGCCGGACTTTGGTCAAGCGCTGGCGAACGCGCGCATAGCGGTCGGAAATCTTGCGGCGGCGGACAAGGCAAATGCGCGCGCCAAAGAATTATTTGCGCACGGCGCGGCGGCGCAAAAGGATGTCGAGGCGGCCGCAGCGGCTTTCGTCGTGGCGGAAGCGGAACACGATCGCGCCGAGGCGACCCTCGCCAATTATGGCGGTAACGACACGAGCACGAACGAAATTTACGCGCTGCGTTCGCCGCTAGCGGGCGTCGTTGTGGGAAAAAATCTCAATCCGGGACAGGAAATCCGGCCTGACTTGATGCTGGCAAATGCGCAGCAATTCATTGATCCGCAATTCGTCGTCACCGATCCGACGCGGTTGTGGCTTTTTTTGGACGTCAGTGAATTGGATGTGGCTTCGCTCACGCCCGGGCGAGAAGTTTTCATCCACACCCACGCGTATCCTGATAAAATTTTTCACGGGCGGCTTGAAATCATCGGCCACGGGCTCGATCCGACCACGCGGACCATCAAAGCGCGTTGCTTCGTGGATAATGCCGAAAATCTTCTGCGCGCGGAAATGTATGTGACCGTAGAGGTCGCTTCCAGCGGCACAACCGGCGTGGACGTTCCGACAAAAACGGTTTTTCTGAAAGACGAAGAGCACTGCGTTTTTGTCCAAATCGCGCCCGGACAATTTGAGCGGCGCAAAGTCGAACTCGGCGGCGAGAATAATGGCCGCACGGCGATTCTCAACGGCATTTCTTCAGGAGAACACGTCGTCAGCGACGGCTGTCTTTTGTTGGAATCGATCATTGAAGGAGATAACGGATGATCGGTCGGATGACATTTTACGCGCTGCGCCATCGCGCGATCGTGTTGGTATTGCTGGCGCTTTTCACCATCGCGGGAATCGTTTCCTTTCGCGAATTGCCGATTGAAGCGTATCCCGATGTCACGAATGTTTCGTTTCAGATCATAACACTTTTTCCC
>JAMFSJ010000034.1 GCA_026225255.1 Methylacidimicrobium fagopyrum | reverse complement strand
GTGGCGGGAAACTCCTTGCCGGCGCGCTCCTTCACGAGCGCCTTGAACCGGACGACGAGCTCCTTGAGGTCATCAACGCTGAGCTTGGTGTCCTCGATCTCGTGGGTGCCATAACGCTCGTCCTTGAGGTGGCCGATGACGGTCTCGAACGGCTCGTGGTCTTCGCCTTCCTTCTTCTGCACGCCGAGGACGACGTCGCCATACATCTGGACGAAACGACGATAGCAATCCCACGCGAAACGTTCGTTCTTCGTCGCGGCGACGAGGGACAACACGGTTTCGTCGTTGAGACCGAGGTTCAAAATCGTATCCATCATGCCGGGCATGGAATCGCGCGCACCGGAACGAACGGCCACCAACAACGGAAAACCTTTCGCGTCGCCGAATTTGTAGCCCATGATTTTTTCCATGTTGGCCACGCCGGCTTCCATCTGCGCTTGCAGCACGGCTGGATAAGTGCGTTTGTTCGCGTAAAAATAAGTGCAAACGTCAGTGGTGATGGTGAAACCGGGCGGCACCGGCAAACCGATGCGCGTCATTTCGGCAAGGTTTGCGCCTTTGCCGCCGAGCAGGGCTTTCATGCTGCCGTCGCCGTCAGCTTTTTTGTTGCCCCAGGTGTAAACGTATTTATTTGATTTTGTTGCTTTGGCCATAAATTGTATGAACGGAATTAATCAGTGAAAACGAGCGATGAATTTAACAAAGCAGGGCAGGGAGTCAATGAATGAGTGGTGACGATTTCGTTTCAATCGTGCCTGTTATAGTTCGAATCATCATATCCAGATGCGTTGATTTTTAAATTGAAATCATTCCGCCATGGTTTATCTTGAAGGCATGTCGAACAATGCTGAACTCCTCCAACGCGCGCTCCGTGAACGTATCGTCATCATTGATGGCGCGATGGGCACGACCATCCGCACTTACGGTTTGGGCGAGGCGGAGATCCGCGGCGAACGGTTCAAGGATTCCAAAAAGGATCTGAAGAATAACGGCGATCTTTATTCGCTCACGCAGGCGGCGACGATTGGCGATATTCATCGCCGTTTTCTTGAAGCCGGGGCGGACATTATTGAGACGAACACTTTTTCCGCGACGAGCATCGGCCAGAGCGAATTTTTCGTGGACGATCCGCGCGAACACGGCGGCCGCAAAGATCCGGCATTTTATCAAAACATTATTGAGAATAAATTTCTCAACGATCTTGCGTGGGAAGTAAACGAACAATCCGCAAAGCAATGCCGTGAATGGGCGGATCGCATCGCCAACAAAACCGGACGGCCGCGTTTCGTCGCGGGTGCGATCGGGCCGTTGACGGTATCGCTGTCTAATTCGCCGGATGCGGATGACGCGGGCTTTCGCGTCTGCACGTTTGATCAGGTCAAAACGGCTTATGTGCAGCAGGTGCGCGCCTTGATTGCGGGCGGTTCAGATTTGCTCTTGGTGGAAACGATCTTCGATTCGCTCAATGCCAAAGCGGCGTTGGTGGCGATTCAAGAAGTGTTTGAGCAGGATAAAAAAATTCTGCCGATCATGATCTCCGCTGCCGTCGGGCGCGGTGGCGAAACGATGATCTCCGCGCAAACCATCGAGGCTTATTGGAATGCGATGAAGCACGTCAAACCGATTGCGATCGGTTTGAACTGCTCGCTCGGGCCGGATTTAATGAGGCCGTTTCTCGCCGAACTGGCGCAGAAATCAGACACGGCGGTTTCGTGTTATCCCAACGCGGGTTTACCAAATCCGTTGTCGGAGACGGGCTTTGATTTGAAGCCGGAAGACATGGGCAATTTCCTCGGCGAATTTGCGCAAAGCAATTTGATCAACATCGCCGGCGGTTGCTGCGGCAACACGCCGGAGCATATTGCCGCGATCGCGAAGGCGCTGGAAGGCCGCCATCCGCGTGAGTTCACGGAGCGAAAGACGAATCGTGTCATCTCCCTGCCTCCCCGTGAGGAACGAACAGAGAGAGGGGTTTCTGAAAACAAAAATGCCTCCTCTCCCCAATCTTCTCCTCCCTCAGGGGGAGAAGAGGGCGTCGGAGCGTCCTTTGTTCCACTTCCGTTACGCCTCAGCGGTTCCCAACCGTTCACGCAGCAGATCGGGCAGTTCATCATGATCGGTGAACGCACGAACGTGGCCGGTTCGCCAAAGTTCGCGAAGCTCATCAAAGAAAATAATTACGAGGAAGCCGTTGCCATCGCGCGCCAGCAAGTTGAGAACGGCGCGAACATCATTGATATCTGCATGGACGAAGGGATGATCGACGGCGTCGCCGCGATGACGCGTTTTCTCCAATTGCTCGGCAGCGAACCTGAAGTTGCCAAGGTGCCGTTCATGGTCGATTCGTCGAAGTGGGATGTCATTGAAGCCGGCCTGAAATGCGTGCAAGGCAAAGGCATCGTGAACTCAATCTCGATGAAAGAAGGCGAAGCGAAGTTTCGCGAGCACGCGCACAAAGTTTTAAAATACGGCGCGGCGGTCGTTGTCATGGCCTTTGACGAACAAGGCCAGGCGGCGAGTTATGCGGATAAGATTCGCATCTGCGAACGCGCCTACCGCCTGCTCGTGGACGAAGTCGGTTTTCCGCCCGAAGACATCATTTTCGATCCGAACATCCTCACCGTCGGCACGGGCATCGAGGAACATAATAACTACGCGGTGGATTTCATCGAAGCTACACGTTGGATCAAAACGAATCTGCCGCACGCGAAAGTCAGCGGCGGCGTGTCGAATGTGTCGTTCGGTTTTCGTGGCAATAATCCGGTGCGCGAAGCGATGCACAGCGCATTTTTGTTTCACGCCATCAGCGCCGGCATGGACATGGGCATCGTCAATGCGGGCATGTTGGAAGTTTACGAAGAGATCGAGCCGGAATTAAAAGATTTGGTGGAAGACGTTTTACTGAATCGTCGTCCCGACGCGACGGAACGGCTCGTGACCTTCGGCGAAAAACTGAAAGCCGCCAGTGCCGGCACGACCGCGTCCGATAAAAAGGTTGAGGAAGAATGGCGCAAGGGCACGGTGGAAGAACGGCTTTCGCACTCGTTGGTCAAGGGCATTGATCTTTATATCGATACGGACACCGAAGAAGCGCGCGCCAAATACGGCAAGCCGCTCACGGTTATCGAAGGCCCGTTGATGGCGGGGATGAGCGTGGTCGGCGATCTGTTTGGCGCGGGCAAAATGTTTTTGCCCCAAGTCGTCAAATCCGCCCGCGTGATGAAAAAATCCGTCGCGTATCTCACGCCGTTCATGGAAGCCGAAAAGGCGGCGATGCTCGCGCGTGGCGAAGTCGTTAAGGCGCAGGGCAAAGTCATCCTCGCCACCGTCAAAGGCGATGTGCATGACATCGGCAAGAACATCGTCGGCGTCGTGCTCGCATGTAATAATTACGAAGTCATCGACATGGGTGTGATGGTGCCGTGCGAAAAAATCCTCGAACGCGCCAAGCTTGAAAAAGCGGACATCATCGGCCTGAGCGGCTTGATCACGCCGTCGCTTGATGAAATGGTTCACGTCGCCCGCGAAATGGAACGCACCGGTTTCAAGGTGCCGTTGCTCATCGGTGGCGCGACGACCAGCAAGGCGCACACGGCAGTGAAGATCGCGCAGCATTACAGCGAACCCGTCGTGCACGTGCTCGACGCTTCCCGCGCCGTGCCAGTGACGAGCAGTTTGTTGAGCAAGGACGGCAAAGCGCCGTTCGTGAAACAGTTGCGTGAAGATTACGAAAAACTCCGCGCTCAGCACGGTAATCAACAAGTGAAATTGCTTTCACTAGATGCCGCCCGCGCCAACGCAGCGAAACTGAAATTTGACGAACTCGCGAAGCCGGAATTTACCGGCGTGCGCAATATTGAAAATGGTTCGCTCGCGGAGATCTCCAAGTTCATTGATTGGACGCCATTTTTCCACACATGGGAATTGCGCGGGGTTTATCCGAAAATTTTGACGCACGAAAAACACGGCGAAGAAGCGACCAAACTATTCGCCGAAGCGCAAGCGATGCTGGCCAAAGTCATCGAGGAGAAATGGCTCATGCCGCGTGCGGTTTACGGCTTGTTTCCCGCGAACCGCGTCGGCGATGACGTAGAAATTTACACGGATGAATCGCGCTCCAAAATTTTGACGACGCTGCACTTTTTGCGTCAACAAATCGAGAAGGGCGACGGCACGCCGAATTATTGCTTGGCCGATTTCATCGCGCCCAAAGGTGCGCCAGATTACATCGGCGCGTTTGCGGTAACGGCGGGCGAGGAAGTCAAAGCCTTGGCTGATGCCTTCAAAAAAAATCTCGACGATTACAACGCGATCATGATCGAAGCGATTGCGGATCGTCTAGCCGAGGCTTATGCCGAATTCATGCACAAGCGCACTCGCGACGAATGGGGTTTTGGCAAAACCGAAAATCTGAAACCCGAAGATTTGATCGAGGAAAAATATCGCGGCATCCGCCCAGCACCGGGCTATCCGGCGTGTCCGGATCACACGGAAAAAGGCACGCTTTGGAGCCTGCTCGACGTGGAGAAAAACACTGGCATTCAACTGACCGAAAGTTTCGCCATGTGGCCCGGCAGTTCGGTGAGCGGACTTTATTTTGCGCATCCGGAATCGAAATTTTTCGCCGTCGGCAAACTCGGCAAAGATCAAGTAGCCGACCTCGCGCAACGCAAAGGCAAGCCGCTGGCCGAAATGGAACGCTGGCTCGGTCCGTGGTTGAATTACAATCCGGTGTGAAGCGGGGTTCGATTGAATTGCACCATTGCGAGAGTTTTTTTGCAAAGTGTGGTCATCGTGGAGAGGCAGGGCAGGGTGCATCACTCTGCCCGCGCCGTTGCGGATGGCAACCGTTTCGAGTTTGCATTATATAAATATGTTGCCATTCCAACCACCCAGAAATTTGAATAAATGAGACTCATGGACTATGATTATGTGTTCAGGCGAACATTTCAGCCGGGACGGATTTGCAGCTATATTGACCCTAGCTCAACCTATTCTTCCAAATTGAAGTTGCGCCTATGATTTGGAACGCCTTTTGCTTATGTTGACTTATCTTGGGCGTGGTGGAACGGGTGCTTTGCGGGAATTAAGAAGAATAATCAGAAAGAAATGGCGAAGCAGGGCTTTGCCAAAACTATGAAAAATTTTGTCGCCGGAAAAATAACGGGTCTAGCGGTGGTGTTTTTTTTGATCGCCACCCTAACGGGATTGGGCGCGGAATCAGGCCGTAAATGGTTGCATGGTCATATGCTCAAGGTGGTGTCGCACTTGACGCCGCTGGGAAAATTATCGGCCACGAATCAGCTTTCGCTCGCCATTGGTTTGCCGTTGCGCGATCCGGCTGGGCTGGATGTTTTTCTCCAACAACTTTACGATCCGCGCTGTCCCAATTTTCACCACTATTTGACGCCGGCGGAATACACAGAGCGTTTTGGCCCGACAGAATCCGATTATGAAGCGGTTAAAAATTTTGCGCGGACGAATGGTCTGACCATTACGGCAACGCATGACAATCGACTTTTGCTGGATGTGAAAGGGTCGGCGGTGGCGGTGGAAAAAGCATTTCACGTCACTCTGGAGATATATAAGCATCCGTCCGAGAAGCGGAATTTTTTTGCGCCGGACAGCGAACCGTCCGTGGATATTTCTTTGCCCATCGCCGACGTCAGCGGATTGAATAATTATTCACGGCCGCATCCCAATTTTCATGTGCGTCCGACAACGGCGGCGGCGCCACGGGTGGGCTCCGGTTCGGGCGGCACTTATTTCGGTAGTGATTTTCGCGCGACGTATGCGCCGGGAACCACGTTGACGGGCGCGGGTCAATCCGTCGGTTTGGTGCAGTTCGATGGTTTTTATTCTAACGACATCGCGAGTTATGCGGCGGCGGCTGGCATGACGAATATTCCAATCCAAACGGTTTTGATTGATGGTTTTAGCGGCACGCCCACGACGGGCAGCGGGAGCGGTAATACGGAAGTGTCGCTCGATATCGAGATGGCCATGGCCATGGCGCCCGGCTTGAGTTCCATTGTGGTGTTTGAAGGCAATCTCAATAATTTCATTCCCAACGATGTTTTGAATCAGATGGCCGCTAGTAACACTGTGAAAAATTTAAGTTCTTCTTGGGGTTGGAGCGGCGGGCCGGACGCAACGACGGATAATATTTTCAAACAGATGGCTGCGCAGGGGCAGACGTATTTCAATGCGTCGGGCGATAGTGACGCTTTTCCGACCGGCTACGTGGATAATGCGGGCAACATCACCGCTCCGTCCAGCAGCCCATACATCATCCAAGTCGGCGGCACCACGCTGTCCACGGCTTCAGTGGGCGGTAATTATACTTCCGAAACGGTATGGAACTGGGGTTATTATCCGCAGGTTAGTGCTTATGTCGGCAGCAGCGGCGGCGTGAGCAGCTATTATTCAATTCCCACTTGGCAAATGGGCATCAATTCTTTCGCGAACAATGGTGGTTCTAGCAAGCAACGCAACATCCCGGACGTAGCGTTGACCGGCGATAATGTTTCGGTGTATTACGGCAATGGCAGCACCACCACGGTGGGTGGCACGAGTTGCGCCGCGCCATTATGGGGCGGTTTCATGGCGCTGGTCAATGAACAGGCGGCCGCCAACAGCCAACCGCCCGGCGGTTTCATCAATCCAGCGCTTTATGAACTGGCGAATCAATCCACTTATAATTCTACGTTTCACGACGTCACGATGGGGAACAATGTTTCCACTTCCAGTCCGAATGCGTTTTACGCCGTGCCGGGTTACGATTTGTGCACGGGTTTGGGCACGCCGAACGGAACAAATTTCATCAACGCTCTGCTCAATCCTGATCCGCTCATCGTCGTTTCCAATTTCGGTTTCACCGCGGTCGGACCCAGCGCGGGGCCGTTCAATATTTCCACTCAAACATTTTATCTGACCAACGCCAGCGCGTCGGCATTGACGTGGTCGCTCATCAATACTTCGGCGTGGCTCAACGTCTCGCTCGGTGGCGATACGTTGTCATCAGGCGCAGGCGAAGCGGTCGTCGTCAGTCTGAATGGTGCTGGCGTCTCGAGTTTGAGCGTCGGCAATTATACCGCCACGCTTTGGTTTTCCAATGTCACCAGCAGCATCGGTCACAGCCGTTTATTTACGGTGACGGTGAATGATTCGTTGGCGCTCCTGCCGACGAATAGTTTTAATTTCATCGGCCCGGTCGGCGGCCCGTTTGCGCCCGCGGTGCAGGCAGTGGTGTTGACCAATATCAGCGGGACGGCTTTGAACTGGAGCGTGGGTAATTCGTCGTCGTGGTTCAATGTTTCAACCACGAATGGCAGCTTGAATGGCGGCGCGCAAACGACGGTGAATTTTACGCTCACACCGGCCGCGACCAACCTGATCGCGGGTATTTACAATGTCGCAATTCCGGTGACGAATTTGACCAGCGGCTGGGTGCAATGGATCACGAATAATTTATTGGTCGGCCAATCACTTGTTTTCAACGGCGGCTTTGAGACCGGCGATTTTACCAGTTGGACGCTGGTCGGCACGAGCGGACAGGCCAATTATGTGGGCACCAGTTTCACCGATCCGACCAGCGGCTTTACCATCAACCCACATTCCGGTTCTTATGTCGCCTTGCTGGGCGAGGCGGGCACGAATGCTTATCTCTCGCAACTGTTGCCGACGTTGCCCGGCCAAAAATATTTACTCTCACTTTGGTTATGCAATGCCTTGCGAGGCAATCGCAGTAATCCAAACACATTCAGCGTTTCGTGGAGCGGCCAATCACTTTATAACAAAACAAATGTTGCCCAATTGAATTGGACGAATCTGCAATTTGTCGTGACCGCCACCACCAATAATACCGTGCTCCAATTCGGTGCGCGTAATGACAATAGCTACCTCGGTCTGGACGATGTTTCGGTGCAGCTGGGATTGCCGCCGGTGATTGTCACGCCACCGACGAACCTCGTTGTTTTCATTGGCAGCAACGCCGTTTTCAGTGCGACGGTGAATAGTGACATGCCGGTGGTTTATCAATGGCGCAAAAACGGCACCAATCTCGTGAACGGCGGCAGCATCTCCGGCGCGACCACAAACATTCTGACTCTCACCGCCGTCACGACCAACAGCGCGGGCAATTACACTTTATTCGCCACGAATATTTTTGGCGTCGTCACGAGCAGCGTAGCGAACTTGACCATCGTGTTGCCGCCGAACATCAACGGCGTCGTCGCCAATCCCGACGGCAGCGTGACGCTTGGCCTCGCCGGTTCACCGGGGGTAAATTACATTTTACAAACCTCGACCAATCTACTTTCCATCGGCGGCTGGCAATCGGTGGCGACCAACTTGATGGCGACGAATGGGATCTGGTTGTTCAACGATCCGCAGACCACGAATTTTCTGCAACGCTTTTATCGGTTAGAATATTCGCCGTGAGTTTCAGTGAAGCAATGCCTCGCCCGTAAAGACATCGCGCGACGATATCCCCGTCGCCGCGCGCAATGTCAGGCGACCGAATCAAACGTGGTTGCGTAGGCCGTTTGGTAATCCATTGCGCCGCGACTCGCACAAATGGCTTAGCGGGCGATCCCTACCAGCAAAAGATTAAGGCGTGTTTTCAAAATGCCCAGGGTGGCACTGGCCTCCGGCCGGGTGTTTCGGGCGTCCCTCCCAAAACCGTTTTCGGTGTGAATTTTTTTGATCGACGCGAGTCAAAGAACCCTGTCCGTCGCCAACGAGACACCCGGGCCACCATTTTGAAAACAAGCCCTAATACCTGCCTGATTGAAGTTTGGAACTTCTCTGTAGCTTGAGTGCTTGGTGCTTGGCTGTTTTCACCACCGGGCACCGCGAATCGAAAAAATTAGGACGCTAATTATCAGGGCCGCATCTACGCCCACCGCGGGCCAGAGCGCCGCTTTCGTTGCACCCACCGCGAAGAGGACAATGGCACCCAGCCAAAGGCACAGCGGATTCAAATCCACTTCCGTGCGGCTGCCGGGTTTTTTCTTGATGAGCGTCGGGGTGGCAAAAGCGAGGATTAACAACGAAACCACGCCCCAGCCGAGGAAGTTCAACGGTGATGCGTCCGCCCACGTCAGTGGAATTTTTGTCGTTTCCCACAGCCAGAAATGATGGGCGCGCGCGGCAAACGGTTCCAGTGCGAAATCAAACGCCACCATCAATCCCGCTGTCAAACCGATGACCCAGAAACCATAACTTTTTAGTTTGCGCCAGGGACGCAAAATAACTCGCGCCGTGCCGCGCGAACTGAACAGGGCGACGACCCACAGCAGGGGAATGGTCCACGGCACAAAACCGAAAATTTTTGCACCGGACGTTTCGTGAAAAATCAGCGGTCCGAACGGCATGGCAAAACCAATATGCGCGCTCAAACCGTGCGCCACCCCACCCAGCACCGCCGTGATGGTGGCGGCGAGCAGGACGTTTTGCAGCGGCATCTGGCGGTTCAACGCGGTGAGGCTGACGAGGGTTGCGAGTATCAGCAACGTCGCGTCGAGGAGCGGCAGACGGTGCGGTAACGCCAGTTCGGCCGCGAAGGCGAGCGTGAGCGCGCCGGTCAAAATCCAGTGAATCGCGAGTTGCGCTTTGCCCGGCGTGCTGCTTTGGGCTTTAACTGAGGTTGATTGAGTGGCTTCCATGGATCGGTTAATTTGCGGGAAAGTGCATGAAATTTGCGCGGCGGGCAAACCTGAAAAGTTTAAAACGGAAATTTATGGGCGACTGGCATTCGCGATGTCCGTCTTGAATTTTTCCGTGCAGTCGGGGCACATGCCGTGGGAAAACGTCGCTTGCGTATGCGCGTGGACGTATTGCTCGACGCTTTGCCAGTAACCTTCGTCGGCGCGAACGTTTTTGCACCAACCGCAAATCGGGATCATGCCGGAAAGGGTTTTGATTTCGGCGAGCGCGGTCTGGAGTTCGGAAATTAATTTCTCGCGTTCCGATTCACGCTCTTTGCGTTCGGTGATGTCGGCGATGATGCCGAGAAAACCGCTGATTTTTCCGGAGGCTTCGGCCAAAGCGGTCAATGATACCAACACCGGAAAGCGATGACCGTTTTTGTGGATGTAAGTGGCTTCGTATTCTTTAACCTCGGAAACAAATGTTTTTTTGGTGATGACGTCAACGCCGGGTAAAATAGGTTCGCCCAAATCCTCGCTCATTTGTTTGGCTTCAACGATCAACTCCGCCGGATCGCGCCAAAGCGTGGGGGTGACTTTGCCGACGACTTCCGGAGCGGCGTAGCCAAGCATCCGTTCGGCGGCGTGGTTGAAGGAGCGAATGATTCCGTTCGGTTCCAGGGCAATGATTGCGTAGCTCGCGGAATTGAGGATCGCATTTTGCAAAGTGGTGGTCTCGCGTAATTTTCCTTCAATGCGATGGCGATGGCGCAATTCGCGGCTGGCCATGAAATGGGCGATGATCAATAAAAGTGCCGCCATCGCGCTGCCAAAAATCAGTAGTTTGGTGGCATTATGATATTCCGTCGTTTCGGTGGCATCGCGCACATTGAGCAAGCGTTTTTCTTCGCCGGTGAAAGTTTTCAAAGCCGCGTTGGCATTGCCAAAAGCAATCCGCCCGCGGCCGGTGAGGTCCGCGTTGAAAACGGCTTGGGCGCCCTTTTGATCATACAGCAAAATGGATTGCTCGTCGTAGGCGAACAAATTGGTGATCGCGACCGCCAAATCTTTTAAGCGAAGTTGTTGCCCGGCATTTTCGCTGGTGAGCTCGGTGATCTCATTGAATTGCGACCCTTCAAGTTGACGGCTGTTGTGATAGGCGAACAGGGCGTTGGTATCGCCCATCGTCACGTAGCCGCGCAGCCCGCGTTGCAGATCAATCAAGTTTTCCTCGAAGGCCTGCGCGTCCAAAATCACGTCGAACGTATGTTTGCGCCAATGACTGGCGACCCCCAATTCATTCATGTTCACCGCGGCCACAAACGCCATCATGCCCATCAACGTGGCCGCACCGGTGACGGGCACCCAGCGCACGAAACTAATTTTTTCCACCCGCGCCGTTTGCCAGGCCCAAATCAAAAGTCCTAAACTTAAAATTTCCAACAGGCCGGCGGTAGTGATCGCCATGCGGGAATAAGCGCCCCAGCCATACGCGGTTTCGATCCCGGTCAGATAGCCGAAGATTGCCATACCGGAGACGACGCCGGCGCAACACGCCAGCAATCCGGTGGCCGCTAACCGATACGAGCGCAGACTTTTTACGGACGTCAAAAATATTCCAAGTCCGATAAAAATAAAACAAGCAGCCGTCAGCGGCGACATGCGTCCGGAATTAGGGACCGCTGATTGAATGTCGGATTTTAAAAAAAGCGTGTCGATTCCCAGGTTCCAGCCAAGGATATATTGCGACAAGGTGGCCAGCGTAAAAAGGAACGTGATCGCCCCCAAGCCAGCGGCGATTTTTGAATTTGACCAGATAAGTAAGAGCAATCCCGCGCTGGAGAAAACGAAACCCAAAGCCGTATTGAATGGCATCGACTGGGTGTTCGGTAAAACCGGTAGAACCGGCAACCCACGCGCATACCAACTGACGATGACCAGCAGCCCGGAAAAAAATGTGAACCAACCGGCAAAGCGGGGAAGGTTTTGAACACCCCATTGAACAACCGTTTTTTTTGCCGATATTGGTAGCGACATCGATTTAAATTTTTTACATAAGATCCGCGTTTGGACCCGAAAGATGGGAGCGACTGACTTATTCCCCGCGCGACACCTCGATTCGTCGCCCACCCATACCGCAATGATTATGCTGATATTCCCATAAAATCCAAATAAATCTATGAATGTCCCTGGGGTGGCGACCGCATATTTTTCAAAATTTTTCGACCTCCTGGCCAAACGTCGCGTTTCCAAAACAATATGTTACCTCGCCGTGCGCACCGTCGTCACTGGTTTAGGGGATTGCTTTTATCTAATCAGCACGGGCATGCTTATTTTAATTTCACCTATTAAAGTTTAGTTGCCTTTGCCGTTGAATGGTTCAACAGTGTAGTCGCTCCATATATAGTGAAAAATAGTTTCTATGAGGTTACGTTTTACTTGGGAAAAAATATCCGGCGCGATGTTGCTGGCGTCGCTGGTTATCGCTGCGGGCAAACCGGTGGCTGGCTCCATTTCTTACAATCGCGATATTCGTCCGATTTTTTCTGAGAATTGTTTTTCCTGCCACGGCACCGATTCTGCCTCGCGCAAAGCCGGTTTGCGCCTGGATCGTTTTGATTCCGTCACGAACGTGCTGGATGACAACACGGTGGCGATCGTGCCCGGCAAGCAGGATACAAGTGAATTGGTGCGACGGATCTATGCGACGGATGGCGACCAGATGCCGCCCAAAAAAATGCAGAAAACACTGACGCCGGAGCAGAAGGATTTACTGAAAAGATGGATCGCAGCGGGCGCGGTTTATGAACCGCATTGGGCGTTTGTGGCGCCGGTGAAAGCCCCGTTGCCCGCAGTTCACAATGCCAAGTGGGTGATCAATCCGATTGATGATTTTATTCTCGCGCGGTTGGAGCAAGAAAAGTTAAAGCCGAATGCAGAAGCGGATAAGCGCACGCTGATCCGTCGCGTGTCGCTGGATTTGACGGGTCTGCCGCCGACGCCGGAGGAAGTCGCGGCGTTTATGAAAGATCGTTCGGCGAACGCTTACGAAAAGGTCGTGGACCGTTTGCTGGCCTCGCCGCGCTGGGGAGAGCAGCAGGGACGTTATTGGTTGGACGCGGCGCGTTATGGCGACACGCATGGGATTCACTTTGATAATTATCGCGAGATGTGGACGTATCGCGATTGGGTCATTAACGCGTTCAACGCGAACCTGCCGTTCGATCAATTCACCATTCTAAATCTCGCCGGTGATTTGCTACCGAACGCAACGCGCGACGATCAGATCGGCAGCGGCTTTAATCGTTGTCACGTCACCAGCAATGAAGGCGGGATGATTCCGGAAGAGTATCTGGTGCTTTATACGCAGGATCGCACCGTGACCACCGGGCTGACGTGGCTCGGGCTGACGGTGGGTTGTGCGGTGTGTCACGATCACAAATATGATCCGCTCACGCAGAAAGATTTTTATTCGTTATCCGCTTTTTTTAACAACACCACGCAGAAAGCGCCGGATGAAAACATCAAGGACACGCCGCCGGTGATCGTCGTGCCTACGCCCGCGGATGGCGCGCGTTGGGATCAATTGGTGAATGAACTTCCGGCGGCCGAAAATAAGGTGGTCGCGCGGAAAATGGCGGCCCGCCCGGATTTTACGAACTGGCTCGCGCAACCGTTTTTCACCAATGCGGTGGAACCGGTGGTGACGGATAAATTAGTTTTTCAGGCGCCGCTGGCGGAAGGTCAAGGCACGGAAATAAAAGTTCAAATCGCCGACACGAACCAGTCGTTGGCGCTGGGTGTGAATACAAATTGGCAGGCTGGCGCAGTGGCAAAAAAAGCTTACACCATCAGCGGCAAGGACGCGCCGACGTTGGCGGGCGTTGGCGATTTTGAACGCACGAACGCGTTTAGTTACGCGGCCTGGGTGCGGGTTGATAAAGACGGCCAAAGCGGTGCTTTTTTTGCGCGCATGGCGAAACCGGAAGACGGTTATCGCGGCTGGGATTGTTGGCTGGACGGCGGTAAACCGACGATTCATCTGATCCACGATTATCCTAAAAATGCCCTCAAAGTTTCCGCTAAAAAAATGCTGGCACGTGATCGTTGGAATTTAATCTGCGTGACGTATGACGGTTCGTCCTCCGCCAAGGGCGTGAAGATTTACGTCAATGGCGAAGCTCAGGAAACCGCAGTGCTGAACGATACGCTCACGGAATCCACGCGCACAACGGTGCCGTTCAAATTGGGGCAGCGCGATTATGGCAGCGGTCTGGAAAACGCCGGTTTGCAGGCGGTGAAAATTTTCACCCGCGAATTAAAAGCCGACGAAGTGACCACGTTGATGATACCGCGTTGGCAATGGTTGGCGCAGCAATCCATGCGCACGCCGGATGAAACGGAACAGTTATTTGCCTACTGGCTGGGCGAAAATGATGACCAATATAAAACCTTGGCGGGAGCGCACGACGGCTTGAAAAAGGAAGAGCGGGCAATCCGCATGCGCGGTTCGGTGGCTTACGTGATGCAAGAACGCACGAATGCGCCGGAAGCTTATATTTTAAATCGCGGTTCCTATGATAAACGCGAAGACAAAGTGGCCGCGGCCACGCCGGGTTTTTTGCCACCGATGGCTGTCGGTGAACCGACCAACCGGCTCGGTTTTGCGGAATGGTTGTTGCAAACGAATAATCCGCTGACGGCGCGCGTGACGGTGAACCGTTTCTGGCAGCAATTGTTTGGCGTGGGCATCGTGAAAACGGCGGGCGATTTTGGCGTGGCGGGCGAACAGCCGTCGCATCAAGCATTGATTGATTGGCTGGTGGTGGATTTTCGCGAACACAACTGGGACGTGAAACGGATTTTCAAATTGATGGTGATGTCGGAAACGTATCGGCAATCGTCCGTAACGACGCCGGAAAAATTAGATAAAGATCCGGAGAACCGTTTGCTCGCGCGCGGGCCGCGCTTCCGCATGGACGCCGAAATGGTGCGCGACACCGCCCTGGAGGCGAGTGGTTTATTGGTGGAAAAAATTGGCGGGCCGAGCACGCGTCCGTATCAACCCTCGGGCATCTGGAACACCGTTGGAATGCCGGAAGGCGATACGCGCAATTATGTTCAGGATCAGGGCGACAACCTTTATCGACGGAGTGTTTATACGTTCTGGAAACGGCAGGCGGCCCCAGCTTCGTTGGAAATTTTTAACGCGCCTTCGCGGGAAACCTGCACGGTGCGCCGCGACCGCACGGACACGCCGTTGCAAGCGCTCGTCACGCTGAACGATCCGCAATTCATCGAAGCGGCGCGGCATCTGGCGCAGGAAAGTTTGGAGCAGAAATCCGATCGCCTGGATTTTATGGCGCAACGCTTGATCGCGCGACCCCTGACGCGGGCGGAAAAAAATATCCTCAATTCCAGCGTCACCCATTTGCAGGCGCACTACCAACAGGAACCGAAAGCAGCGGCTGAGCTGCTGGCGGTGGGGGATTCCAAACCCGACGCAAAAATCGATGTTCCGACCTTGGCGGCTTACACGATGGTCGCGAATGAACTATTCAACCTCGACGAAACTTTGAATAAATGATTAATCGAGAATCGAATCACCGTCTAATGACGCAATTTAAAAATGCCCGGGGTGGCCCAGGCCTCCGGCCTGTTGTTTTGGGCGTCTCGCCCAAAACCGTTCAGCGCGCGAAAAGTTTTGGGTTTGCGTCGGTCAAAAAACAATGCGGATCGCAGACGAAATCTGGCGGGACGCCCGATTTTACAGGCGAGACGCCGGTGCCACCTTTTACAAAATTAATTTTATGATTCCCGAATTTAAACCGCATCCGTTGATCGAGGATTATGTGCGCTATGAAACGCGCCGCCAATTTTTCAAGCGCGGCGCCAGTTTGCTGGGCACGGCGGCGTTGGCCTCGCTCGCGCCGGGAATATTGTTGGCCGATGATAAAAAGCCGGAGGCCGCTCAGGACGCGCAAAAAATGATGAACGCCCTCGGGAAGAATTTTCCGCCGACGGCGAAGCGCGTGATTTATTTGCACATGGTCGGCGGCCCGTCGCAGATCGATTTATTTGATTACAAACCGAAGCTCGGCGAATGGTTTGACAAAGAGTTGCCGGATTCCATTCGCCAAGGCCAGCGCATAACCTCGATGACGAGCGGCCAGAAACGGTTGCCCATCGCGCCGTCGAAATATAAATTCGCGCAACACGGCAAGAACGGCATGTGGGTCAGCGAATTATTGCCGTGGACGGCGAAGATGGTGGATGACCTATGTTTCATCCGCTCGATGAACACCGAGGCGATCAATCACGAACCGGCGATCACGTTCATGCAGACCGGCAATCAAATCACCGGCAAACCGTGCCTCGGCTCGTGGGTTTCTTACGGGCTCGGTTCGATGAATCAAAATTTGCCGACGTTCGTGGTGTTGCTCGCGAAGTCGACCAACAACGAGCAATTGCAGGCCATCGGTTCGCGGTTGTGGTCGGCGGGTTATTTGCCGGGTGAATATCAAGGCACTTCCTTCCGCACGGCGGGCGATCCGATTTTATTCATCAATAATCCTGCGGGCGTGGATGCTAAAGTGCGTCGTCAAACGCTCGATAGCCTGAAGGCCTTGAACGAAATTAATTTTCGCACCACGGCCGATCCGGAAACGCACACGCGGATTCAGCAATATGAATTGGCGTTTCGCATGCAATCCAGCGTGCCGGAATTGGCCGATACCTCCGGCGAATCCGAGGCGACCTACGCGCTCTACGGCGACGACGCTAAAAAGCCCGGCACGTTTGCCAACACGGCGTTGCTCGCGCGGCGCCTGGCGGAACGCGGGGTTCGTTTCGTGCAGATTTATCACAACAATTGGGACACGCATTCGAACACCAGCGGTCGCCTGCCGTCGCAATGCAAGGACGTGGATCAGGCGTGTTATGGTTTGATTCAAGATTTGAAACAGCGCGGGATGCTCGAAGATACGCTCGTGGTTTGGGGCGGCGAATTTGGGCGCACGATTTATTCGCAAGGCGAATTGACGAAGGATAATTACGGTCGCGATCATCATCCGCGTTGTTACACGATGTGGATGGCGGGCGGCGGCGCGAAGCCCGGATTGATTCACGGCGAGACGGATGACTTTTGCTACAACATCGTCAAAGACCCAGTGCAAGTTCACGATTTTCATGCGACCGCATTGAAGATGCTCGGTTTCGATCATCTGCATTTCAGCTATCGTTTTCAAGGACTGGATCAACGTCTGACCGGCGTGGTGCCGGCGAATGTAATTGACCAGTTAATTGCGTGAGGGAGGACTAGAATATATAATGAGGCTCATTTATTAGAAGCCTCACATTTATGAATACAGACACACTACGTTATGCCGGATTCGGCCCTCGATTGGCATCGATACTTCTAGATATGGTCGTCATGATGCCATTGATGGTATTGTCGTTTTGGGCCAGCGCACAATTTCGGCTGTTTGAAGCTTATTATTTTCTTCCCGGTATTTTATTCGGCCTGTTTTATAGTGTTTATTTGGTCCAACGCTTTGGCGGCACGCCCGGCAAGCTTATGGTCGGTATTCGCATTCGAAAGCTAGATGGCACACCGGTTGGTTATCGCGAAGCATTTTTAAGATATTTGCCGGATTTTATCCTTGGCACTCTGATGTCGGTCGCCTTCATTATGGCAATCTTCCACATGACCGATACTGAATACCATTCGCTTACTTTATTGGAACGCACTAAGCGTATGGTCGAGCTTACGCCTTCTTGGCATAAGCCGTTGCAGTGGATTCAGACTGCTTGGACTTGGGGTGAGTTGATTGTCTTGCTGACGAATCGGAAGCGGCGGGCGTTGCATGATTTCATTGCGGGAACGGTAGTCGTTTACGCGTCGCCAAAAGCTCTGCCACCAGTGATTGCCGATCCGGCAGTTTTGCCCTAGTTGATTATATGGCAAACCATCAAAGCATCTGATCATCTCTTTTCTATTAAATCAACATTCATTATGTGCAAAAATATCCTACTCATTTCTGCTTTATTTGCCATTTCGCAGTATGCGATGGCCACTTCCACCACCGTTCCTGAGATCGGCATCGGTGGTGACGAGACGGACCCGCACACGCACCTCCATTTTGAAGGCATTCCCAAAGACTCCAAAATCGTGAGCGTCAGCACGCATTTGATCGTGGAAAAAGCGGCTACCAACGGCCTGAATTTCTTCGCGGTGCAAGTGAATTTTCCCAACAAAACATGGGCACATGGCGGTCCCCAGGTGACCTCGGGAACGGAAAAGGCGAATTGGGGCGGCTTGGTGAATCGGGGCGGCGGCGCCAAGGATTATCAGGAAGTAAATTGGCAGGAAGATTTGAAGCTGATTGAGTGTGGCATTGAAAAACCCAATACCGTGCCTTGGAAATGGGATCGCAATTGTGAATACACCATCACGATCGAGCGCGGGCAGCAAATCCATCTGCCGGCGGGAACCAATGTGCAATTCAAAGTCATGGCGCCTGAACGCACGATGTGGGAATGGAAGCTCACGATTAAGCCCGTTGCCGGCAATCATGAAACCTTCACCTCGCTGCTTTATGACTCGGCTGACCACATCAGCAGTTTCTATACTTGGAATGAATCCGGTTATGGTTCAACCAGCCAAGAGCAGTATGCCAAGTGGGCCCGCCCAACTTACCGCATCGAAGGCAGCTCCGAAGACAAAGTGCCAGCGGGATGGAGACGGTTTTGATCGGCTGGTTCCAAGACAAAACACCAGTTATGTGCGATCTCACTATGACGTGTCTTCAAAAAGGTGGCACCGGCGTCTCGCCGGTAAAATCTGGCGTCTCGCCAGATTTCGTTGTTGGCAGACATGGTTCCTTGACGCGCGTAGATTCAAAAATAGTCACATCGCAAACGGTTTTGGGCGGGACGCCCAAAACGACAGGCCGGAGGCCTGTGCCACCTAGAACATTCTGAATACAGCCTTTAGTTTGAGTTAACTTAGTAATTACCGTTATGAAAAATAATCCATTGAATCGTCGGACATTTTTGAAACACGCTGGCGTCGCTGCCGCGGCCATCACCGCTGCGCCTTACGTTTTGGCCAGCGATAAAGCGGGCACGCGCTTGCCGATCGTCGGCACGGGCGATTATCAATACGAAGCCATCCACGACTGGGGCGAATTGCCCGCCGGTCACGTCTATGGCAACACGCATGGCGTCGCGGTGGATGCGCAGGGTGAAATCCACATCAAACATACCGTCGGCAAAGGTGCGACCATTGATGACGCTGTCGTCGTGTTCGATGCGGATGGGAAATTTGTCCGTTCGTGGGGCAAAGAATATAAAGGCGGCGCGCACGGCTTGCATTTAAGCCGCGAAGGCAAAGACGAATTCTTCTATCTGTGCGACACTGGTCGTCATGAATTTGCCAAGACGACGTTGGCGGGTCAGGAGCTTTGGCGTAAATGGGCGCCCGAACAATGCAACGGCTACACGAAGCCGGATGAATTTGTGCCGACGAACATTGCGGTCGCGCCGGATGGAAATTTTTTTGTGGCCGATGGTTACGGCAAAAGCTTCATCCACGAATACGACGCTAATGCTAAATACATCCGTAGCTTCGGCGGCAAGGGTGCCGCGCCGGGCCAGACGAATTGTCCGCACGGTTTGATGGTGGATTTGCGTGGCGAAAAGCCAGTGCTCGTCGTGGCCGACCGCTCGAATCATCGTCTGCAAAACTTCACGTTGGACGGCGAGCATATCGATTTCGTCACCGACGAAATGCGCGCGCCGTGTCATTTTCACACGCATGGCGACCTCATGGTTGTGCCCGATCTCGATTCGCGCGTGACGTTGATTGATAAAAATAACAAACCGCTCGCGGTGCTGGGTCAAGGCCCGGGCTATAACGGTTTGCGCGATAAAACGCGCGATCATTTTACGCCCGGCCAATTTGTAGCGCCGCACAGCGCCTACTTCGATCACGAAGGAAATATCTTCGTCGTGGAATGGGTCGAAGTTGGCCGCGTGACGAAATTGCAAAAAATTGCGTAAGGCCGAAGCCGCCCTTAGCTGGCCGCAAAACCGATAGGAGCGTCGAGCCTTACTCGGCGCTTCGCTTCGTTTTAGACTTTAAAAAAAGACGCTCATGCCCCGTCATTGACAACGAATGATGCGCTATTGAATATCTCAAGCTTCCGGGGCGAAAGTCGAAACCCGTTGCGAATGACAATTAAAAGATGAAAAGAAACTTCCAACCCTCAACCTCCGTGTCTATCTGTGGCCATCCGTGGTTAAAAATCAGCGCGGTTGTTCTGACGGCAACCATTGGCTTTTTTACTTCCGCCCATGCCGCCGCGCCGAAACCGAACATCGTCATCATTTTTACCGACGATCAAGGTTACGCCGACGTTGGCAAATTTGGCGCGGAAGGTTTTGCTACGCCGAACCTCGATCGCATGGCGGATGAAGGCGCGATCTTTCGCAATTTTCACGACGCGCAACCCGTCTGTTCCGCGTCGCGCGCGGCGTTGCTGATGGGTTGTTATCCGAATCGTATCGGCATTCACGGCGCGCTCGGACCGGGCACAAAAATCGGGTTGAGCGCGAACGAAACCACGCTGGCACAATTGCTCAAAGGGCAGGGCTACGCGACGGCGATGCTGGGTAAATGGCATTTGGGTGATGCCCCCAAATTCATGCCGTTGCAACACGGCTTCGATCAATTCTTCGGCTTGCCTCTCTCGGTGGATTACTGGCCGGGCCATCCGGATTTGATCACGAATTTCCCGCCCAGTCTGGTGGCCATCAAACGCGAATATCCCAACCTGCCAATTTACGACGGCACGAATATTTTTCGCAAGGAGATGACGATCGACGATCTGAATCATCTAACGACTTGGTATGCCGAGCGCGCGGTGAAGTTCATTGATGCGAACACGAACCGGCCGTTTTTTCTCTACGTTGCGCAAAGTATGCCGCATGTGCCGCTGGGCGTGAGCGATAAATTTCGCGGCAAATCCAAGCGCGGACTTTACGGCGACGTGATCGAGGAAATTGATTGGTCGGTCGGAGAAATTCTGGCCGCCCTCAAACGCAACGGGCTGGATGACAATACCCTCGTCATTTTCACGTCGGATAATGGACCGTGGCTATGCTTTGGGAATCATGGCGGTTCGGCAAAACCGTTACGCGAAGGCAAGGGGACGAATTGGGAAGGCGGCACGCGCACGCCGTGCATCATGCGCTGGCCGGGTCACATTCCCGCAGGCGCGGATACGTGGGATATGTTGATGACGATTGATCTATTCCCGACCATCGCGAAACTCGTCGGCGCTGATTTGCCGGCGCACAAAATTGACGGGCTGGATGTGTGGCCGATCATTTCGCGTCAACCCGGCGCGACCAATCCGCACGCCGCGTATTGGTTTTATTACGAGGTCAACCAGCTTCAAGCGATTACCACGGGCGATGGCCGGTGGAAATTGCAATTGCCGCATACGTATCAAACTTTGGACGGCAAGTCCGGCGGCACGAACGGCGTGCCGGTGCCTTATGCCCATCGTAAAATTGAAGCCGAAGAACTTTACGATCTCGGGCATGATATCGGAGAAAGCACGAACGTCGCGGCGCAACATCCAGAAATTGTGAAACAACTCGAAGCCGAGGCGGAAAAGGCGCGCGTGGATTTAGGCGATGGAGCCGTGAAACGTCCAGGTTCAGGTCGGCGTGAGCCGGGACAGCGGTTGGGGATTGATAAATAAAATTGCTGAAGCTATGAATCAAACATCCAAGCCCCAACGTCCAAGCTCCAGAGAATGTTCAAACACTAAGCTCCAAGCTGGCTGGGCGTTTGTAATGAAGGCTGGTGCGGAATCTCACCCCGCCCAAGGTGCTGCCGACATTCTGTCGGCAGTTCGGTCGGCCTGCGATACGATCTTCTGCCGACAGAATATTGGCAGTCCTTTACTTGGCGCTTGGACGTTGGTGCTTGGTGTTTTTTTCTTCGCCTTTGCCACTTACGCCAGCGCCCAAACCAATCCGCCTTCGCGTCCCAACATTTTGTTCATCATGTCGGACGATCATGCGTGGCAGGCGGTCAGTGCTTATAACGAATCGCGCCATTTGATCACCACGACGAACATTGATCGTCTGGCGCGCGAAGGCATGCGATTTGATCATTATTATGTGAACAATTCGCTCTGCGGACCCAGTCGCGCCTCGATCATCACCGGCACTTACAGCCACATCAACGGATTTTATAACAACGACAATTGCCGTTTCGACAACACGCAAATCACGTTTCCGAAATTGCTGCAACAAGCCGGTTACCAAACCGCGATGATTGGCAAATGGCATTTGGAAAGCGATCCAACCGGTTTTGATTATTGGGAAATTTTGATCGGGCAGGGGATTTATTACAACCCGCCGATGATCCGTGAAGGTCAACGCGTGAAGCATCAAGGTTACGCCACCGACATCATCACCGACCTGTCGCTCGATTGGTTGAAACAGCGCGATCCGTCCAAGCCGTTCCTGTTGTTGTGCTGGCAGAAAGCGCCGCATCGCGCGTGGGAACCGGCGTTGCGCGATTTGGATTTTGATCACGACCGCACCTATCCATTACCCGATAGCTTGTTCGATGATTACGCTGGGCGCGGCCTCGCCGAGCATGATCAGGACATGACCATTTCCAACACGATGCAGTTGGGTTACGACAACAAATTGACCGTCCCGCCCGACCTCAATGCGAAGCAACGACAGGCTTGGACCAATTATTACGCGCCGCGCAACGCTGCGTTTCTGAAGCAAAATCTCACTGGCAAAGCGTTGGTGGAATGGAAATATAATCGTTTCATGCACGATTATCTCGGCACGATCAAAGGCGTGGATGATAACGTCGGACGCATTTTAAAATATCTCGACGACACCGGTCTCGCGAGCAACACGATTGTGATTTATTCGTCCGACCAAGGATTTTTTCTCGGCGAACATGGCTGGTTCGACAAGCGTTGGATTTTTGAAGAGGCTGCGCGCGCACCGATGTTGATCCGCTGGCCGGGCGTCATCACGCCGGGCAGTGTGAACACGAATCTCGTCGCCAACATTGATCTGGCGGAAACATTTTTGCAAGTGGCGGGCGCGCCCACGCCGGAACGGATGCAAGGCCGCAGCGTGATTCCAATCTTGGCCGGCAAAACGCCGTCCGATTGGCGCACGGCTTTTTATTATCATTACTACGAATTTCCCGCCGCCCATCATGTGCGTCCGCATTACGGCGTGATCACAGATCGCTACACGCTGGCGCATTTTTATTGGCCGGACGTGAACTATTGGGAATTGTTCGACCGCGAAAAAGATCCCGCCGAAATGCACAGCGTCTTCGGCGATCCGGGTTACGCGGCCGTGCAAACCAATTTGATGCAGGAAACTTTTCGTCTACGGAAAGAATTAAAAGAACCCTATCAAGACGATCCCAAAGTGTTTGGCAATCCGCCAAAAGCAAAATGAATTCCTATTCATCGTCATCCTCATCCTCATCGTCGAATTTTGTTGGAGCGAGTTTGCCAACGGAGCGCCGAGCATTGCTCGCCCAGTGGTAAGTATCGAAGTTTCCGATCCGAGCATTTCTCGGCGCTCCCAATGCTTGCGGGCTCCGCGAAAATTTTCTTGGCGTTCGTTCGCCAAAATTAGTCTAATACTTTTTTGACGCATGAAAAATAATGTCCTTTTTACGATTGCTATTTCACTGCTGACGGCCACCGGCCTGAATCTTTTCGCCGCTGATGCGCTGCCGCGCGTGCCGGCGTTTTCGATTGATTACCTGGATCAATCCGTCAGCCCGGCCACCAATTTTTATCACTTCGCCGCCGGTAGCTGGTTGAAAAATAATCCCGTGCCGGCGGACAAGGCGCGTTGGGCGTCGTTTTCCGAACTCGCGGAACGCAACTGGTATCTGATCCACGAAATTTTGGATTCCGCCGCCGTGGACGCCAAATCATTGCCGCAAAATTCACCGCGCCGGGAAGTGGGTAATTTCTACGCGTCCGCGATGGACACGAACCGCATTGAAAAACTCGGCGCGAAACCGCTGAAGGCAGATCTCAAAAAAATTGATCACATCAAATCCACCAAGGATTTGTTCGCCGTGCTGGCAGATTTTCATCAACGCGGCATTGGCGGGATGTTTGGCATCGGCTTTGGGCCGGACTCGAAAAACAGTTCGATCTACGCGGTGCAATTGGAGCAGGGCGGGTTGTCCTTGCCCGATCGTGATTATTATTTGAAGGACAGTTTTGCGGATAAGCTCAAGCAGTATCACGATCATGTGAAAACCATGTTCACGTTGCTCGGCGAAAAAGGTGACGTCGCCACCGCAGACGCCGACACCGTGATTGCCGTGGAAACCGCTTTGGCCAAGGCGAGCCGTTCTCGCGTAGATCTGCGCGACCCGAACAAGAATTACAACAAGTTCACCACCGACGAATTGACCGCCAAGACGCCGGCGATTTTATGGAATTCTTTTTTCACTGATCTCGAACTCGCGCCGCCCGCGTATGAAATTGTAGGACAACCCGAATATTTTGATGCGTTGAATCAGATGGTGCAGACGCGTCCATTGTCGGATTGGAAAACGTATCTACGCTGGCATTTGCTGAATGGCAGCGCGTCGTATTTGTCATCCGCGTTCGAGAACGAACATTTTAATTTCTACGGCAAAGTCCTGAGCGGTCAATTAGAGCAGGAACCGCGTTGGAAACGCGCCGCACACATCCTCGATGGCAGCATCGGCGAGGCGTTGGGACAATTGTATGTAGAAAAATGTTTTCCGCCGGAAGCCAAGGCGCGCATGCAGGCGCTCGTCGAAAATCTGAAAGCCGTGTTTCACGACCGCATCGAACGCGTCACGTGGATGACGGATGAGACGAAGGCCAAGGCCCTGGCCAAGTTCGCGACCTTCACGCAAAAGATTGGTTATCCGGATAAATTTCGCGATTACTCGTCGGTGGTCATCCAGCGCGATGATTTGCTTGGCAACGTCCGCCGCACGGATGCCTTTGAAGCACGCCGCGAAATCGCCCGCGTCGGCAAGACCGTGGATCGCACAGAATGGGGCATGACGCCGGAAACCGTGAATGCGTATTACAATCCCGAGGTGAACGAAATCGTTTTCCCCGCCGGTATTTTGCAGCCCCCGTTCTTTGATATCTCGATGGATGACGCGGTGAACTACGGCGCGATCGGCGTCGTCATCGGCCACGAAATGACACACGGTTTCGATGATCAAGGCCGCAAATTTGATGGCAACGGCAATCTGAACGAATGGTGGACGCCGGCGGATTCCGCCGCGTTCGATGCACGCGCGCAAAAGGTCATTGATGAATACAGCGGGTTCGAGGCGTTGCCCGGTTTGCACGTGAACGGCAAGCTGACCATCGGCGAAAATCTGGCGGATCTTGGCGGCGTGAATATTTCCTACGAAGCCTTGCAACGCGCGCTCGCGAAAGATCCGGCGTCGCGCAAGAACATCGATGGCTTCACGCCGGAACAACGCTTCTTCATTTCGTTCGCGCAAGTCTGGCGCACGAATATCCGCGAGGCGGAAGCACAACGCTTGATCACAGTGGACCCGCATTCACCCGGGCAATTCCGTGCTTACGGTCCGCTGTTGAACTTTCAACCGTTCTACGACGCATTCAATATTCCGCCCGGCAGCCCGATGTGGTTGCCGTTGGAAAAACGGGCGATTATTTGGTAGGTGAATCTCATTCATACTTTGGCATTTCTCGTTTGCTATTCTAAGTCTGCGCCAGACGACCACACTCGTCAGGATGCGATTTATTTGGATCAGAAATTTTATGAGATAATTTTTCAGCATTGCATAACGAAACGTTCTTGTTACGCCATTTTAAGCGTGGTTGCCTCGTTACGTTATAAAAGTCCGATTCTTGTTGTTACAGGAGGTGAGCTTGATTTACTTGTTGCTGAGTTGATAAATCTTGAAGAGGTTGGGCATTTTCATCCGCAGTTAACTGAGTTTCGTCAAGTGTGTCGTAGAGCAAAAGCGGATTGTTGCAGTTTGTCGGTCAGTGGTGATATGTATCCAGAGTTGTAAGGCTAAGTGTTCACCGAAAAGTCACATTGGTGAACTTGCCGCCGGAGCCGTGTTTGTTTAGCGTTCCTTGACTTTATGCCAATGCTATTGCCGCAACTTTCTCGCCGCCAATTTCTGAAACGCGCCGCACTTGCGGGCACCGCCATCGCTTTCGCGCCGCCGATCTATGCCGCCGTCGCCGACAAGACGCGCGATGAAAATACCTTCGCCTTTTTCTCAGACATCCACATCGCCGGCGATGTCACCACGAAGCATAGCGACGTTAACATGGCGGATAATTTTACCGCCTGCGTGCGTCAACTCGCTGCGTGGCCGGTCAAGCCCGCGACGGTCATTGTGAACGGCGATCTGGCGTTTCAAACCGCGCAACCGGCGGATTATGCGACCTTCGCGAAATTGATCGAACCCGTTCGCGCGATCGCGCCGATCCATCTCTCGTTTGGCAATCATGACGGACGCGAGGCTTTTTGGTCGGCATTTCCGTCAGATGCCGCGACGCAAAGTGCGACCGCGTTAAAACGACAGGCGACGGTGTTTGCCAGTCCGCATGCGAATTGGTTTCTCCTCGATTCGCTGATCGCCACCAATTCCACGCCCGGCGAAGTGGGCCCGGCGCAGTTGGCTTGGTTGACGCAGGAATTGGACAAGCGGACGGACAAACCGGCCATCGTCGTCGTGCATCATCACCCGCAATTCACAGACAAAGTTCCCGGTTTGCAGGACACGGCGGTGTTTCTGGCGGCGCTCGCCGCACGGCGTCAAGTGAAGGCGTTGATCTTTGGTCATACACATGATTGGCAGGTCACGCAGCATGACAGCGGCATTCATCTGATCAATCTGCCGCCGACGGCTTATCTTTTCCAAGCGGGACGTCCGAACGGTTGGGTGCGGGCCACGCTCGCGGCGGACAGTGCGGAATTTGAATTGCGCGCTCTCGATCCCAAACATCCCGAGCACGCGCAGGTGAAGTTGTTGAAGTGGCGGACGGCCTGAAGTTTTCACGCAAAGACGCAAAGACGCAGAGGAAAACGGATAAAACGGGCTGAGGTTATTAGCGGATTACTTCGTGCCGTAAGGACAATTTCCGGCGTGCTTCTGGCACGTCCAGGCAAAACCCAGGTAGGGCGAGACTCCGTCGAGTCGTGAAAATGTTTGGATGTCAAAGGTAAATACGACATCCAAATCATGTTAGGTCTCGACGGAGTCTCGCCCCACCGTTGTGATATCGCGTTGTGATATTATTGTTCATCGCGGAGCAATGCTCGGCGCTCCAACCGCTTCTTGATTAGCCCGCATTCGTCAGCTAAGCTGCATGCTTCAATTTTTATGGCATTTCTTAACGACAATTATTTAAAACTCAAAGCTGGTTATCTGTTCCCGGAAATCGGCCGGCGCGTGAAAGCATTTTGCGACGCGAACCCTGAAGCCGCCAAACGCCTCATCCGTTGCGGCATCGGCGATGTGACGGAACCGTTGCCGTCGGCGGTCGTCGCCGCGTTGCACAAGGCCGTGGACGAAATGGCGTCGCGCGAAACGTTCAAGGGTTACGGCCCCGAGCAGGGCTACGAATGGTTGCGTTCCGCCATTGCCAAAAATGATTTTCGCGATCGCGGCATCGAAGTGGCGGATGACGAAATTTTTGTCAGCGACGGTTCTAAATGCGATTGCGGGGCGATCCTCGACATCCTCGGTTCCAAAAATAAAATCGCCATCAGCGATCCCGTTTATCCGGTCTATGTGGATACGAACGTGATGGCAGGTCACACGGGCGAGGCGAACGACGCGGGTGCTTATGCGAAGCTCGTTTATCTGCCGTGCAAACCGAGCAATGGTTTTATTCCCGAGCCGCCGAAGAAACATGTGGACGTGATTTATCTGTGCTCGCCGAACAATCCGACCGGTGCCGCCGCGACGCGCGAACAACTCGAAGCATGGGTGAAATATGCGCTGGAACATAAGTCCGTGATTTTGTTCGACGCGGCTTACGAGTCTTACATCACTGACCCGACGATTCCGCGTTCGATCTACGAAATTCCCGGTGCGCGCGAATGTGCAATTGAGTTTCGTAGCTTCTCGAAAAACGGTGGCTTTACCGGCACGCGCTGCGCGTTCACGGTCGTTCCCAAAACGCTCAATGTGTCGACGAAGAATGGCGAAGTGAAACCGTTGCATCCGCTGTGGTCGCGGCGCATGACGACAAAATTTAACGGCGTCAGCTACATCGTCCAACGCGCGGCGGAAGCGTTGTATTCGCCGGAAGGCAAGGCGCAAGTCGCGGCGTTGATCAAACATTATTTGGGCAACGCGGAAGTATTGCGCAAGGGTGCGAAGAAAGCCGGCCTGAAGGTTTTCGGCGGCGTGAATGCCCCTTATATCTGGGTGCGCACGCCGAAAGGTGTCACGAGCTGGCAGGCGTTTGATAAAATTCTCGCTGACGCGAATGTGGTCATCACGCCCGGCGCCGGTTTCGGTTCCAAGGGCGAAGGCTTTTTCCGCATCAGCGCTTTCAACAGTCGCGCCAACGCCGAGGAAGTCGCGCGCCGCTTGCAGGAATTGAAGTGGTGAAATCGTCGTAATGGTTCCAACGATAGGGTGTTCTCGAGTCACACGTTGGGTATGAGTTAAAACCCCACAACCGCCATGCGGTTGTGGGGTTTTGCGCATTGTATGGGAAATTTTTAGCCACGATGGGCACAAATGAAAGCAGCCACGGATTGCGTGAGTTGGCGCGAATAGGTGTGAATTCAATTCATATCGCGGAGCGATAATGGAAATTAGTCAAACACACCATGCCGAGTTATTGGTGAGCAATGAAACGTCCGGAAGGGGCGTTGCAATCCGAAAGGCAGGCAAAAGCACGTGTCTGCTATCGAGAAATGTATGTCAGTTGAGAAAAAGTTGCCGTCAGCGGCGGAAAAGCATGTGCCAGGCACTGAAAAGCCGATGCGTGACATTCAAAAGTGTGTGGCAGCCGCCAAAAAGTTGGTGTGGGCTAGCGAAAAGGGCGTGTTGGCCGGTGAAATTGGCCTGTAAATTGCCAAAAAATGGATGTCGGGCGATGAAAAGCTGGTGTCACTGGCGCAAAACGTGGGTTAGATGAAGAAAAATAGCCTTAAACTTCAGAAATATAATTATGGCCGGAGCGCCGAGCATCGCTCGGTTCGGAACGAACAATAATAATATGTCGCAAACAGATTCCAGCACCGTAGGCGCGACATCTTTGTAGAATAACGAACGTAAAATGAAAAGTCCCGTCAGGGGCGGCATATTCTGGGGATTATTTTAATATCGATCCGCTAATGGATGATTTGCGGAATATGTCGCTCCTACGGAGCTTGATTTTTTTTATTGGTTTCTACAAAGATGGCGCACCTACGGCGCTGAGGCAAAAGGCTCTTAGCCACAGATGAAACACAGATGAAACACGGATGGGGATTCTTGTAACGAATCCGATTCCGGTCGCGGAGCGACAATTGAAATTAGCCCGGCACATCGTGCCGGGTTATTGGTGATAAATGAAACGTCCTGAAGGGACGGCGGAATCGGGTGTCCTTTCAGGACGCGTGATTTTGGGTGATGCAGGACCAGCCACTTCGTAGCTGGCTAATTTCCGGTGCCGCTCCGCGACGAAAATCCCTGCTCCATCTGTGTTTCATCTGTGCTCATCTGTGGCTAAAGAGAATTCAGCACCGTAGGCGCGACATCTTTATAGAATAACGAACGTAGAATGAAAAGCCCTGTAGGGTCGGCATATTCTGGGAATTATTTTAATATCGATCCGCGAATGGATGATTTGCGGAATAGGTCGCTCCTACGGAGCTAGAAAATCTTTTTTTGATTGGTTTCTACAAAGATGGCGCACCTACGGCGCTGGGGCAAAAGGCTCTTAGCCACGGATGAAACACGGATAGGGATGCAAACCATCCCGCTGGAATTCGGAATGACGGTTTACTCGTGCTTCGCGAACATCTTTTTCACTTCCGCGCGCCAGTGGTCGAGGCGGTCATTCATTTTGATGGCGGTGAGATATTCAAGATCCAGTTCGGCCGCTTTGCCGGAATTTTTATCGGGCCACAGTTCGTTCGTTAAAACATGCGCGACGTGGACGACGGCGAGCGGACTGAACGTGTGCTTTTCACTTTCGCCGGGTTGCAGATGAAAGGCGACGGCTTCGACCATCGGCGTGGCCAAACCCCAAAGTCCGAACAGATACGCGGCCACGCCGGGATGAGCGGCGCCAAGAATTTTTTGGCTCGCGGCCGGCAGCGTGAGATTTTGTTCGGTCGCGAGCGAAAGGGTTTGTTCAAATTCGCGCGGGAGACTTTTGGCCAGCATCAATTTGCCGACGTTGCGCAACATGGCGGCGGTGCAGGCGTCTTCGGTTTCGGTTTCGTCAATTTTTTCGAGCCGCATGATGAGCCGGGTGATTCGGGAGCAGCGCAACGCGTCGTCCCAGACTTGTTGGGCGGAAAATTTTTGCGCGGCGCTATTTTCGAAATCGCGAAAAACGTGGGCGGAAAGCGCGATGGTGCGGATGGTGTTCAGGCCGATGAGTTGCACGGCGTCGAAGGGGTTGCTGACTTTTTGCGCGATGCCGAAGGCGGCGGAGTTGGCGACTTGCAACATTTTCGCGGTGAGCGCGGGGTCTTGGATGACGAGGTCGGCGATGGCTTCGATGGACGGATCTTCGCTGTTAAGTTCGCTGATGATTTGCAGATAGATGGAAGGAAAGCTGGGCAGCGAATCAAGTTGGCCGATGAGGTTTTTGAGTTTTTCATCGGCCAAAAATGCGTCTAATTTGCCAATGCGCGACAGCGTGTCGAACAGTTCCGCGACGCGGATGGGTTTGGCGAGAAATTGATGGGTGCTTTCCAAACTGCGGGCGATTTCTTCCTGATCGTCCAGGCCGGAAATAATAATGCGCGAGGTGTGCGGATATAATAGGCGGACTTGGCGCATCAAACCGATGCCGTCCAACTCGGGCATGCGCATATCGGAAACGAGCACGTCGAAAGGTTTCGCGGCCAGAATTTCCAACGCCCGTTGACTGCTGGTCACACTGGCAATTTCCCACTGCGCGGATGCTTCCTCCATCACCATGGTGTAAAAATCCAATAACAACGGATCATCATCAACAAACAGAATGCGTTTTTTCATGCCCCAAAATTCCCTTAAAGTGGCGGGATGATGTCAGGCGCGATGCCGGTTGGCAATCATGTGAATGGTAAATGACCGGGCGCCCCGACGACTTCCGCCGTCGCGCCAACGCGAGGAAGTTGCATCCACTAACAAGGAGGGAAGGGTTCAGGAGAACGGTTTGCCCGTGTGCGCAAACAGTTTTTGGACATCGGTGTGCTTTGAATCCAGACGATTGTTGGCGTTGATGTCGGCGGGAAGATCGAGGTTTTGCTCAGTTTCCGAGTAGAAAGTATTATTTGAGACGATGGCTTGAGGCGTCGGAATCCATGGCTCATTTTCAACCGGTTGAAGTTGAAACGCGACGGCTTCGACCATGGGCGTGGCCAATCCCCAGAGTCCAAAAATATTCGTGGCTTCGCAGGTGCGGGCGGCGGCTAACATTTTCGGGTCCGCCGCCGGCGTGGCCACAGTGGGTGCGGCCAGCCGGCGAGGTTGCTTGGATGCGTGCGTCAGGCTGCTTTTGGCGAGCATGAGTTTGCTGATATTGCGCAACAGCAGCGTGGGGTCGGCATCTTGGGCCGCCGGCGCGTCCGGTTTTTCGAGCCGCAGGATGAGCTGCGAGATTTCGGCGTAACGCAGCGCATTATCCCAAAGTTCGATCGCGGAAAACTGCTTCAAATCGGTGTGTTCAAAATCGCGGAAAATATGGGCGGACAAAACAATGGAACGGGTCAGATTCAATCCGATATATTGCAAGGCTTCCAATGCATTGCTGACTTTGAGTTTGCGCGCAAAAGCAGCGGAGTTGGCGGCGAGTAATAGTTTTGCCGTGAGGGTGGCATTGTGCATGGCCAGATCGGCGATGGCTTCGAGGGACGGATGCTCCGTGTTGAGTTCGCGGATAATTTGCAGGCAAATGGACGCGGCGCTGAACGGCGAATCTGATTCACCGACGAACGCTTTGAACGTTTCATCCGTTAAAACGGCGTCCATCTTTCCGGTCCGCAATAGCGTGGCAAATAATTCTTTGGTGGTGACGTTGCAGAGAAATTGATTGGTGCTTTCCCGATGGCTCACGGCTTTGTCCTGATCGTTTAGCGCCGCCACGCTGACGCGCGCCGTGCGGGGATACAAACGCCGGACTTCACGCATCAGTCCGATGCCATCCGTATTGAATTGGCGCAGATCCGCGACCACGACGTCGGTTTTTTTGGCAGCTAAAAACACCAGCGCCTGGCCGCTGTTTTCCGCCCGGGCAATTTCCCAAGGCGCCACCGCTTTTTCCCGCACCAAGGCATGAAAATCCAACAGTAACGGATCGTTATCAACAAATAGTATTCGCTTATTCATGCCCTAAGGTCCCTTTGAAGTAGCTTTATATTCTCATGGATAATTGATCTTGAACATTAGCACATTCATGTTGGGGGTGGTTGGCTTCAAATCCCCGTAACAAAGCATCCGGCGCCAACGTCTGGCGGTGAAGTCATGCTGAAAAAACTTTTTGTTTGGGGCGCCATTTTATTCGGGGCGACCCTGGGGCTGCACGCGGGCACGGTCAGTTTGCAACCGGATGAAATCGTCCAGTTGCGCGCCCTTTTGGCCACGAATCCGGCCGCCGCAAAACAATTTTCCAGTCTGCAACATGAGGCGACGCGGGCGTTGAACGCCGTTCCTGATCCCATTGAAAAAGTTATCACCGAAGGTCACCTCGACAACGATCCGTTGAAGATTCGCACCATGGAATCGCTGGGTGACATGGATGAAATTGAAGCGCTCACCTGGACTTGGGTAGTGACGGACGAGGCGCGTTACGCGGCCAAGTCACGCGAATTTATGCTCGCGTGGGCCAAAGTAAATCAGTCCGATGGCGACGCGATCAATGAAACGCGTTTCGAGCCGGTAATTGTCGCTTACGATTTGCTACGCCCGACATTTTCCGAAACCGACCGGCGCACGGTGGATGATTGGCTGCGGAATAAAGCCAACGTGCTCTGGAAAGATCATCGCGGCCTGACGGAAAATTGGTTCAGTCACCGGTTAAAAATTGTCGGCTTGATCGGCTGGACGCTGGGCGATCAGACGTTGATCGCGGAAACGGTGGATGGCTTTCATCGCCAGATCAATAGCAACTTCAAACCGGACGGGGCTTCGACCGATTTCTACAAACGTGACGCGTTTCATTATCATCTTTATGACGTAGAGCCGTTGCTCACGCTGGCGCGCGTGGCGGAACGGAATGGGGATAATTTTTTTGACTACGCAGGAACGAATGGCGCGACGCTCGGCAGCGGCGTGGCATTTGTGGTGCCTTACGCTATCGGCGAAAAAACGCACCTGGAATTTGTGAACAGCAAAGTTTCCTTCGATCTCAAGCGCGCGAAAAATGGGCAGGGCGAATATCGTCCGCATCAATGGAATCCGCATGAATCCATTCGCATGTTCAGCCAAGCCGCGTGGTTCCGTCCCGAATACGGCTCGCTCGCGGCCAAGCTCGCCGGGCAACCCGGTGAAACTTTCTTCAATTGGCAAATGGTGTTGAATACCGTTTTGCGGCACGCGCCGGAAGCTAAGTGATTAAATCAATCGTTGCTGCGGAGGACGTGGATTGAACGGCGCATTGATCAGTTGACTCGGCGGAACGATTAGAGGGGGATGAATTCCGGGCGGATACCGTTTTCGTCCAAATGCAAAATGGCGACGCTGCGTTCCGCGCCGAATTTTGGTTTGCCGGCGTAACCGGGATTGAAGAATAAAGTGCCATTCACCGTCTGGGAAAACTTCTTGTGCGTATGACCGAAGACGACGACGTCCGGGCGTTCACGGTTGAGGCGCTTTTGCAATCCTTCCGACGGCTCAAACGGATTGACGATGTGATGGACGATAAATTTTTTCGCGCCCAGTTCAGCGACTTCCGTTTCTTTAAAACTCAAGCCAAGGTCGTTGTTGCCGAGCACGGCGATGGTCGGCGCGATAAATTCCAATTCCAAAATGATCACCGCGTAGCCGATATCGCCCGCGTGCAGAATGTGATCTACGCCCGCGAAAATGGTTTCCACGCGCGGGTCGAGAAACCCGTGCGTGTCAGAAATGATGCCAATCTTCATGTTGAAAGTTGTCCGTTGAAGGTCACCAATTTTGCGTGGCAGAAGTCGTTTGACTTGCAACCTTCAACTTGTAACCAGTGACCCTTCACGCCTGCGCTTCCTCCGGCGCGGCGTCGGTTTCCGGTTCGCGCGCACCGGCGGTTTTGTCCGCGGGCGATTCGGCGGCGACGGCTTTTTCTGCGGCGGCGAATAGCGCCGTGAACAGCGCGCCGCTGAACAGCGTATTGCGGAAAAATTCCCACGTGGACGGAAATCCGCCCGTGCCTTTGGTCAGCGCAATGATCCAGCCGGCGATGGTCTTGGTATATTCCGGATTGTGGTAGGGATTGAACAGCCACGCCGCCGTGTTTGTGATGAGATAAAATAAAATTGCGCCCAAAATCCCGCCGCCGATCAGTGTGGTCAAAGAAGATTGCGGTTTAAACCGGCGACCGAGTCCGATCAAAACGGCGTAGGCGAGGTAATTGAAAAACAGATTCGCCAAGTCCGGCACATCCCACACGGTGTAGCCTTGGTGCTGATAATAAAAATTCAAGCCGATGTCCGTGCCGATGATGACGGCGAACGGCAACCACCACGCCAAGGCGCCGCGAAAATACACGCCCGCGCAAAACATGAGCGCGTAGGCGACGCTAAAATTCGTCGGCATCAAGCCGGGAATCCGCGACACCGCGAAGATCACGATGAACAGGATGGGTAGCAACACTTTGCTTTTCACGACGGACATTTTAGCGTGAATCGCTGGAGTTTCAATTTCCGAAATCGGAGTTTTTCGTAGTGGCACACGCGTCTTGCCCCTGAGTTTTTAACCGACACAAGTCCACTTTGCCGATGGGAGCGCGCGCGTTAAAAGCACAAAATGGTCAACTTCTTCGGCCCATGCGCGCCCAGAACTAAAATGCGTTCGATGTCGCCGGTGCGGCTGGGGCCGGTGATGAAGGAGATCATGCTGGGATAATTCGCGGCATATTTTTGCTTCAACAATTCAAACGCCGACGGCAGATCGGCGATCAATTGCTCGCGGCGGGCGAGGACGACGTGATGCGGCGGTAGCACGGACAACGCGCGTCCACCCGCGCTGCGATTGGTCACCAGCACGCTGCTGGTTTGCGCGATGAGCGCGTCACATTCGGAAATGCCGACATCGCACGATTCCAGATCGTTGACGTCGTAAGGCCGGTCGGTGCGGAGCAAAGGCAGGCCCAAAGTTGCGCAGATGGCATCCGTCAAACCGCCGGAATGGCCGGCGACGCGTTGCCATTTTTCTGTCTCGCTCAAACGCGTGAGCGCCGCGCGCATTTCATCGGCGGAATTGAATAATTGAAAATCCGCTTTCAACTCGGCGGCGTTTTTGGCGAACAATGCGAGTCGTTCGTCAAAGCTTTCGCCGACGAACGGCAACCATTGCTTGGCGGTCGAGGTGCGAACCTGCTCGGCGGCGGGTAAATGGATTTTGCCATGCGAGCCGGGCAGGGGCGCAGGCGTTTTTAAGGCTTGGCGCACGCGGGCTAGAATTTTTTCGCGTTCAGTCATCGAAAATCCTTTTTTAAAATTCCAAGCACCAACCTCCAAGCTCCAGAGAAGTTCCAAGCCTCAAGCTCCAAACGCATAAGCATGTCCGAATGCTTTGATAAAACTCTTGATCGCTGTGTATGCATTGAAGTTTGTTTATTCTCTGGAGCTTGGGTGTTGGTGCTTGGAGCTTACTTCCGTTTCTTCCACCAATCTTTAAACGATTCCTTCGCCAGCGGCGGCAGGTCGCGGGTTTGGGTCCACGCTTTCGCCGGATCCAGGGCGGTGCCTTTGACCGGTTTTTGCAAAGGTTGAAACAAGCGCGCCACTTTCCGGCCAAAATTCCAAAGCTTCGGCCGGTTCGCGGCGAAGGCGAATAATTTGTAAGTCGTCTGTTCGCTGGCCGAAGGTTTCTCTTGTGCGGCGTTGCGGCGGTTTTGCAACAGATGATGATGCAGATCAATTTTCACCGGACACGTTTCCGTGCACGCGCCGCAAAGCGAACTCGCGTTGGAAAGATGTTTCCAATCATGCAAACCGCGCAGATGCGGCGTGATGACGGAACCGATCGGGCCGCTGTAAGTCGTGCCATAAGCGTGGCCGCCGACGTTGCGAAAAATGGGACAGACGTTCAGGCACGCCCCGCAGCGGATGCACTGGAGCGCATCACGTTGCTCGGCGTCGGCGAGAAGTTCGGTGCGATGATTGTCGAGTAGGACGACGTGCCATTCTTCCGGGCCGTCAGTCTCGCCTGGTTGGCGCGGACCGCCATACATCGTGTTGTAAGCGGTCAAGGCCTGACCCGCGCCCATCGTCGCGAGCATCGGCAGAAACAGCGCGAGGTCGTCCAACTTCGGGAGAATTTTTTCGATACCGAGCAGGGAAATCACCGTTTTCGGCAATGCGGCGGTGAGGCGCGCGTTACCTTCGTTTTCCGTGATGGAAATCATGCCCGTCTCCGCGATGGCAAAATTCGCGCCGGTGATGCCGATGTCCGCTGTGATATATTTTTTACGAAGCGCATCCCGCGCAATCATCGTGAGTTCTTCGGGATCATTCGTCGCGGCGCTGCCAAGTTCGCGTTGAAATAATTCGCTGATTTCGTCACGCGTCAAATGCATTGAGGGAAACACGATGTGATACGGCGTTTCGTGGCGTAGCTGCACGATGAATTCGCCGAGGTCAGATTCCACGACGTTCAACCCGGCGTGTTCCAGCGCGTCGTTCAGATGAATTTCCTCGCTCGTCATCGTTTTGGATTTGATGACGGAACGCGCTTTCTTCTCCGTCACGATCTGCAAGATGATTTCACGCGCCTGCGCCGAGTTGCTGGCCCAATGAACTTTGGTGCCGCGCGCTTCGAGTTTGGCGACGAGTTCTTCGAGATATTGATCGAGATGATTGACGGCTTCCCATTTCGTCTCGGCGGCGAGCTGGCGGGCGGATTGCCAGTTTTGAAACGCGGCCTTGCGTTTATCGCGGACGATCTCGTAATTGCCGAGCGCGGTGCGGATGATCCGGCGATGCCGCAGATCGCTGGTCATCACGCGCGCTTGCTTGAGAAATTGCGAGACAAAGGTCATACAGAAATGTTTTTAGCCACGGATGAAACACGGATGAAACACGGATTAAATCCATATTCTGCTGCATCTTGAAAATCCGTGTTCAATCGGTGTTTCATCTGTGGCTAAAATTAAAACTATTTTTGGTTCAATACTTCTGCGAGGTGAATGGTCTTGAGTGGATTACCTTGCCGCGAGAGCAGGCCTTGCAAGTGCATCAGGCAGCTTGAATCGTTTGACACAATATATTCTGCGCTCGTTTCAGTGGCGGAAGCGCATTTTACATCGCCCATCGCGGTGGAGATCATCGGGAACTTGGCGGAAAAAGTGCCGCCGAAACCACAGCAGGTTTCGGCTTCGGACATTTCGACCAGTTGCAAGCCTTTGACGTTCGCGAGCAGGGCGCGTGGCTGTTTTTTTAAATTGAGTTCGCGCAGGCCGTGGCAGCCGTCGTGGAACGTGACCTTGTGCGGGAAATTTGCGCCGAGATCGGTGACGCCGAGTTTGTTGACGAGGAAATCGGAAAATTCCCACGTGCGCTCGGAGATTTGTTTCGCGAGCCCGGCTTGCGGCGTTTTTTCAAACAGCTGCGGATAGAAAACTTTCAGCATCGCGCCGCAAGAACCGGAACCGATGACGATGGCGTCGGCGTTGGCGAGTTGCGGGAGAACCTTGGCGGCGACGGCGCGCGCTTCATCCCAATAACCGGAATTGAACGGCGGCTGACCGCAGCAGGTGATCGCTTCTGGCACGACGACGCGGTGGCCGAGGCGTTCGAGAATTTGCACCATGCTGATGCCCGCGCGCGGAAAGAGCGCGTCGATGAAACAAGGAATGAACAACGTGACGGTCATGTCGAATTGATTGCGGGCATATTGTTCACAGGGTGACGCGAGGTGTCAGCAAAATTATTGATCTCTGTGGGGCGCTGGTGGTGGAAAGATTAGGCGCGAATGACTTTAATTAAACGTTTGACGCTCTGCCTGAATGGTCTCAGTTTCAAGTTAAAATCAATATGAGCTCGAAAATTACCCCAATCCTCTTCTTTGTTGCAATGGTTGGTTTATTGTCCGGTGCTGTTTGGGCGCAGGACGTTGGCAAACTGGCGGTGGCGAATAATAGTTTTGCGTTCGATCTGCTCAAACAAATTGCGCAGACCCAGCCAGGCACGAATATTTTCATTTCACCCTTTAGCGTTTCGACCGCGTTACAGATGGTCGGTAACGGTGCGGTGGGCGAAACCAGAGCCGAAATGCAACGCGTTTTGAAAACGAGCGATTTTACCACGAGCGATCTGAACGAGGCGTGTCGGCGGATAAATCTGGCGTTAAATTCACAATCGGATGTGGCTCTGAATCTGGCGGACGGCATTTGGTATCAAAAAGGCATTCAATTGAAGTCCGGTTTTATTTCGCATAGCCATTATTTTTTTGATGCGAAGCCAACGGGCGTTGATTTCAAAAATCCGCAATCAGCGGCTACGATCAATGATTGGGTGGAGGCGCAAACGCGTGGAAAAATTAAGGATATGTTCTCATTTCCTTTTCCGCCATTGACGAAAATGATTCTCGCCAATGCCATCTATTTCAAAGGTAAATGGGCGGAGCAGTTCAAAAAAGGTCAGACCCAGCCGCGCGCCTTTTATTTGACGGATGCCGAGGTGAAGCAAACGCCGATGATGCAGCAGAGCCGGAAATTTGATTATTCGGAAACAGATGGTTTTCAGGCGGTGCGCTTGGGTTATGTTGGAAACCGTTTGCATCTGTATTTGTTTCTGCCCGCGACCAATGCGAGTCCGCAAAAATTGTTAGCCAGCTTTACCGGTGAAAATTGGCGCGATAAAATTTTGCCGCAATTTTCTGATCGCCAAGGAACGCTGATATTTCCCAAATTCAAAATGGATTATGAAGTGCAACTGAACACGCCGCTAAAGGCTTTGGGAATGAATCGTATTTTTGACAGCGGCGCGGCGGATTTTTCAGAAATGGCCGATGAACCGCTTTATGTCAGCGAGGTAAAACAGAAAAGTTTTGTGGAAGTGAATGAGGAGGGCACGGAAGCAGCGGCGGTGACGGGAACTCGCATTACGTCGTTGGCAGCTGAGATGGATCCACCGAAACCTTTTCAGATGATTGTGGATCATCCCTTTCTTTTCGTGATCGCCGATGATCAAACGCAATCCATATTATTTACGGGCATCATTTTTGATCCGACTAATTAAGCTAGGATCTGGCTGAATTCGATAAAAGGGAGTCCCGTAAGTTAGCTTTTCCTGACAATGGCGGTCACCTGCCGCCGCTACGGTATTTCAATCAGTCGGCTCGTCATTCATTCCAAAACCCCTGCAACCTTTCTCTGGTTAAAAACATCTTGGCTGCGCAAAAGACTACAGCTGCACCGGTTTTCGGTGCTGGATAAAAAAATTCACTGAAATTTTTCAGCCTTTAAAATCAGCGGTTTTATCGCCATTCATAGAAATGGTTTCAAGCTGGCATCTTCGTTGCTAAAGGCGGTGTCAATGGCGGCTGGGACGCGAGTGTTCTGCCTGCCTGGAACAAACAACCGGGAAAACAGCACAGCTAAAACTATGAAAAAAATTGAAGCAATCATCAAACCGTTCAAACTTGAAGAGGTGAAGGACGCCCTCAGCGAAATCGGTATCGAAGGCATGACCGTGAGCGAGGTTAAAGGCTTTGGCCGTCAAAAGGGCCACACCGAAATCTATCGCGGCAGCGAATACACGGTGGATTTCCTGCCGAAGATCAAAATTGAACTCGTGATCGCCGACGCGCAAAAAGACGCGGCTGTGGGTGCGATCATCAAGGCCGCGAAGACTGGCAAAATTGGCGATGGTAAAGTGTTTGTTTCCACCATCGAGGAAGCTGTGCGCATCCGCACGGAAGAAAAAGGTGACTCCGCTGTTTAACCAACTATTTCAAAAAACCTCACACGACTAACTATGAAAAAACATTTACTGACCTTAGCTCTGGTAGCTGCGACCACTTTGGGCGCATTCACCGTTCGCGCGGATGACACGAACGCTGCCGCCGCGACGACCAACGCTCCCGCGGCTGCCGTCTCGACCAATGCAGCTCCGGCCACGCCGGCACCGTTGCCCGCCGCTTCGCTTGACCAACGTATTTCCGCGTTGGAAGCTTACATCGCGAATGGCGATCCGACTGCTTCATTGAAAGACACGAATGGTAACGTCGTCGTCGCTGATACGATTCTCGGCAATCCTGGCCCGGGCCATAACGCTTGGTTGCTCACCAGCACAGCCCTCGTATTGTTCATGACGCTCCCCGGTCTCGCGTTGTTCTACGGCGGCATGGTCCGCAAGAAAAACGTGTTGTCCGTCCTCGCGCAATGCTTCCTGATCACCGGCCTCGTGACCATCCTCTGGGTGTTCATCGGTTACGGCATGATCTTCGGCGGCACCGGTGCAGCGGGCAAAGAAGATTTGGTCGCCGGGATTATCGGCAAACCGGGTGCTGATTTGATGCTCGGCGCGGTCACTTCCGCCCCGAACAGCAATTACTCCTACTGGGTTTCTGAAAACGTGTTTGCCATGTTCCAATTGATGTTCGCGATCATCACGCCCGCGCTCATCATCGGTTCCATCGCAGAACGTATGAAGTTCAAAGCCATCCTCGTTTTCATGACACTCTGGATGGTCATTGTTTACTTCACCCAAGGTCACATGGTCTGGGGCATCAACGGCGCCTTGAACGGCGTCTGGAATGCGGCCGCCAAGATTCACTCGATTGACTTCGCCGGTGGCACTGTGGTGCATATGACTTCCGGTTATTCCGCCTTGGTGCTCGCCTTGATTCTCGGCAAGCGCAAAGGTTTCGGCAAAACCAACTTCGCGCCGCACAGCCTCGTGTTGACTTATATCGGCACCGGTATGCTCTGGGTCGGCTGGTATGGTTTTAACTCCGGTTCCGCCTGCGCCGCTGACGTGGTGGCTGCGAACGCCTTCACCACGACGACCATCGCCACTGCGATCGCCTCGTTCGTCTGGCCGATGTGGGAATGGATCGCCAAAGGCAAGCCGAGCGTGCTCGGATTCTGTTCCGGCGCCGTTGCTGGTTTGGTTGTCATCACGCCCGCTTGCGGTTTCGTAACGCCCCAAGGTTCGATCTGGATCGGTATCGCGGCCGGCACGATCTGCTGGTTCATGTGCTACAAAGTCAAAGGCTGGTTCGGTTATGACGACGCTTTGGACACGTTCGGTGTTCACGCGATCGGCGGCACCGTCGGTGCAATCATGACCGGTATGTTGGCCCGTAACTCGGTCAATGCGAACCTCGCGACGAACCTCAAAGCTTACGTCACGGACAGCTGGTTCCAACCGCTCGTGTTGGAACAGCTTAAAGTGGTCGGCATCACGATCGTCTTGAGCGTGGTCGGCACGATTGTCATCGCTTACATCACCAAAGTCCTCGTCGGCCTGCGTCCGAGCGAAGAAGTGGAAGAAGCTGGTTTGGATGAATCCGAACACGGCGAAGTTGGCTACCATGGCTGAACTTTAGAAGGTTAATCACCCTGCGCCGGTTGCTGACGAAAGTCACGACCGGCGCAGTTTTTTTATGGGCTGATGGCGGCCTGGAAGTTTGACGCGCGGATGATTCATGCAATATTTCCTTCGTCCTTGTCGCCCATCCGTGGTTGAATTTATTTTGTCTTGGGAATAAACCGGATGTTCAGACATCAGACAGATATGAAACAATTACTTTTGACATTACTGGCAGTTGGCGCGATTTATTTACCCGCGTCGGCGCAGCCGACCAAACTTATGAGCACAAATACTACAGAAATTGCGGACATCGGGGGCGGCTGTTTTTGGTGCATGGAAGCCGTGTTTGAACGGTTGCCCGGCGTGATCTCCGTGACAAGCGGGTTCGCCGGCGGCACCACGGAAAATCCGACGTATCGCGACGTTTGCACGGAGACGACCGGTCACGCGGAAGTAACGGAAATTGCTTTTGATCCCGCCAAAATTTCCTACGCGCAATTGCTGAAAGTTTTCTGGCAGGCGCATGATCCAACGACCTTGAATCGCCAGGGCGCGGACGAAGGCACGTCGTATCGTTCCATTATTTTGTATCGCGACGAGAAACAAAAATTGCTGGCGGAAAAATCCAAGCTGGAAGCTCAGGCCGATTTTCATAATCCCATCGTGACGGAAATTGTGCCGCTCAAGAAATTTTACAAGGCCGAAGATTATCACCAGCAATATTACGACAACAATTCCGACGCCGGTTATTGCCAGGTCGTCATCGCGCCGAAATTAGAAAAGCTGGAACACAAAGACGTTATCAAATCCACGCCGCAGACGAAGTGAGCCATGAAGATATTCTCCATTCTATGCAGCTTGTTTTTCGCGCTGGCCGCTGCCGCTGCGGAAACGCCTTACAGCGAAACCGCCGATGCCAAGCTCGACCTCAAACAGGCGCTAGCTCAAGCCGTCACGAATAACACGCCGATCATCGTGGTGTTCGGTGCGAATTGGTGTCCCGATTGCCAGGCCTTGGCGCACGCCCTAAAAACGGGAGCGAGTGCGCCGTTGCTGGCGCATGACTTCAAGATCGTCAAAGTCAGCGTCGGAAATTTTGATAAGAATCTGGATCTCGCCAACGCTTATGGTGTGCCGTTGAAAAAAGGGATTCCTGCCGTCGTGATTCTGGCCACGAATAACGCAGTGCTTTACGTCACCCGCGCGGGCGAACTCGCCGACGCCAAAAAAATGGGCGACGCGGGCATCTATGATTTTTTCAAACGGGTGACGGCTTCGCCCGCGTTAAAGAAATAATCGCGCCGAGCGCCGAGCCTGACGCTGGCCGCTTTCCGCCCTCATTGCACCACAAACGGACGCACGCGTTCGGCGAGCAATTTGTAACCGGCCGCGTTGAAGTGCAGTCCGTCGGGGCGAAATAATTCTGGGCGCGGTAAACCGTTCGTTCCCATTGGCAAGTCGTCCGTGTTGATGTATTGCAGATAGGCTTTATCCTTAATGAAATCAGCGACGAGCGCGTTCAATCGCCCTTCTTTATCGTGCTGTTTCCAGCGCGCCACCGTCGGGCTACAACAGATGTAATAAATTTTTGCCGCCGGCAATTTCGCGTGCGTTACTTCGGCGAATTCCTCGAAATCGGCAAACACTTTATCCACCGATCGTCCGGCTGCCAGATCATTGCCACCCGCGCGTAAAAAAACTTTGCGCGGCGCGTAAGGAAAAAGAATGCGCGGCGCGAAGTATATGGAATCCAAAATCTCCGAGCCGCCGAAGCCGCGATTCACCACCGGTTCACCGGGGAAATCCTGGGCGAGCGTCACCCAAAATCGGATGGTCGAGGACCCGATGAACACGAACGAACCTGACGCCGGTGGATTCGTGGTATCGCTGCGTTCGTAAGCGGAGATTTCCTTTTCCCAAACTGTGTAATTATGTTTGGCGTCCTCGCCCAACGCGAAGGGCAGGGCGGCGAATAGCAGCGCGACGACCAGAGTTTTTTGGAAAAGGGATTTCATGCGAACGCTGAGACTATGAAAAATTATTTCGCCGCCAGCGCCGCTTCGACGGCTTTGGTCAATTCAGCGGAATCCGGTTTCACTTTGGAATCGAAACGGTTGATGATCTTGCCATCACGTCCGATCAAAAATTTGGTGAAGTTCCAGTGAATGTTGCCGGGGAACGGTGATTCCTTGCCCGCGAGCAAAACGTAAAGCGGCGCGCGATTGGTGCCATTCACTTCGAGTTTATCGAACATCGGAAACGTCACGTTGTAAGTCGCGGTGCAGAATTGTTTGATATCCGCGTCCGTGCCGGGTTCTTGTGAGCCAAATTGATTGCACGGAAAACCGCAGATGACGAGGCCTTGATCCTGATATTTTTTATACGTCGCTTCGAGCGCGGCGTATTGCGGCGTGTATCCGCAGTGCGACGCGACGTTGACGATGAGGATCACTTTGCCTTGCTCCGGTTTCAGCGAAGTGGCTTTGCCGTCAATGTCCTTGAGCGGCAAATCGTAAATGGAATCCGCCGCGTGGGTGGCGATGATGGGCGATAACATAATGGCGGCGAGTAAAAGAATTTTTTTCATGGCGGAAACAATGCCTTCGTTTTAACGGGCAGTCAATAGGACTGACGCTGGGGGGCCAGGTCGCAGGTTGAAAAGACTTTCGCGCCGTCTTCGTTTTCATCCTTCAGCCCTGCTGCTTGAGTTATTCCTCTCCGCGGGGCGCGGGAAAATTTACCTGAATTCCTTCTGTAAAAACTTTCATTGCCACGTTCAAACCGCCCGAATAATTTGACGGGATGTTCGCCTCGCTGATCTCGGATGTTTTAGACATTGATTATCTGATCCATAATCCGTGGTGGCTGGTGGCGTTTGTGTTTCAGCTTTGGATGTTCATTGATGCCGTGCGGCGGTCGGAATGGTTTTGGGCGGTCTTCATTTTTATCGGCTTCGGTGTCTCCGCGATCCTGTATTTTTTTCTCGTGTATCGCGAAGCGGCGGCGGCTTCGGGCAGCACCGGCTTTGAATTGCCCGGCGCGCAAAGCCGTGAACGCATCAAACAATTGCAGTCGAAAATCCATCACCTCGACAATGCCTATCATCATTTCCAACTCGGCGATGTTTATTTTCAACGCGGAAAATTCACCGAGGCGGAGAAGTGTTATCGCGCCGCGTTGGCGCGTGAGCCGGGTGACATCGACACGCGGGCGCATCTCGGCCAATGCTTGTTGCGTCTGAAACGTCCGGCCGAAGCGAAGCCGTTACTCGAAGCTGTTTGTCGCGAAAATTCCAAGCACGATTTCGGCTATTCGCTCATGGCCTACGCGGAAACGTTGACGGCGTTGAACGAAACCGACGCCGCGTTTGGTATCTGGCAGCACGTCGTGGAAAGCCATTCTTACGCCCGCGCCAAAGTGCAATTCGCCGAACTCTGCATCGCGCGTCAACAAACCGATCTCGCCCGGGTGCAACTGAACGACGTGGTAAAAGACGATGTTCACGCGCCCAACTTCCAGCGCAAACAAGATCGCGTTTGGGTGCGCCGCGCGAAAAGTTTGCTGCGGCAAAACTAAGGCGGGCAGGGACAGCGCGCTAATCTTCCTGTCTCCGTCACAGGCATTTTTAACCCTGTCCCTAGGTTAACTAAAAATACGATAACGTTTAATTCGAGGCCATCAGGTAACGTTTTTTAAGCCAGTTTCTCACGGCTTCATCGTAGAGTTTCAAGCAGAGAATTGAGATCGTGATGCTGCCGAAGAACACCATTAGCGCGTAAGGATAAGTTTGTTGTAGCGACAGATGATTATCCTGCACCCGGGCGGTGTAGAGATAGATCAAAGGATAGTGTGTGATATAGAGCGGATAAGAAATCCGCCCCAAAAATTCGCAGATCCGAGTGGAATATTTACCGCTCAAAGTGCCACCGGCGCCCAGCGCCACGATCAACGGAAAAATCAAAATGATGCTCAATGATTCGTAAAGGCCATTCATCCAAACATGTTCGCTGCCGCCAATTCTCGGCGTTGCCAGCACGAGGGCGATCAACAAGCTGCACAGCCAAAAGGCGTTTTTAATACAGATTAATTTTCCGAGGCGGAAGAGTAATAGGCCGGCAAAGAAAGGATATATCAAGCGGGTGAAACCGATGCGCAGTTGCGGTCCGTCCACCGTCCAGCCGCCCGCTAAATTGCCCTGCGGCATCGTGACGGAAAAGTGGATCAACACGCCGCCCGCCACAAAAACCAAAATCGCCAAGAGGGTATTGGAAAATTTCCGAACGAAAAGGGCGTAAAGAATATTGGCGATATATTCAAAAAATAGCGACCACGCCGGACCGTCCAGCGGATGCATCTCCTGCCAGCCGCGAATATCCATGGCGGGCAATAACGGTAGCAGCGTGAATCCCACCAGCATGACGACCAGCAGCTTCCAAACGGGCGTGTCATGGATCAAAGGAAACGTTTCACCCGCGCCAAAATAAAAGGCCATCGCCCCGATGATCGTGCCCATGATGACCATCGGATGCAGTCGAATCAGGCGGCGTTTGAAAAAATCCCACGTGCTCATTTTCTCCCAGCGATCGTCGTAGGCGTAGCCGATGACAAAACCGGAAAGCAGAAAGAAAAAATCCACCGCCAGATAACCGTGATTGATGAGTTGGGTCAAGGGACTGACCGCGTGCGCTTCCAACAGATGAAAGGCCACGACGATAACCGCCGCCACGCCGCGCAATCCGTCCAGAATTTCGTAGCGCGGTTTAGATCCTAAACAACCCGGGCGTTGATACATTTCGTCAGTTTGGCGTTTGCGGCGAGACGGTTCAAGATTTCCGTAGGCACGGACTATTTTTAGCCGGTGCGGCTGATAATGGGTAGATTTGGCGTAAATGCTTTTGGCTTTCGCATCCGCCTAAACTTTAGCAAACTGCTAACGTGTCAAATCTCATTGCCATCGTCGGCCGGCCAAACGTGGGGAAATCCGCGCTGTTTAATCGCATCGTCAAAAAACGTATCGCGATCGTGCACGATCAACCCGGCGTCACGCGCGACCGCGTGAGCGTCGAGGCCGAATGGCACGGTCGGCCCTACACGCTCGTGGACACCGGCGGTATCGGTTTGCTGCGCCGCGAAAAGTCCGACGACGTCATCGTCAAAGCCGCGCTGGATCAAGTCGAAATGGCGATTGAAGCCGCGAACGCCATTATTCTCGTCGTCAACGTGCAGGAAGGCATCGTGCCGTTGGATCGCGAAGTGGCGGAAAAATTGCGTCGCAGCGGCAAACCCGTTTTGGTGGCCGCGAACAAGGTGGACAACGAGCGGATGGAAAAATTGGCGGATGAATTCACCGCGCTTGGCTTCGCAAAAATTTTCCCCGTAACCGCGATTCACGGCGACGGCATCGAAAGCTTGATGGACGCCGCCACGGCCTTTTTGCCGGAATTGCCGCTGAGCGACGAGATCGTTGTGCCAGATTCAGATTCGGATGACTCCGCCTCGGAAAATGCTGAAGGCGAAGCGGGCGAAGAAGGTGAGCGCTTAAAAAAATTGCCACCGGGTCCGCTGAAGCTCGCCATCGTCGGCCGCCCGAACGTCGGCAAATCGTCCATCATCAACGCGCTCACGAATTCCGAACGCGTCATCGTCTCGCCGATTCCCGGCACGACGCGCGATTCCGTGGACGTGCCGTTCGAGGTGGAAACCGAAGGCGTGCGCTCGAAATACGTTTTGATTGATACCGCCGGCATGCGCAAAACGCGCCGCGTGGACGACACGGTGGAGTTTTTCAGCGTGCAACGTTCCGAAGAATCCATCATCCGCAGCGACATCACGGTTTTGGTTTTGGACGCGGAATTGGGCGTGACCGAGCAGGATAAAAAAATTGCCGACGTCATCGTGGAAAATCGTCGCGCGTGCATCATCGTCGTCAACAAATGGGATTTGTTCGATAAAGAAGTTGTCGAAGCGCGCAAAGAAGAAATCGTGCGCCGCGAAAATAAAGTGCGCCGCGTCGGGCAGGCGAAGGAATTGACCACGCTCTCGCAATTCGCCGAGTGGGTGCAGAAGAAATTATTCTTCCTTGATTACGCCCCCGTGATTTTCACGTCCGCCAAATCCGGTTTTCATTTGGATCGTTTGCTCGAAGCGGTGCGTTATGTCGGCGCGCAGTTGCAGCAAAAAGTGCCGACGGGGATCTTGAACCGCACGTTGCGTGACGCCGTGGAAAAACGTCAGCCGATCAGCGCCACGGGCGCGCGTTTGAAATTTTATTACGCTACGCAAGTGCGGCAGGCGCCGCCGACATTTCTCTTGTTCGTCAACACGGACGAATTGTTTTCCGACGCCTACAAAAAATATCTCGGCGGCGAAATGCGCACGGCCTTCGGCTACGAAGGCTGTCCCGTGTTGCTCGTGCCGAAACCGCGCCCGAAAACCATCGAGCCGATGCGGAAATTCAAAACGCAAAAAAACGGCTTGGCCGCACCGCTGGGCCGGACGGATGCTTTCCGCCATAAACGGGCAGAAAGATATTCTCGCAAGCCGAAAATCAAGACCAAGAAAGCGCGTTGAAATGAAGTTGGGCGGCGCGGCATTTTAAACCTCCATCCAATCGCTCTGGTTGGAACTAGGTTGGTTTAGGCGATAAACCATTTCAATGCGCCATTTCTTAAGACGCTGGGCGCATGCTCCCTTTCCTCGAAGGCGAGGGCAGGGATGAGGACGGTTCCACCAAAATGCTGACTATGGAATTGGGGAACCCAAAACACAGTTAGCGTTCTAATGCCGTCTATTTTTTTGGATTGTTGGCGGCCACGGTTTGTTCGTTCCAACCGCCGCCGAGCGCTTCGTAAAGGCTGACCAAATTTGATAAGCGCGAGAATTGCAACGTCACAAGATTTTGCTGCGCGGAGTAAAGATCCTGCTGCGCCAAGAGCACGCTCAAATAATTATCAGCGCCATTGCGATAACGCGCGTCGGACAAGTCGTATCGGCTTTGCTCGGCGGCGACCAGTTTAGTCTGGCCGTCAATCTGTTCGTCCAAAAATGATTTTGCAGTCAACGCATCGGCCACTTCGCGGAACGCGGTTTGGATCGCTTTTTCATATGTCGCGATCTCGATATTTTTATTCAGGTTGGCAACGTCGAGGTTCGCCTTGTTTTTCCCGGCTTCAAAAATCGGCACCGTGATCTGCGGATTGAACAGCCACGTGCCCGAGCCGGTGGCGAACAATTGGCCGATCTGTTGGCTGGATACGCCCGCGTCGGCGGTGATTTTGATCGTCGGAAAAAAGGCCGCGCGCGCCGCGCCAATATTGGCATTGGCGGCTTTCAATTGATGTTCAGCCGCGAGAATATCCGGTCGCCGTTGCATGAGATCGGATGTCAATCCCGGCGGCAGATCGGTCAATAATTTTTCTGTGTCCAACGATTTCGTGGGCGGCAAATTCGTCGGCATGGCGGCTCCCAAAAGTAACACCAGCGCGTTGTCCGCCTGATTTCGCAACTGCTGATATTTTGAAATATTGACCTTGGCGGTTTGCACTTGGGCCTCGGCGGTCCGCAGATCGAGTTCGGAAATATTGCCGACCTTGTAGCTCTGTTGGTTCAAGTCGTAAGCGGCCTGCACCGAAACTAAAGTGTTGCTGGAAACGACGAGTTGCCGATCAAACTCCAACTCGGTCAGATATTGCACGGCGACGGCGGCGATGAGCGAGATTTGGGCGGAGCGTTGGGCGGCTTCGGTGGCAAAGTAATTTTCCAGTGCCTGCGCCTTGAGGCTGCGAATACGCCCAAACAAATCCAGTTCGTAAGCGGTCGTGCCGAGACCGAGACTGTATTGGCTGTTCACGGCATTTTCGCCGGGCACCAACTGATATTTGGGCGAACGCTGGCGGATGTAATTGCCACTCGCATCAATCTCGGGATAAAGGTCGGCGCGTTGGATGCGATATTGTGCTTGAGCGACTTCAACATTGAGAACCGCCACGCGCAAGTCGCGATTGTTCGTCAGCGCGAGGCCGATGAGTTGTTGCAGACGCGCGTCTTGAAAAAATTCATGCCAACCGATGTCCGCCACGGCGTTGGTGTTGCCGGTGGAATTAGTCGCGGAATTTCCCGTCCACGTTGGGGCGACGGGCAGGGCGGGTTGCTCATATTTCGGCGCGAGTGTGCAGCCGGTGACGGCCAGGCCGATGAACGCTGCGAAGATAAAAAATTTGTTCATACGATTTTATTTGGCGTCAGGATTTTTGGCGGCGGCTTCGGCTTGCGCGGCTAATTCTTGCCGGTTCGGCTGGTGTTTAAAGATCCGGCGCACGACGACGAAGAAAACCGGCACGAGGAAAATCGCCAGAAACGTCGCCGCGATCATGCCGCCCACGACGCCGGTGCCGATTGCGTTTTGACTGCCGGAACCCGCGCCGTTGCTCAAGGCGAGCGGCAACACGCCGAGGATGAATGCGAATGACGTCATCAAAATCGGGCGCAACCGCAGATGCACGGCTTCGAGCGTGGCTTCGATCAAACCTTTGCCTTGCGCCT
>JAMFSJ010000033.1 GCA_026225255.1 Methylacidimicrobium fagopyrum | reverse complement strand
ATTGGCGGACGCCAAATTCTGGAGCGATGAAACTCCAAACCTTTACGACGTCTACACCATTCTCACCGTCAATGACAAAGTCGTGGACGTTCAAAAAATCAAGACCGGTTTTCGCAAAGCCGAGTTCAAAGGCGGCGTTGGCACGGGCGGCGTTTATTTAAACGACAAATTTGTCTGGCTCACCGGCTACGCGCAGCGTTCGTCGGATGATTGGGCGGGACTTGGCGAGGCGTATCCCGATTGGATGCACGATTACAACGCGCAACTTGTCCGCAGCACGCACGCGAATTATATTCGCTGGATGCATATTTCGCCGCAGGCCGTGGATGTGCGCGCGTGCGATAAAACCGGCATCGTGGAAGTTTGTCCGGCAGGGGATAAAGAAAAAGATGCCATCGGTCGCCAATGGGAACAACGCACGGAAGTGATGCGCGATTCGATGATTTATTTTCGCAACAATCCGAGCATTTTATTTTGGGAAGCGGGCAACAACTCCATCGCGCCCGAACATTTGCAAGCGATGGTAGACTTGCAAAAACAATTCGATCCCAACGGCGGACGCGTCGTTGGTTGTCGCACCTTGAACGACGCAGGAGCCACGCCGATTGCCGGTTATTTCGGCGTGATGATCGGCCAAGATAAACGCACGGATGAACTGGCGAATCGCTCGGAATTGTTCCGCGCGTTTAGCCTTGAGCGGCGTGACCGCGCGCCGTTCATCGAGACGGAAGATTTTCGCGACGAAGCGGCGCGTCGTTTCTGGGATGATTTTTCGCCGCCCACATTTGGATTCAAGCCCGGCCCAAATGACACGTATCATTGGAACTCGGAAACGTTCTGCCTCGCCGCCGCCGCGCGTTATCACGATTATTCCCGCAACGTCATCACGAACACCGATTCGGCGCACGCCAAATGGTCGGGCTACGCTTCGATTTATTGGTCGGACTCGAATGCGGACGGTCGTCAGGACAGCAGCGAAGTGGCGCGCGTCAGCGGCAAAGTGGATTCTGTGCGTCTGCCGAAAGAGGCTTATTACGTTTATCGCGTCATGCAAAATCCCGCACCAGAAATACACATTATCGGTCATTGGACGTATCCGACGAACACGGTGAAGACGGTTTACATCGCGGCAAATCATTGCGACGCCGTAGAACTTTTCGTGAATGGAAAATCGCAAGGCGTTTCCACCACGCCGACGGATGGCTACATCTTTAGTTTTTCGAAAATCCAATTTGAAGCTGGCAAAATCTCTGCCGTTGCCAAGTTGAATGGCAAGATTGTCGCGTCGGATGAAATTGAGACTGCAGGTGCAGCCAAGTCGCTTAAACTGACGCCGCACGTTTCGCCAACCGGCTTGCAAGCCGATGGCTCGGATGTGGCGTTCTTTGGTGTAGAAGTCGTGGACGCGCAAGGCCGTCGTTGCCCGACCGATGAAGCACGCGTGGACTTTAAATTATCCGGCCCCGCAATTTGGCGTGGCGGTTATAACAGTGGGAAAATTAATTCGATCAACCAACTCTATCTCGATACCGAATGCGGCATCAACCGCGTCGCCATTCGTTCCACCTTGAAGTCAGGAGCAATCACCTTGACCGCCACGCGCCTGGGATTGGAATCTGCGACCGTTACTATTCAATCGCAACCAGTTGAAATCGTAGATGGACTGATCGCCGGAGCGCCGAGCATTGCTCGGCCAGAAGCGAAGTGAAAACACCAAGCGTCCAATCTCCAAGCACCAGAGAATTTCCAAGCTACAAGCTTCAAAAATTACGTGGGTGATGCAATATGGCTGGTGAGGCAAACGTCCTCGTGAGCCGGGTGTTGCTTGGAATATAGTTAACCCGGCTCACGAAGACGCTCGCTCCAGCTGGTTAATTTACAAGACGCGACAACCGTGAGCCCACGCTCTGAGCCGAGCAATGCTCGGCGCTCCGGCTAATTCCCAATCGTCACTTGCAGCGGTTGATCACGCCGTTCGGCGAAGCGCTTAACGTAGTTTTCCCATTGAATGTGGTTCGTAAAATCATCACTACGATCCCAACAGGCACCAAAATAATAAGTCAATGGTTGGCCGATCTCAACTTTCGTGATGGCGAGTTGATTGCGGATCGGTGGATAACCTTCGTGCGTTGGTTGCGGAACCTCGGCGTGGATTTTGGCATCCGGCAGGTTTGGTGCATCATTCGTGAATTCCAACACACGATCTTTGGCCAGAATCATCGCCGTAGCGGTGATGCCTTTTGGCCGGTCTTCCGGCTGCCAATAGGTCAACCAGCCTGCGCTCAAATCCTGCGCGAAAAATTCTTCCCGGTTGGTCGGGCATGCGACTTCCGCGAGGCCGACGCCGATGGTGAGGGATGATTTATCATCGCTCGCGAACGTGCTTTGCGCCTTCGTGAACCATGAGCCGGCATCAATGCTGTAACGTTTCGTTTCGGAAACCATGCGACCGTTGCCCGCGTCCCAAGCATTGAAGGTCAGTTCAAATTCTGAACGGATCGGGCCGGTCGTGATAAGTTTCCAGCTCCGATAATTGCTCGACGTAAAAAGTTTTTGCCCGTCCCAAATGCCCAGCCCACCGCAGCCGCGGCTGCGACCGACGCGGTAATCATCCATGAATGAGCCGTTGTCCTCGTGATAATGTTTTGTGCGATACATCGTGTCCACGATGAGGCCGCGATCCTTTTTGATCCACACATCCGGCGCACTGCTGATGGTATTTTCCGCCTTGATGAGCGCGAGTCCGTAGGCGCGATGCGCGATGCGGTCGCTCTCCCACGCGAAATCGTCGAAGCGTTCCGGCACGTAGCGGGCAAAAGTTTTGACAATCGGCGGCGGCACGGCGGCCAAGGCAGAAGCGTCTAAAATGTAGAACTTCCGCGATTCTTGTGGCGCTAAATCAACTTGAAAAAGTAATTTTGATTGCGAAGCATTTGTTTCTGCAGAATAAAATTGCGAATCCAAAATGCGTGACGAAAGGCCATCCATCACGACAAGATTCTTCTGCGACGAAAGTAAAAAGTTTTCACCCAACAGTTCTACAGTTTCACATTGCCGAGCAAATTTGGCCGGGTTAGCAATTCGCACTTCTGTGCGCCAAGGATTCGGCGAACCAAATGTGCTCTGTGGTAATAAAATATCAAAAGCATGTTTTAAAATTGCCGCCTTATAAATCTCACTGCCCGCCAGCTCAAACGCACCCACGCCATAAGCCTCGGTTGAATCTGGATTAAACTTTTTTGGATCACTGCCCACCGGTTGGACGTGTGACAATTTTCCATCCGCTTCCACGCAGCCGACCAGGGCGGTCCATGCCTTTTGAATCGCGGGTTCAAATTTCGCGCGGTCGAGCAGACCTTGATTCACGCCCCACGCAAAACCATAAGTAAAAAATCCCGAGCCGCTCGCTTCCTGCGCGGGATAGCTGTCCGGATCGAGCAAACTTGCACGCCAGAGACCATCGGCTTGCTGGCACGTCAGAAGTTTCGCGGCCATGTCTTTAAAGATTTGTTCGAAGCGGGAACGGTCAGGATGATTCGTCGGCAACGTTTGCAAGATGCGGACGAGACCGGCGAAAACCCAGCCGTTGCCACGACCCCAAAATACTTTTTTACCATTGGCTTCCGCCTTTTTGAAGAATGTGCTATCGCGGAAATAAAGATGTTCGTCCTGATCGTAAAGATAATCGGTCGTGCGCCAGAAATTGGTCAGCGTAAAATTCAAATAACGTTCGTCGTCTGTCGCGGCGTAAAGTTGCAGCCAGGTCGTCGGTGCCATGAACAGTGCATCACACCACGACCAAAGCTCCTGTGATTTGGCGTGCGGCAATGTGAAATCCAAGCTCGGCGCGGCGGACGGATGCGCCAAAATATAATCAAACCGTTCGCGCAGCGGGGCGATCATCTTCGGGTCGCGATAGAGAAAATAGAGTTCAGCGTAAACTTGGCCGATGCATTGGTCGTCGGCGTGATACAGGCGGCCTTGATACGCGGGTAATTTCCAGTCGTTCGCCCCGGCCTTCGCCAGCATGGCATCGCGATATTTGGCATCGCCGGAAATGCCCGCCAACGTCATCAAGCCAACATCGCTTACGGCGGCGACCCAGCCGGTCGGACGATTCGTGGCCGGATGCGCCAGTTGCCAATCGGCGACGCGCTGCATCACGTCAAGAACCGGCTTGGGCGCGAGCTCGGCAGAAAAATTTTGGGCGCGCAGTTGAACGCTGGCAGCAAGTAAAATAAGGACGGTAAAAAAATTGAAGCAGCGATGCGTTTGATTTTTCATGTGGACTTGAAATGGGATGATAGACAAAACTTCAGACGGTCAAAGCCGATAAAAGATTTCTGCAAAAACAAAGAGCTGCCAACATTCTGTCGGCTGCGCATTGGAGTGCATTTTGAAAATGGTGGCACAGGCCTCTGGCCTGTAAAATCCGGCGTCCCGCCGGATTTCGTTTGCGGTCTATATTATTTTTTGGTGTGCGCGAGTTTTAAAATATTCATATCACAAACGGTTTTGGGCGGGACGCCCGAAACAACAGGCCGGAGGCCTGTGCCACCGGGAAAATTGCCGGCAATCACTCCAAATAAAATAATTCCGGCAGCGGTTTCACGACCGGCGAATTGTCCGCGTTCACTTCCATCAGCGGCGCCATGTATTCCCACCATTTTTGCACGCTGGGATTTTGCGGCAAAGTGGCGGCTGTGTTGTTGTCGCTCAGCTTTTGCACGGCAAACAACGTCAACGTTTCCTCGTCGAAAAAGATCGAGTAATCCGAAACACCGGCGTCCTGCAAGGCTTTCGCCAGCTCCGGCCAGATTTCGTCGTGGCGTTTTTTATATTCCGCCGCGACCGCCGGCTTCAACCGCATTTTGAATGCATGCCGTTGCATGGCTTATTTGCCCAAGAGCGTGTTCAAAATATCGTGGAACGTTTTCCCGCCATTCATCGCCGTGCCCACGCCGATGACGATCGTGGAGAGCAGCAGCGTCGCGATACCGCCGCCAATGAGCAGATGCGCTTTTTTGCTGGAACCTTTCCATTCGTGGAAGATCCAGCCCCACATCGTCGCAAAAATGATGATGCTGGCCATGTGCAACGTCCATGAGGCGAAATCATATTTACCCATCTGCGTCGCGCCCATCGTGTAAAAGAAAAATTGGAAATACCACATCGTCCCGGCGAGCGCAGAGAAGAGATAGTTGCTCAGCACGGGAATTTTCAGATCGGTCGGCGTCGCGGCTTTGGTGGCCGTCGTGCCGCCGTGTTCACTGCCGCTGCTGCCGCCATGATGCGCGTGTTCAGCGCGGACGTGCGACGCGAGATATTGATAGCCAGTGCGATTTTTGAAATTCAACAAGACGCACCAGATAAAATTCGTCGTAAAACCGCCCAGTAATACCACGGGCAACGCGGGCAGTCCGGTCCAGATGGTATTTGTATGAGCGGCCAGCGAAGCGGCATTGATATCTTTACCCGCCTGCAAACCGAAGGCGAAACACGCGCTCATGATGCCGCAGAATGTTGCAACGGCGATGCCCTTCTTGAAATTAAATTCCTTGATGGATTCTTTCTTCTGCGCTTCCGGCATTTCTGATTCCTTCGTGAAACCGGCCAGTGCCGCAATGGCGATGCCGACGAGACAGACACCGACCCCGGCCAGTGTCACCTGACCCGAAGTGGATTTAGCGATATCTACGATACTGGTTCCGCTCGCGAACACGGAAAAATTTGGCGTGAAATATTTGAAGATCGGCGGGACCAAAGTGCCGAACGCCGCGCAATAACCCAGTGCCACGCCGGTGCCTAGTGACAAACCCAAAAAGCGCATGGTCAAACCGTAGGTCAAACCGCCAAGTCCCCACAACACGCCGAAGAAATACGTCCACCACAGCGTGCCGGCGGATTGTTGCTTCAGCACGCCGAACAAATCGTTCGTCATGAAATAGGCGAACAGCCACGGGCAAAGGATCCACGAAAAAATACCGCCGACGAGCCAGTAAGTTTCCCACGACCATTTGCGCACGCCTTTGTAAGGCACATAGAAACTGCCGGACGCGAGACCGCCCAGCCAGTGGAAGACAACGCCAAGTAAGGGATTGGGACTCATAATTTGATTTTAGGTGATTACCGTTTGAATAAAACTTCTTTTTCGTAACGCTTTGCTTCGGTCAGCCAGTTTTCACCGACCGGAACATTTTTGGATTCGCAGTAAAAATCCCAGACCGCACCGAACGGCAGCGATTTGATTTCTTCCTGCAACGCCAGCCGCGTGGTGAAATCACCGGCACGTTCGGCGGCTTGGAGTTTTTCCGTCGGCTCCAGCAACGCGATAGCAAGGCGCGGATCATGTTGCGTGTGCCGATGGTCCAGGCAGCAACGCGATTAATGCTCGCGTCGAAATAATCCAAACCAATGTGCACGCGTTTTTCAAAACCGTTGGCTACGATTTCGCGCGCGATGGCGAGCAGATCGTCATTCAGAACGACGACGTGATCACTGTCCCAACGCACGCCGCGGCTGACGTGCAATAAAATCTCCGGCATGAATTGCAACACGCTGGAGATTTTATCCGCGATGCCTTCGGTCGGATGATAATGGCCGGCATCGAGCGTCAGTAATTTTTTGCGGCTGACCGCGTAGCCCAGATAAAATTCATGCGAACCGACAACGTAACTTTCGCTGCCGATGCCGAAGAGTTTGGGTTCAACCGCGTCCAGATTAAACTTGGGCGAAAGCGGTTTTTTGAAAACAGCGTCGAGCGATTCCGCGAGGCGCGCGCGAGGCGCATTGCGGTCGGCAGGCGTGTCTTTGTAACCGTCGGGAATCCACACATTCGTCACGCAGGTTTTGCCGAGCGCTTGACCCATCGCCGCACCGATTTCGCGCGAGCGGATGCAATGTTCAATCCAAAATTGACGGATGCCTTTGTTCGCGTTTGATAAAGTAAAACCATCAGCCGCTTTGGGATGCGAGAAACAAGTCGGATTGAAATCCAAACCGAGTCCGTTTTTCTTCGCCCACGAAATCCAGTTTTTGAAATGTTCAGGCGCGATGGCGTCGCGATCCACTTTCTTGCCGCCGAACTCGCCGTAGAACGCGTGCAGGTTTAAGCGATGTTTGCCCGGAATAAATGACAATGCCTTTTCCAGATCAGCGCGCAATTCCTCCGGCGTGCGGGCTTTGCCGGGATGATTGCCAGTGACGGCGAGGCCGTTGCCAAGCGAACCGCCGAAATTTTCAAAACCGCCGACGTCATCTCCTTGCCAGCAATGCAGCGAGATCGGAATGGTCGCAAGCGTCTTGAGGGCGCGCTCCACATCCACGCCCAAACTGGCGTAACGTTCGCGGGCGAGTTGAAAAGATTGCGTGAGATGGGTTTGCTTCATGACAATAAAACAGATTGGCTAAAACGTAGAGTTTCGTGAGCGAGCATGACGCCGTAAAATAATTCGCATGGCCTGCCAATAGAATATCGGCAGCACTTTGGCGTTCGCTTTACGGTGGTCTTAATGGCTTGATGTTGGACTCGCTGGAAAAAATTCCCTTAACAATGTTGCCAAATTTTAGCACGATATTGCCATCGACTAAAAACGCGTGAATCAAACCCGTAAAATTTCCACGCCATGCTCACACTAAAGCTAAAAGATTGGCTGCCAACGTCGTTTCCGCTGTCGGTGGTGCGCCGGGAACCGCAGGTGGTTTTTCCCCCACATAAGCACGAATTCTCCGAAGTCGTCATCGTCACGGGCGGCCATGCGTTACACGTCATCGGGCGCGAATCGTGGCAACTTTCGGCCGGCGATGTTTTTGTAATTCATAGTGGCCGCAAACATGAATACCAAAATCTGCGCGACTTGAGGCTGATCAATATTTTGTTCGATCCGGAAAAACTGACATTGCATCTCGCTGATTTACCGTCGGTTCCCGGCTATCATGCGCTGTTTGCATTGGAACCTGTTTTGCGACGGCATCGGTTCAAAAGCCGTTTACGTTTGTCACTGAGCGAATTGGCGACGATTCAAAGTCAGGTGGACGATTTGGAAAGTGAATTGGTCGAACGCGCTCCAGGTTTTGGTTTTCAATCCCTGGCGTTATTCATGCAGATGATCGGCTATCTTTCGCGTTGTTATTCGCACACGAAAAATACGGATTCCAAAGCGCTACTGCGTTGCGCCAAGGCGATCGCACATTTGGAATCGCACTTCGCGGAACCGTTGAATCTCGATCAACTGGCGGACATCGCGCGCATGTCTAAGCGTAGTTTCATCCGCTTATTTCAGGCGGCCACCGGCAGTCCGCCCATTGCGCGCCTGATTCAAATCCGCTTGCGCGAGGCGGCAAAAATGTTGCGGCAAACCGAAGCCACCATCACGGAAGTCGCATATAAAGTTGGCTTCAACGACAGTAATTATTTTACGCGACAATTTCGCATGGTGATTGGTTTATCGCCGCAAAAGTATCGCGCCCATTCGCAGTCCAATCGCAAAGCAGGCCAACGGCCAGCGGCGATGGCGGATTGATTTTTTGCAGCTACGCGTGCGGCAAAAATAAAACTGGCGAAACCGTTGCCGGTTTCGCCAGGGATGAACCTTCAATGATTATTGCGCCTGCAAAATATAGTAGGCTTGCGGTGCGGCTGGATTGACGGTGATGGTCGGACTGTAATTGCCGCCGGTATCAAAGCTGCCTGTGGCGACCGTGGTCCATTGCGCGAGCGGCAAGGCCAGATTAGTGGTGCTCAATACGGAAGCGGGTCCGTTGGGCGTGCCGTTAACGCCGTGCAAGGTGATGGAGCCATTCGCCAATTGGCTGAAATCCGTAGAGCCGATCGCGGGCGGACCGGCCGCGGTCACTACGCGAATCGTGCCGTTGACAGCCAGTTGCGTGGTGTCCCAAGTGGCGGAATTGGGCAACACAATACTGCTGAAAGTATTGCTATACATCAATCCGCTGGCACTGAATAAAGTGAACGTATCGCCCGCGTGCAACGCCCCGCCGATGTTCGTCACGATTAACGTGCCGCCATAGCTGATAAACGATTGCGCGGCCACCAAGGTGTCGCTCGTCGGACTGCCGCTGTGATTGAGTTTCATCGTCGTCGTGCCGTTGAGCGTGACGGAATTGGTGACGGTCAAAACCCCGGTGACGCCGGGCAGACCGACATTCAACGTTGAGCCGCTATCCGCCAACAAACTGCCGCGAATAGTGCCAAGGCCGGATAAGGTCTGAGCCGAGACCACTTCAAAGGTGCCGTTGGTGACCAAGGTTTGGCCGATGACCGTGACGCCATCGTTATCCAATTGGTTGCTGACGGAGCCCATCGCGGAAGCATCCAATACGCCGCTCGAAGTCGCCAAGGTGATGGCGGATGATTTATTGAGATTGGCAGGAATGCTTAACGCCAACACGCCGTTGCTGATCGTGGTGGAACCGGTATAGAGAATTAGATTGGTGTAAGAAACATTCGTGACATAACTAAATCCATCCGGCGTATAGACATTAGTAAACAAGCCACCATTCCAGGCGAGCGTGCCGGTGCCGACTTTCACAATATTCACACTGGCGCCCGTTCCGCCAGCACCCGTTGCGATCATACCGCTATAAGTGGTGCTGCGATTATTTCCACCAATAATATAAGTAGTAGCCGCGCTGCCGGAGCTGGTGCTCCCGCGTAATTGCACACTGGAACCACTACTGGCCAATGCTCCCAAGCTATAAACCCCGCCCACTTTATTATTCAAAACCCCGGAACCGGCACCGAGATCAAATGTCGCCCCGGAAGCGTTCAAGGTGGTTCCGCTGCTTGGATTAATACGTAATGCACTCAACGTGTTCAGCGAGAAAGTGCCATTGAAAGCGGATGAATCAATCGCCTGCAACGTCAAGATATTTCCCGAAGCGCCGTTCAGATAAACCGTTCCCGTTCCCGTCGCGGCACTCATCGTATCGTTGCCGTTCATCGTCAGATAATTATTGGTGCCGACCACATTCAATGGGTTGGCCAAAACTTGCGAATCACCGGCGAAAGTGAACGTGGCCGCATTAGTGCCGCCAACAAGCGTCAGGCTATTGGTGCCAATCGTCGCGGCGGGATTCGCCCGCAGACTGCCGCCATTGATCACGGTGCCGCCGGAATAATTATTGCCACCGGTCAAAGTAACCTGACCCAAGCCATTTTCAATCAAAGCACCCGATCCAGTTAGAGTGCCGGACAAGGTTAAGGTCACATTACTGGCGACGTTGAATGTTCCGCCGTTAGCCTGAAAAGTTGCCCCGCGGTCAATGGTGACATTCGCCCCGAGGTAAGCCAGCATCCCGCCGTTGAGAACGAGGTTCGCCGAGGCATTTCCCGCCGCGCCGATCGGACTGCTCGAGCCGCCGTTGGCCAGATTGGAAACACTTAATGTGCCGCCATTGATCGTAGTGACGCCGGTGTAGTCATTGAGGGTCAGAAGGGTGAGATTGCCGGAATTGGTTTTAGTTAAACCCGTGGTGCCCGTGATGTCACCCGTGCCGGCGAACGTGTAATTATTCACCGCATTCACCGTCACCACCGCGGTGGCCGCCGGTGACATTAAACCAGATAAGTTCACCACAAAATTGGTGGCTGTATCATTGAAAATAGTGGTATCGCCCGTGTAAAAACGATCCAAGCCAACCCCATTAAGCCAGTTGCTGCTCGTGGCCGTGTCCCACAAATTGGCCGCCCCATCGCCGCGCCAAACCAGATTGGCCGAAGCACGAACGGAGGTCACAACCAAATCAATTTCGCCCGTCGGATTCGTCAGCGTGCCGGCGGTGCAAGTCAAATTGGCCACGCTGCCGATCAGATTACCGCTGTATTTGATCAACCGATAAGTGCCGATTCCAAGGGAACCAACGGGCGTTACCACCACGTTATTCGCGCCGGATAAATTGAGATCGCCGACGACGTTAACCAGATCGTTGCTCAGGATGGTCCCGGTCGTATCCGTGGTCAGCTCCAAATTAAAATTCGCGCTGTTTGCCATCAACCCGCCGGCAAAGGTCAAGGTGCCTTGCGCGCCAACGCCGGCAGGACTGATATTCGCGCCCGAGCCGGCGGTGAAAGTTCCCGTCACCGAGCCCACGCCAGCGATGGTTTTCGCCGAGCCCAAAACAAATCCGCCGACGCCCGATAATCCGGAAACATCGAAGGTCGCATTGTTGGATACGTTGATCGCGGTGCTGCTCGCAAGCGAACCCACGGAACCGGAGGGATCGACCGCCAACGCCAAAGTTCCCGCACTGATGCTGGTGACGCCAGTGTAAGTATTGGTGCCCGCTAAGGTCATCGTGCCGCCGCCAGTTTTATTCAAGACGCCCGATCCACGCAGCACTCCCAAGCTGTAAATAGTGTGCGCGGTGCCAGCCGCGTCTTGCGCCACAAACGTTCCCCCGTTCAAAGTGATCGGCGCTGTATTCGTCCAATCGGTGGAGGAAATAAATTTGCCACCGGTATTCAGCAGCGCATTGATCGTCACGCTGCCATTAGATGAAATGCCGGCACTGCCAACATAAATCGTGGCCGCATTCGTAAAATAGACCACGCCCGGCGTGCCGGTGTAGTTGGTCGTCGAAGTAATATTGGTCACGTTATTAATATCCACATTGGTGACCGAAGTGATCGTCGTGACGATGGCGCCAAATTGAATTCCCGAAATAATGTTCGTCCCGCCTTGCACCGCATAAGCCGTATCACCCGTGCCCGAGGGCGACATCACAACGGGCGCGGCACTGGAATTGACGAATAATCCGCCGACCTGTAAAAATCGGGCGGGCCGCGACACGGTAGCATTTTTCAAAGTAAACGCGCCGGTATTCGTCAACGTTCCGCCCACCAAAAATAGAATGCCGTGGGCGTTATTTCCAATCGAAATGCTGGTGGTATTGACGAAGCCATTACTGATAACCAATCCGTCTGTGCCCAGCGGTTGCGGCGCATTGGCGGCGCCCGGACTCCGCTGCGCGGCAAAAGCGCCTAAATTATTGGTGCCGCCCAAGATGATTAAACGGCAACTGGCAGTAATACTGCCGTTGGCTGGATTCAACGTGGTGGCGGAAGCATTGAGCGCACCGCCCAGATTCGTAAAGATGCCGGAACTTCCCGCCGTGCTGCCGCTGGTGCCGCCGGTCGCGCCGCTGCCGATGATCAAACTGCCACTGACCGTTAACGAGCTGCCAACCGCCATTGAAACCACGGAATTAGAGGCATAGCCTAGGTTACCTGTCACATTGAGGGCCGCACCGTTGTTCAAAAATATTTTTCCCGTGCCGCCCGGGTTCAACATAAAAATACCTGAATTGTTGAAACCATTCGTATTTATATTCAACACCCCATTATCCGTCAGCACGCCAAAACCAGCGGAGATCATCGGTTGGTTATAATTCACAGTAAAACTGGAACCAATCACGACGTTCGTGCCGCCGTCGGGCACGCCGACGTCCCAATTCGCGCCCGTGTTCCATTCACCGCCGCTGGCACCGATCCAATTCGCCATGGTTTGCGCTGAGGCCGTCAAGAGGCCGAGCGTTGCTAAGACGGTGCTCAAAGAAACTGTTTTAAGCCGGTAAGGGATTCGCATAATTAAATAGATAGTGCGTTGGTTGAAAAAGTGGAACTTTGCGAAAGTAGCACACTCAACGGGACTGAACATCGCCAATACTGGTGATGTCCGAGTCGCCCGCCGTTTATTTATAGCTGAAAGACTAATTACGTTTGGGCAACGTGATGACGATCACGCCGACCAAAATAATGGCGGCCGCCCAGAACGCCCGCAAACCGAGCGGTTCGTGCAACAGCCAATGTCCGAGCAGCACGGCGATCACCGGATTGACGTAAGCGTAAGTCGCAAGCCGCGCAGGCGTCGTCGCTTTCAACAACCACACATAAGCGCTGAACCCGATCAACGAACCGAACCCCACGAGATACCACCACGCCAACCACGAGGCCGTTGAGACTTGGGCAAAATGAAAATGCGCCGGTTCGCCGTGCCCCAGTGAGAGCAATAATAAGGCGATGCCACCGCTGATCATTTGCAAGGCGGCATTCATCCACGGCGATTCCGGTTTGGCGTGGTAACGCGACCACAGCGAACCGGACGCCCAGGTGATTCCCGCCAACACCAATGCGATCACGCCCCACGGATTTTGCGACACCGCAATGCCGGACGCATTGTGTCCGCTCACCAATAACGCCACTCCGCTAAATCCAATCACGATGCCGATCAGCGTCGTCGCCGCCGGACGTTGGCCGGAGGGACGCGCCCATTCCAGCAACGCGAACCACACCGGCGTCAACGCTACAAGCAACGCCGCGAGGCTGGAGGTGATGGCTTGTTCCGCCCAGACCACTAGGCCGTTGCCACCCAATAGCATCAACACCCCGACGAATGCCGCGTGCAGCCATTGTTTTTTGTCCGGCAACGGCACGCCTTTCAAACGCAGCCAGACGAACAACAGCGTGCCGGCCACCAAAAATCTGGCACCCGCCAAAAGAAATGGCGGCAGCGTTTCCACCGCCACGCGGATGGCAAGATACGTGGAACCCCAGACGAGGTAAACCGTTGCGAAGGCCACGATGAGGGCGGTTCGCGGTGCGGCGACGGATTTTAATGAGGTGTTCATTTTCAGGTGCTTTCTTTCTGAAAACCACGCGTCTCGGCGGAGAAATAAAAAACCCGCCGGAGATTCCAGCGGGTTTCAGAAAACGGATTAATCATTATCTCGTTCGAAAATCCCGCCGGCCAACAACCTGCCACGCAGCGTTTTTCAGCGCGGCGGCGATCATCGGCTTGGTTGGTTTAACGAACATTTCGGTGCGATGCTGCGTTAATTATTTTCACGGGTCAATGAAGAAGTCAGTTGACGTTTTTATTTTAACCCCGGATGAACCCCGCCGGGCGCGGATAAAAAGTGGGGTGGCGCATAAAGGTTTGATTTCCGGCGGCAATCGTTTTTAATTTAGCCAATAATTTTGAAATGAACATTCACGAATACCAAGCCAAAGTGTTGCTCGCCCGTTACGGCGTCGCGGTCCCGCTCGAAATTCCGGCGCTGTCGCTCGCTGAAGTGCGGCCGGCGGCGGAAAAAATCGCCGCCAGCGGTTCGTCGCGCGTCGTCGTCAAATCTCAGATTCATGCGGGCGGACGCGGCAAAGGAACTTTTACCACCGGTTTTCAAGGCGGTGTGAAAATCGCGTCCTCAGTGGATGAAGCGGTGGGCTTCGCCGAAAAAATGCTCGGCAACGTGCTCGTCACCAAACAGACCGGCGCAGAAGGTCGCAAAGTGCAGACGTTGTTGCTAGCTGCCGGCGCGAAGATCAAAAAAGAATTTTATCTCGCCGTGTTGCTCGACCGCGTGAATTCACGTCCGCTCGTGATGGCGAGCACGGAAGGCGGCATGGACATCGAGGAAGTTGCCGAAAAACATCCCGAGAAGATTTTTCGCGAACACATTGATCCCGCCGTCGGCATCATGCCGTTTCAGGCGCGCAAAATTGCTTCCGCGCTCGGCCTCAAAGGTGATTTGTTCAACGCGGGCGTGAAACTCATCACCGGCGTTTATAACACATGGTGGGAAACGGATGCGGCGATGGTGGAATTGAATCCGCTCGCGGTCGTGGAATTGGCTGATGGCAAGGAAACGGTCATCGCACTCGACGCGAAAATTTCGCTCGATGATAACGCGTTGTATCGTCACAAAGATATTTTAGAGATGCGCGATCTGAACGAAGAAGCGCCGTTGGAAATCGAAGCGTCGAAATTTGCGCTCAATTACATCAAGCTCGACGGCAGCATCGCGTGTCTCGTGAACGGCGCAGGGCTCGCGATGGCGACGATGGATATCATCCAACATTTTGGCGGCAATCCGGCGAACTTCCTCGACGTCGGCGGCGGCGCCAGCAAGGAGCAGGTCACGGCGGCGTTCAAAATCATTTTGAGCGACCCGAACGTGAAAGGCATCATGGTCAACATTTTCGGCGGCATCATGGATTGCAACGTCATCGCCACCGGCATCGTCGCGGCGGTGAAAGAAACCGGCTTGAAACTCCCGCTCGTCGTCCGCCTCGAAGGCAATAACGTGGCGGCTGGTAAAAAAACGCTGGCGGAATCCGGCGTCGCCATCATCAACGGCGACACGATGTCCGACGCGGCCCAGAAGATTGTGAAGGCGGTTGGAAAATAACGGTTGTCCGCCATGGCGCGCAGCGTTGAAATAATTTCGGCAAGCCCGTCAGTCGTTGATGAGTTAGAAAAATATCAACGACTGGTGGCATTGCAGAAACAAATCATCGCGTTAGATCAATCCAATCAACGCGCCCAGCAAGCGTGCCTGGCATTGCGGGAACAGGTGGCCAGCGAGGTTTTTAGCGAAATGGGAAACCAGCGGAGTTTGCGCAAAAAACCAACGCGCCGCTGGCAGCAATGGCCTGAAGTTGCCCCCGCAAAATCGGGCTGGAATTTGTTGAGCATCAAGGAACAGCCCGCCAGCTAAGGTCTTTCTATCAGGCGCACAAAGCCACCCGCCGACCAGACACGTTACTTTTTTCACGCAGCGACCAGTTGCACCTCCAGACGGTGGCGGATAATTTGCACGAGTCTTTGGGCTTGAAATGGTTTGGTCAGATAATTAAAACCTTCTTCCAACGGAATATCTTTACCGGCGATGTCAGCGCTGTAACCGCTGAAATAAATCACCTTCAAGTTCGCGTTTTGTTGCGAAAGTTGTTCGCCCAATTCCTGACCGCTCATGCCGCCGGGCATAACGAGGTCGGTCAGCAATAAATGAATTTTATCGCCATGCCGCTGCCAGATTTTTAAGGCCGCGACGGCGTTGCAGGCTTCCAGCACAAGGTAGCCGTGTTGAGACAGGACTTTGCGCACGGCAGCGCGCAGAAAATCATCATCTTCAACGAATAGAATTGTTTCATGACTACTGCCAACAGGCGTAGTCGGCGTGGTCGCGGGCGTGGATTTTTGACCCGTCGGATTGAGCAGCCGCGGCAGATAAATGCGGAAGGTCGTCCCCTGCCCGACCTCGCTGTAAACATTCATCCAGCCTTGATGTTGTTGAACGATGCCGGCAACGGTAGCGAGGCCGAGACCGGTGCCTTTGCCAGCTTCTTTGGTGGTAAAAAAAGGTTCAAAAATGATTTTAAGGTTCTCTGGCGGAATGCCGCAGCCCGTGTCGCTCACGCTCAAGCAGGCGAACTCGCCGGGCCGGGCTTGGGGAAATTGTTCACAAACCGAGCCGTCAAATTCCGCGATGGAAGTTTCGATAATGAGCTTGCCGCCTTTGGGCATCGCGTCACGGGCATTCACGGCCAGATTCAATAGCGCTTGATCCAACATACCGGCATCCGCCCGGATGAGCAATGATTGCGCCGTCAACTTGGTTTGCATCTGAATATCTTCACCGACAATGCGCAACAACATTTTACTCATGTCCTTGATGGATTGACTGAGATCCAAGTCGCGCGGCAACAAGGTTTCTTTGCGGGTGAACAAAAGCAATTGGCGGGTAAGGCCGGCCGCACGTTGCGTGGCAGCCCAAATTTCATTGGTGATTTCTATCTGTCCCGGCGTCAAACCAGCGCGCCGGAGCAGCTCAGCCTGCATTTGAATAACGGCAAGCACATTGTTAAAATCATGGGCAATCCCACCCGCGAGCAGGCCGACGCCTTCCATTTTTTGCGACTGGCGAAATTGTTCCTCAAGTTTTCGCCGCTGAGTGATGTCATTGGCGATGCGGAACGAGCCGACGATTTTCCCCAAACTGTCGGTGAGCGGTTTTTTGGTCAGGGAAACGTAGATCGGTTTTTTATCCTTACGAAGCTGCAAGGTCTCAAGGTTCTCCACCGTTTCACCGCGCGCCCAAAAATCGCGCTCCCCGCCCGGCTGCCCGGATGGACACGACAGGTTCAGCGGCCGGCCAATGGCTTCTTGCGCGGAATAACCAAAAATCTTTTCCGCGCTCCGGTTCCAACTGGTAATGACGCCATCCGGCATCCGCCGAATGATGGCGTCGTTCGAGGCTTCAATGATGCTCGCCAGTTGCGCCCGAGCTTCTTCCGCATGTCCGCGCTTCACGTCCATGCGATGCAATAAAACGGCGTTGAACCAGAGCAACGAACCAATCGTGATGATGTCCGAAGCCATAAACACCAGTGCTTCCAATTGCGGTGCCAGCCAGCCATGACGGTTCGCTTCCAATTCCAGCCAATTCAGCACGAGGGGAGTTAAAATCGCCGGCACTAATATTCGACGGGTAATCAATCCACCCACGCTCTCACTAATCAGCAACGCCACTAATCCGCCATCCGTCCGGGTGCAAAGAATGCCCGCACCCAGCAGCAGAAATAACAACGCTGAGTTCATCGGCAAGGCCGCGTAGGCCAGCGCGGGCACGCCGTTAAAAAAATAACTGACCAACCCCAGCCAGCCGATCAATAGGGCCAGCAATATAAGAAAGTGGAAGACGATGATTGACCGGCTGCTACCGGCCAATAATAACGCACTGCCCAATAGCAAAAAACACAACGCACCCGTAGGCGATAGCAGCACGGGGGAAGTCAGACCGGTTGCGTCGCGGCAGCCAAGCATGTCAAGATTCAAGTCCCAGCCAAACCGGTAATCCGATAAACGAAATAAACCGATGAGCAGAATCATTGCGGCGCAAATTTGTGAGCCGTCGATCAGCTTCTTTTTTTTGGGCACTGACTGCGTGTTAAACCCTAGCGATAAGCCGCCCAACATGAAACCGAGGGTCGCGAGCGGCGACATTTTCGGCCAGTCAGGACAGATACTTGTCAGCCGGAGAATATGGAAACACCAGCCCATGAAAACCAACATCCCCGCCAAGAACACCCCCGCCCCGGCTATTTTCGCAAATAAGCCGGGCCATTTCACAAACGCCACTGTTTTCATAACAAGCCCTTTCAAGGAACTGCCGGATTAAAATGCGCCCTACCCTTAAAGCTCTATTTCATTACTATTCGGCCCCAATTTCCGAACCACATTTTTGACGTATCAAAAACCTTCCTAACTGAATCCATGGCCGAACCCGCCACAGAAAATTAAACCATCTACTTCGGGGAACAATATGTCGTAAGGCATATAGGGGACTGATTCATTTCCGTTAAACCGTCAACCGCACCTCATTTTTACCAGCATCCCATTCGGAAAAAGATTGAGTTTACCGCCCATAAAAAATTAACATCCGGTTTGAGATTATGATCACCGAAATCGCATTCACCGGCACGCCGGTCACCGACCTGAAACGCGCCCGCGCGTTTTACGAAGGCGTGCTCGGTTTGAAAGCGACGATGGAGTCCGCTGGCGGCATGTGGATCGAATACACGATCGGCCACGGCACGTTTGCGATCGGTTGTTATGGTGAGCAATGGAAACCATCCAAGGACGGAACCGGGATCGCGTTTGAAGTCGATGATTTTGACGCGGAAATCGCCCGGCTCAAATCACTCGGCGTGAAATTTTCGCTGGAACCGATGCCGACACCGCTCTGCCATTTCGCGATCATTTCCGATCCGGACGGCAACAATCTTTTTATTCATAAACGCAACGCGAAGTGATGGTAAATCCTGAGGCGCAGCTTAAACTGATGATATGATTGACGCAGCGACATTGGCGCAGATGAACGGCGAGTATGTGATGCCGCCGGACGCGGGTCCGGCTTGGCGCGCAGCCGCAGCCTATGGTTTTGACATGTCGTTGATTGAAGCATCGCTAGAATTAACGCCTGAACAGCGGCTCGCGGAGCATCAGCAAGCGATCAATTTCATGATCGAACTACAGGAGTCAGACAAAGCTCATGGCGCAAAATGACCAAGCATTGCTCATGCGGCTCAAAGACAGCGGGCTTGAATTTGTTGTGATCGGTGGATTATGTGTGGTTTATCATGGCGTGCCGGTCGCCACGTTTGACTTGAACATCTGTTGCCCGTTTGGTGAGAAAAATGTCCAGAAGATTGAATCGGCGGTGAAAGATTTGAATCCGGTTCATCGCCTGACGGTGAATAAGCTACCGCTGGGAGAAACCCGGGGTAGTTTCAAGGACCTGAAAAATGTTTATTTGCAGACGGATATGGGGAAATTGGACTGCTTGAGTGAAGTGTCCGGTCTTGGCAATTATGAGCAGGTTTTAAAGCAGTCCATTTTGCACACCATGTCCTTTGGACAATTTAGAATGTTGAATTTAGATGCATTGATCACCGCGAAGTCAGCCGCCGGACGCCAAAAAGATTTGGATGCCGTCCAGCTACTCCAAGCCGTGAAAGAGAGAAAAGCACAGCAAAAAAAATAATTTAAAATCGTAAATCGTAAATCTGAAATCGTAAATTTTACCATGTCTATTCTCGTTACCCCGAACACAAAAGTTCTCGTCCAAGGCATCACTGGCAGCTTTGGCGCGAAGCACGCACAACTCTCCATTGATTACGGCACGCTCATCGTCGCCGGCGTCACGCCCGGCAAAGGCGGCCAATTCTTCGAACATGGCGGCAAGAAAATTCCGATTTTTGATACCGTCGCCGACGCCGTGAAACAGACTGGGGCAACCGCCAGTGCGGTGTTCGTTCCCCCGCCCTTCGCGGCGGATGCGATTCTCGAAGGCGCAGATGCCGGACTGGAACTCGTCGTCGCCATCACGGAAGGCATTCCCGTGCGCGACATGGTGCGCGTCAAACGTGCGTTGCAAGGCAATCTCAAGACGCGCTTGATCGGACCGAACTGTCCCGGCCTCGTCACGCCCGGTGAAGGCAAAGATTCACACGGCGGCTGCCGCATCGGCATCGCACCCGGTTACATTCACAAAAAAGGTCACATCGGCGTCGTCTCGCGCAGTGGCACGTTGACGTATGAAGCGGTCTGGCAATTGACATCGCGCGGCGTCGGCCAATCCACCTGCGTCGGGATCGGCGGCGATCCGGTGAACGGCACGTCGCACCTCGACGTCATTAAATTGTTCAACGAAGATCCCGACACGCACGGCATCATCATGATCGGCGAAATCGGCGGCAGCGCGGAAGAAGAAGCCGCCGCGTGGATCAAACAACATTGTAAAAAACCGGTCGCCGGTTTCATCGCCGGTGCCACGGCTCCGCCCGGACGCCGCATGGGTCATGCGGGCGCGATCGTTAGCGGCGGCAAAGGCACAGCGGAAGCGAAGATCGCCGCGTTCAAAGACGCCGGCATCGGCATCTCCATCACGCCAAGCGAAATGGCGGACACGCTGTTGAAGATGATTTGAAGAAAATAACGAATGACGAATTGCCAATGACGGATAATTCGTGATCCGTCATTCGTCATTCCTATGGGCTTTATTGATTCCATCCTGAACCTCGCCGGGTTGCTGCTGTGGTTGAATTGGCGCTCGCTCCGGTTCGACCCGCTGGCCAAGCGCACGCCCGCGACGTTGATGGGCACGCTGCGGCCGGCGTCGCCGGAAAAACTACGTCGCTGGCATCTGCTCGTTTTCATCATCGGACTCCTGTTCGTGCGCGCGGTGCTCTACCGCTGGATCGGCTCGATGACGCATTGGACGGCGAAGTTGGATTTGGATGTCATCGCGCTATCGTTCCGCAGCGATTCCTTTTCGCGAATTTTAATTTTCTCTTTTTTCAGCTTCGGACTGGCCCTCGGGATTTTTTATGTGTCGCTGCTGCTGCTCTCGTTATTGAAAGGCCCCGACCCGATTCAAGGATTGGTGAAAGTTCCCTTGGGACGCGTGGACAACTGGCCGCGCTCAGTGAAAATCTGTTTACCATTCATCGCGACGGCTGGGTGTTGGTGGCTGGCAAACTGGCTTTTTGCGTGGCTGCAAATCATTCCCTATCCCGCTTCTGCCGCGCAACGAATTGAACAATCCATCGTCATCGGACTCGCCAGTTATCTCGTGTGGAAAATTCCCGCGATCGTCATTCTGCTGCTGCATCTGGCGAACAGCTACGTTTATTTCGGCCAGCATCCGTTCTGGAATTACCTCAACGTCGTTGCGCGAAAAATGCTGGCACCGTTAAAAATATTTCCGTTGCGGATTGGTCGCGTGGATTTAGCGCCGGTGCTGGCAGTGGCAATTATTTTCTTCGCCGGTGAATTCGCGACGCGCGGTTTGAGGTGGCTTTACACGCACCATTTTTGAGATCCATCAAGCCAGTTTGGCCAACGGCAAGCGGACGGTGACGGTTGAACCGGAACCTTTTTTACCTTCGATCATCAGCGCGCCGCCATGCAGTTCCACCAATTTTTTGGCGATGGTCAGGCCGAGGCCCAAGCCTTCTTGATCCTGCATTTTGCGCTCGAACTGCACATACGCGTCAATCCGCCGGATGTGCTCGGTGGAAAATCCGCGCCCTTGATCACACACGGATAATTCGATGTGATCGCCCGCCGCAGCCAAGCGCACCCGCACCGGCGAATCGGCTTCGGAAAATTTGAACGCGTTCTGCACGAGTTCAGTGATAATCTTTTTGAAATAATCCTCGGCGATCGCCACCGGCGCATCGGCCACCTCGATCAAAAGATCCGGCAAACGTCCCATGCGTTCGGCATTGAGGACACTGAATTCCCGCGCGATGGTTGCCGGCTTAAATGTCGTCGCCGCGCGCAGTGCCCGGATATTTTCGGGATCATTCGCCACGATTTCCAGTTGCGCGTAGATGAGGAAATTTTCAATCAACCGTTCGAGCCGCTGGCCAGACTGTGCAATTTCACGGCCCATTTCCGCAATGTCCGCGGGCCGGAGCGAGTCCGCCGAAACCGCCAAAAGTTCCGCGTTTGAAATGATGCCGTTCAACGGCGTGCGCATTTCGTGCGGCATCATCAAGGTGATTTGATTGCGAAGCTGCGATAATTTCCGTTCCGCTTCCTCGCGCACAGTGCGGACTTTGCGCAGACGCGCATCCACGGCCGCGTAAAGTTCCTCGATCTTGAACGGTTTCGGCAGGTAATCGTCCGCGCCTAATTCCATGCCGTGCCGCATCCCTTTAGGATCAGCCAGACCGGTCATTAAAATGAAAGGAATGGCGGCGGTAAGATTATCCTCGCGCAATTTTTCGAGCATCACATAGCCCGCGCCCGCCTTGTCCATGTTGACATCGCACAGGATCAAATCCGGCATTTCCTTGCGCGCCGCTTCAAATCCACTCGCGCCATCGAACGCTTCGATGACCTCAAAGCTCCGCTGTATCAACGCCAGGCGAATCATTTCCCGGAGCCAAATCTCGTCGTCTATGACTAGAATTTTACTCATTAAATCAAACGCCACAGACAGCAGTTATTATTCCGCTCCCGCTATAATCCGACGATTTGTCCCCAATCAATCCTAAAGTCTTTTAGCTCAATCTGATCACTTCCGCTCGTCCAGTGGAACGTAATGATTTTCCGTGCGACCGGTGTAAATCTGGCGCGGCCGATAAATACGCGTCTTCGGTTCTTCCATGATTTCCTTGTAATTCGCGATCCAACCCGGCATCCGCCCGATCGCAAAAATCACCGTGAACATCTCCACGGGAATCCCGATCGCGCGCATGATGATGCCGCTGTAAAAATCCACGTTCGGATATAATTTCCGTTCCACGAAGTAAGAATCTTTCAACGCCGCCTCTTCCAATTTCTTCGCAATGTCCAACAACGGGTCATTGATGTTTAATTTGGACAACACATCATCGCACGCTTTTTTGATGATTTTAGCGCGCGGATCGTGATTTTTATAAACGCGATGGCCGAAGCCCATCAGTTTTTTACCGCTCGTCTTGTCCTTCGCCGCCAAAATAAATTTCGAGCCGTCATCCCCTTCGCGATGAATTTGTTCGAGCATCTCAATGACCGCTTGATTCGCGCCGCCGTGCAGCGGACCCCACAAGGCGCACACGCCCGCCGAACAACTCGCATACAGATTCGCCTGACTCGAGGCCACCATGCGCACGGTCGAAGTCGAACAATTTTGTTCGTGATCCGCGTGCAACAGAAAAATTAAATCCAACGCCTTCGCGACTTCCGGCTTGATCTCCAAATCTTCATACGGCATCGAGAACAACATGTGCAGGAAGTTCGGCGTATATTTGAGCGATTGCTTCGGATACATCAGCGGCAAACCTTTCGATTGCCGATGCGAATACGCCGCGATCGTCCGCACTTGCGAAATCAATTTTGCCACGTAAGTATCGAACCGCGCCTTGCCTTCGTGCCAGTTCATCAAACCTTCGTCAAAACAACTTGCCGCGTTGATCATCGAAGACAAGATCGCCATCGGATGCGAACCCGCGGGAAAACCTTGGAAATGATACTTCATGTCCTCGTGCAAAAACTGATGCTCCGCGATCGTGTCCGAGAATTGTTTCAATTGCGGCCGCGTCGGCAACGTCCCGTAGATGAGCAAATACGCCGTCTCGATGAAGCTGGATTTCTCCGCCAGTTCCTCAATCGGAATGCCGCGATAACGCAGAATGCCCTTATCCCCATCAATAAACGTCACCTTGCTCACGCATGAGCCAGTGTTGCCGTAACCATCGTCCAGCGTGATGAAGTTGGTGTTGGCGCGCAAAGACGAGACATCCACCGCGCGTTCCTGTTCACTGCCCGTGATGGTTGGCAGCGTGAAAACTTTTCCGTCCAATTCTAGTTTGGCTTCGTTACTCATAATCTTCGTAAAAATCCTTGCGGCAGCGTTTAATTGAAAATCCTGCCCAACTTTGCCGAGGAACCGAAAACTTGGCAAGCCGCGAAAGCATATTTCAGAAAATATCACAAAAAAATAAGCTGGTGCCCGCGAGCGTCCGCGAGTTATCAACCGCCAAACGCCCGCCAAAGAAATTTCACCAAGGAGGGACACAGAAAAAACTAGGCCGAAAGCCGAAGGATGAAGGCTGAAATAACCGGGCCGCGCGGATCAAAGCGTTTCCTCCGGCTGCCGGCGGCATTCATTCTTTCCGATAAATCCACGGCCAGCGGCGGTTAATTTAATCTCCGATTGAAACGCCACTTTACACTTGTGCCGCAAGCTTCTAAAGTCGCTTCATGGCTGGCGAATACGACACCACAGAATTTATCGACACGGATTTTACGGCGAACAAACCGGCATTCACCGCGAACGCGCCCACGCGCGATGATGTGGACCGCAAGGTCGTCGAGGCGCAGCAAAAATTGGTCGAACTCAAGCGCGCGCAAGAAGAACTCGAACGCGAACGCGCCGGACTCGAAGAATTGCGCCGGCGCCAGGCCGAATTTCAAACCGGTCGCCAAGAGATCATCCAAAATCTCACGCGCGGACTTGGCTTGTTGGAAGAATCCGAATTTAACGCCCGTCGCGACGCCGAACAGATGGTCAAAACCGTCAGTGATTTTCGCACCGCCCTCGCCAAAGTTCAGGCCATCCGCGATGAAACGTGGACAAAGGAAAATTTTCAGATTGAACTCACGCGCGCTTTGACCGCCATCGAAAATGCCCGCATGGAATGGAATTCCGCTCGGCTCAAACTGCCCGTGCTCGCGGGTGAAAACAAACCGCTGGCGACGGCAGAAAATAATTCGCCCAAGGCCGCAACCCCTTCGCTGGCGGAATTGGATTTTGCCCAGCTCTGCAAGATCGGTTTGGCGCTGACGTGGCCGCTGTTGTTGGTGGCGATTGCCGCGCTGGGAATTTTCATTGCGATTCTCGCGCGAAAGTGAGGCGACATGGGGTTGTCGAAAAAAAAGCCGGATCTGATTTCTGACAAGGCACGTTCGTTGAACGACGAAATTGCCGCGCTCGAAGCCGAAATCAAAAAGCTCGACACGCAGTTGCAATCGCCCGCCGCGCCCAAATATCGTTCCACCGCCACGCCCCAAGGGGCCACCATTTCGCGCACCGTTGAAAAGCCCGCGCCGTCACCAGCGCCCAAAGCGGAGCCCGTTTTTGAAGAACTCAAACGTAGCCCGCTCGCCCCACGCACCGAAAACGTAATCCCGGAAATCTACAATGATCTCGGCGTGCGAAAATATGATCTGCCCGCGTTGTGGAATCGCTGGCGCAATCATTTTCGCGGACCGACGACGAGCAATCCGCGCCTCGTGAATTACCTCGCCGCCGGCGGCGTCCACGGCCTGCGTCCGTTGCGTTACGAAAAACGCGTCGCACGCAATCGTTTCATCATGTTGGTGATCTGCCTCACCGCCGGCTTACTTGGGTTATGTCTCGTGCTGTGGCGGCATTAAAAATTTCGCATGAAAGCTACGTTATTTGAACTTCCGATCACCACAAGTGATGGCGAATACATCGCACATTATTCGGAAAAAGGTTTGGCGGAATTAGATTTCCCCAACCTCGACGGACTCATCGCGCCCAAGCCAAACAAAAGCGGACGCGCCGTCAGTTCAAAATCAATTCCCACGCAAATTCTCAAATGGCATCGCGCGGCGACCGACGCGCTGAGAAAAATGCTGGCCGGTCGCGAACCCAAAGAATTTCCACCGCTCGATTGGTCGGGTAAAACGAAATTTCAAAAAAGTGTCTGGCAGGCGATGTTAAAAATACCGCTCGGCAAAACCAAAAGCTACGGCGAAATAGCGGCGGCGATCCGTAATCCTAAAGCCGTCCGTGCGGTTGGCGGCGCGTGCGGTGCGAATCCAATTCCGGTTTTAGTTCCCTGCCATCGCGTGCTCGCGGCCAATAAAAAGCTCGGCGGTTTCTCCAGCGGTTTGGATCGAAAACGAGATTTATTGGCACGGGAAAACGTGCAGTATAACGCGTGAACCAAGGGTTTTGATGTCCAGCCAAGCACTCTGGCTTAGCTTGCGCTTTTCCGTTAATCCGTCACGCACCAATTCAAAACCGCCTTCTGCGCGTGCAACCGATTTTCAGCTTGCGTGAAAATCGTGCCCGCATTCGCCTCAAAAGTTTCATCGTCAATTTCCTTGCCGCGATACGCGGGCAGACAATGCATCACGAGCGCGCCAGGTTTGGCGAGCCGCACCAGCTTTTGATTGATCTGATAACCATTCAATATTTTGATGCGCTCAGCGGCTTCAGCTTCCTTGCCCATCGAAATCCACACGTCGGTGTAAAGCACATCGGCGCCGGTCGCAGCGGCGGCTAAATCTTCCGTGCAAATAATTTTGCCGCCGGCTTGCGTGAGCGCACTCGCACGTTTCAGAATTTCCGCGCTCGGCTGAAATTCTTTCGGCGCGGCGATGCGTAATTCAAAACCTAATTTTACCGCCGCGAAAATCCACGAGATCGGCATGTTGCACGCGCCGTCGCCGATGAACGTCACAACTTTACCCGCAATCGGTCCACGCATTTCTTCAAATGTCTGGATGTCTGCGAGGATCTGGCACGGATGTTCGTCATCCGTCAGCGCGTTGATCGTCGGGATTTTGGAAAACTCCGCGAACGTCTCCACATCGCTCTGCGCGAACGTGCGGATGACCGCACCATGAATCATGCGGCCCAAAACCCGCGCCGTGTCCTTGATCGGTTCGCCGCGGCCCAGTTGAATATCATTGGCATTCAGAAACATCACGTTGCCGCCCAGTTCGCGAATGCCCACCTCGAAAGAAACTCGCGTGCGCGTGGAGGATTTGGAAAAAATTAGCGCCCACGTCTGGCCGGCGAGCGGCTGCGTTTGGTGCTGGCCGCGCTCTTTTTTGAACACGGCGGCGTCGCGCAAAATCTTTTCAAAATCCGCGCGTGGCAATTTTTCCAACGACAACAAGTGTTTCATGGTTCTAAAATGCTTTTGGAATTTCCCTCCAAAGAAAATTATTTACCCGAACGAAGGCGCGACGTCACTTCTTTTTCGCCGGTTTTTTCGCCGGTTTTTTCGCCGGTTTTTTCGCGGCGTCGGCGGTGCGCCAAAGATACCACGCGGCGGTGGTGCGATGCGGCCGCCATTTTTCGCCGTGCGACAGCAACTCCTTCGGCTTCGGCATATTACCTTGGCGATAAGCGTGACCGAAACCGCTGCGCACGCCGAAGTCATCGGCGGGCAAAACGTCATGACGACCGAGTTGAAAAATCAACAGCATCTCGACCGTCCAACGACCTACACCACGAACTTCCGTGAGCCGCGCGACAATTTCATCGTCGGACAATTTCACAATTTCGCGCGCCGTGGGAATCACGCCGGACAAGGTTTTTTCGGCGATGTCGCGGATGGCTTTTATTTTCGCAAAAGAAAATCCGCACGCGCGAATCTGTTCATCCGTGACATTCGCCACATCTTCCGCGCGTGGAAAACGACGACCGGGAAATAATTTCCGAAAACGCGTAAGAATGGTTTCCGCCGCCGTGCCGTTGAGTTGTTGATGCGCTACGGCTTGCACGAGCGATTGAAACGGTGAACGGCGGGTTTCCGGTTTTAATTCGCACGCACCAATGTCGCGGATGATCCGGCGCATGACCGGATCCGCCGCGGCGAGATGGCGAAGAATTTCCGGCGTCATTGTGGATTGGTTCCACCCGTCGGCGGCATATCCAGCCGCGTTTGGATCTCATTCAAAATCCGTTTACATTCGGAACGTTCGCTGACATACATTTTTCGTTCCTCTTCCAAAACGCCTTGGTTGCGACCATTCACCATGTAGGCGTCGCAACCGACGATGTAACTGCGGGTTACGGTCGAGTCCACGGTGAGTTTCAAGCGCACGTAAACAGCGCCGAGCGACCAACCGCCGTAAGCGGCCGCGTCCCACGCCGAACCTTTTTTATCGTAAACCATGCCGGTCATGTGCTCGTAACCCTCGTCCTGAAAAACCGCTTGCATGGCGCGCAAAATTTCCACTTCGCTATGGCCGGAAATCTCCAGCGACGCGAGTTGGCCGGAATCCGCAGTGTCCGTGGTTTTGCAACCCGCGAGAAAAAACGCCGCGAACAACACGACGGACGCGGCGATAAAACGTAAAATTGGCTTCATGGATTTTTGCATAATGACGTCACGCGAGTGATTTGACAACTGCTTCGATTTTGGCAATGCCTTCGCCCACTTCCGCCGGTTTCAAATTCAGCGCGGGCAGCAAACGAATAATGTGCGTGCCGGCGGGAACAGTCAAAACGCCTGCCGCGTGCAGCCGGTTGACGAATTGAATCGCCGCCGGTTTTTCGCTCGCAGCGAAGGCTGGAATATTTTCCGCAAGCTCGAAACCGAGCATGAAACCGACGCCGCGCGCGTTTTTGACCACACTTGGATAGGTCGTGGCGAGCCGCTCCAATTCGGATTTCATCCACGCGCCGAGTTGACGCGCGTTTTCCGGCAGGTTTTCTTTTTCAATGACATCGAGGATTTTTAACGCTACGGCGCACGCGAGCGGCGTGCCGCCATAAGTCGTGCCGTGCGTGCCGGCGCTCAATAAATCGGCATAAGGCGCGCGCACCCAAAATGCGCCCATCGGAAATCCGCCGCCCAGCGATTTGGCCATGGAAATTCCGTCGGGCAGAAATTTTTCGCCGCCGGGAATATTTTCTAAAATCCGTTGGAAGCTCTGGAATTTTCCCGAGCGATAATGGCCGCATTGCACGCCGTCAATCAGCAGCAGCATTTTTTTCTCATCGCACAATGCACGCAAGCCGAGCAGATATTCTGCCGTCGCGGGCGTGACGCCGCCTTCGCCTTGGATACCTTCGATTAAAATGGCGACCGTCGCGGGCGAAATCGCCGCGCGGGCAGCGTCCAAATCATTGTAAGGAATGTGCCGAAAACCCGGCGTCATCGGTTCAAAACCTTTCTTAACTTTATCTTGTCCGGTCGCGGCGATACCCGCGAGTGTGCGGCCATGAAAGGAATTAATCGCCGTCAAAATTTCAAACCGGCCTTCGTCGTGGCCGAATTTCCGCGCCAGTTTATAAAGTCCTTCGTTCGCTTCGGCACCGCTGTTGCAGAAAAAAACTTTGCCCGCGCCGATGCGTTTCACGAGTTCCGCTGCGAGGCGCCCTTGCGGTGCGGTGAAATACAGATTCGAAGTGTGGATGAGTTTTTGCGATTGCTCAACGAGCGCTTCGGTGATGCCCGGATGCGCGTTGCCCAGACAATTCACCGCGATGCCGCCGCCCAGATCCAGATAGCGTTGACCCGCGACATCAAAAACATAACTGCCCGCGCCGTGGCTCAACACAAGTTCAAAACGTCCGTAACTGGGCACGACATTCTGCGTGAACAGTTCGCGGATGGACTCATAATCATTCCGCACAATGGCGGGCGGCGTTGGCACAATTTCTTTCATTTACAATTTTGGATTTAGCCACAAAAGAACGCAAAGGACACGAAAGAAAAATGATTTCTTTGTGTCCTTTGCGTTCGTGTGCGGTTGAAAACTAGAGCACCACTTCCGTGCCGATGCCTTTATCCGTAAAAATTTCGAGGATCACGGAATGCGGCACGCGGCCGTCCACGAAGGAAACTTTTTCCACGCCGGATTTGATGGCGGCCACGGCGCTATCTACTTTCGGAATCATGCCTTTGTCCACGATGCCAGCCGCTTTGAGGCCGGGAACCTCGCTGATCTGCAAATGCGCGATGACCGTGGACGGATCCTTAAAGTCACGCATCAAACCGGGCACGTCGCTCATGAAGACAAGGCGTTTGGCGTTGAGCGCAATGGCGCACATCGCAGCGGCGACATCGGCGTTGCAGTTGTAAATTTTCCCATCTTCGCCACGCGCAGTCGGGCTGATGACCGGCGTGTGACCGCACCAGATGCATTCTTTCAGCGGCTCGACGTTCACCTCGATCACTTCGCCGACGTAGCCGATGTCAATTTTCTGACCGGGATTTTCTTTATCATCGAGATAAAGTTTTTTGCATTTGAAAATATCCGGTCCGGCAAAACCTACCGCCTGACCGCCGAGGGCGTTGATCGTGCGCACAACTTCCGGATTGATCTCGCGCGACAGAACATCGTCCACGATCTGCACCGTGGCTTCATCCGTGACGCGTTGGCCTTGGATAAAATTAGCGACCAATCCAGCTTTTTCCATCGCCCGGGTGATCGCCTTGCCGCCGCCGTGAACGACCACGGGATTGATCTCCACCGCTTCCAGAAAAACGATGTCCCGCGCGACGCCGTTGCGGATGCTGGCGTCCGGCGAATCCATGAATGAGCCGCCGTATTTCACGACGAACGTTTCGCCACTGAATTTCTGAATGTAAGGCAACGCTTCGAGGAGCGTTGCGGCTTTGGCAATGAGGTCTTGCATCAATCGTTTATCGTTTAGGTTCGACGGGTTTAAAATACTGAACTTTTGCGTGCCGGTAATTTTTCAACAATGTATCGGTGGTGAGCAATGTTAATTTGTGGATGCGGGCAGTGGCGACAATCAACTCATCGGCGGGGTCGCGATTTGGAAAATCTGGCAAGCTCATTGCATCGGTAACGATTTCCAGAGTCAATGGCAACACGTTGATGTGAAAACCCAATGCTTCCTTCAGCCACGCACCGAGTTCCCGTTTTAATTCCATTTTTCCGATTTGATGTTTCTTGCCGATCTCCCAGATGCTGATGGCGGACAATCCGAACATCATGTCATGGGAATTGAGAATTTCTTGAATGTCTGGTGGAATTGACTTTGGTTCGGCAATACCGAAATACCAAGCAGAAGTATCAAGGAGATACTTCACTTCATGGCCTCCCATTCCAGGTCAAGCGGCTCATCGAAATCGGCGGATATTTTTGCTGTGCCGGCCATGCAGCCCAACAGACTTTTCGGCTTCGGTTCCGGCACGACGCGGGCGAAGGGTTTGCCGCGTTTCATAATGGAAACAGTTTCCCCTTTATCCAACCATTTGGATAAGCGGCCAAAGTCGTTGCGCAGCTCGCGAACCGTTGCAGTTTTCATGGTGATACAGTTGTATCACCAGCAGGAATTGTCAACGGCAAATTTATTTTGCATCCGCCGCCACCAGTTCATCGCAGGTCTGGTTGAAGAACTTCACGCATTGGGCGATTTCGGGGCTGGAATTATCCCAGTGATATTCGTATTCAACACAGAAGGCACCGTGGAAATTTTGGCGTTTCAATTCCGCCATCAGCTCCTTCGTTTTGCCGATGCCGGTGCCCCACGGAACGTCGTGCGCGCTCTTGACGCCAAATTCATTGAGGTCTTTGAAGTGCAGGCAGATGATATGGCCGTCTAATTTTTTCAGACACTCCACCGGGTCAAGACCGGAACGCATCCAATGACCAACATCCGCGCACGCCCCCATCAGCGGCGTCCGGCCCTTGATCGCGGCGAGGACGACGTCAGGATTCCAATAATGATTCGGCTTCGGATGATCATGGATGGCGACCTTGATGTTGTATTCCTTGCACAGTTTTTCAACCGTATCCAAGGCATCCGGCGTCGGTTCGGCGACAAGAATGCCGATGCCCCACTTTTTGGCGAACTCAAAAACTTGGCGGCACTTGGCTTCGTCGGCGGGCAATTGCACCACGCCGGTGTTGACGAAATGACCGAAGCCGTCCGCCTTCAATTTTTCATCAATGCGCGCGCGTTGGGCATCCGTGAGATTGACCGTCGTGAAATGGTTTGTGCCGTCGAGCATGACGCTGCCGGAGATGCTCATGTATTTCACACCAAGCTTGGCCGTCATATCAATCACGTCAAAAATGGAAAAATTCTTGAACGTGTAAGAATGAATCGCGAGCTGCCACCCGAGTTTGTCAGCGGAAGTCGTGTCGTTGGTGGTGACCTGCGCCCCAACATTGCTGGCGATCAAAATTCCGGCGACGAATGCTAATAATTTTTTCATGGTAAATTTTTTGCGTGATACACGGATAAATCAAACTTTTGGTTCCCAGCCCGACTCATATTTGCGCCGCCACAATTTCATCGCATCGCTGTCTTTCAAGATGTGACCATTCGTCGGATCGCAATGCAATTCGCGACCCACGCGCCACGCGATGTTGCCCAGATGCAGCAAGTTGACGCTGTTATAACCTTCGATGATCGGACAGTTCAATTGCGCCTTGCCGCGCACCGTTTCGATGAAGTTAGAAACGTGCGCCGTATCCATGCCTACGCCGCTGGCGCTGATGGTGTTCGTCGGATCTACGACTTCCGTGCCTTTGGCCTGTTTGACGATTTTGCCCTTCTTGTTGTAGATGATGTAGTCGCTGCCATCGAGCAATGCCGAACCTTCCGTGCCATAAATCATCGTTCCGCGCGAACGGCCTTCCACTGGAAAATCATTACAACTCCGACCTTCCCAACTCATCGTTTTGCCTTCGGGAAAATCCCAGGAAATCGTCTGCGTATCCGGCGTTTCCCAATCATCTTGAAATGCGTAACGTCCGCCGTTCGACGAAACACGCGTCGGCCACGTCACGCCGAGCGCCCAACGCGCGACATCCATTTCGTGCGTGCCGTTATTGAGCGCTTCGCCGGTGCCGTATTTCCAGCGCCAATGCCAGTTGTAGTGGATCAAATTATCAAGGTAAGGCTGACGCGGCGCGGGACCTTGCCAGAGATCATAATTCAACCAATCCGGAACCGGTGCCGGTTTGCCGTGGCCGATGGTCGCACGATTATTCACATACCAGCCTTTGGCAAAATAGGTTTTACCGATCAGCCCCGCGTGGATTTCAGGAATGATCTGCATCATCGCCGCCGAGGAACGCCGTTGCGCGCCCATCTGCACGACCCGCTGATATTTTTTGACCGCCTGCAACAGTAGTTCGCCTTCATAAGGATTCTGACTGCACGGTTTTTCCACATAGACATGTTTGCCCGCCTGCAGTGCGAGAATCGCCATCGGCGTGTGCCAATGATCCGGCGTCGCGATGGTCACGACATCCACCGATTTATCCGCCAGCACTTTGCGGAAATCGCCGACGCCCTGCGGCACGTTCTGCTGTTTTTTGGCGGTTTCCTTGAGGCCTTTTTCAATCGCGCGCGTGTCCACATCGCAAATGTGCGTGATCTCCACGCCGGGCAAACTCGTGAGACATTCAACGTGCGCCAGCCCGCGACCATTCGTGCCGATAACGGCGGCGGTGATGCGACCATTCGCGCCCGTTCTGAGCGCGCCCAAATCATCCGCTTTGGCGAACGAATTAAAATATCCCGCCATGCCGAGGCCAACGCCCGCCACGCCCGCTTGCTTTAAAAATTGCCGCCGATCAATAGGATTGCTCATAAGTGAGTGGATGTGAATTGATGGACGCTAACGAAACACGTTTGGTTGCAGCAATCAATTTTAATTTTTCGCTAAACCACGGAGGCGCAGAGAAGAAAAAGGAGGAACTGGGAAACATCCAACCTCAAACAACCAACATCCACTTGGCAAACCAATCGGCGCCTGCCAAACCTTGGATGTTGGTTGTTTCTCCAACCTAAGTTCAACCGTGTTTCTTTTGCGGCTCAATATCCGGCAAAAGAATCGTCAACAAACCGATCAAAGGCAAAAACGCGCAGAGGTTGAAAACGTGTTCAATGCTCGTGAGATCCGCCAAATGGCCGAGGGCCGCCGAGCCGATGCCAGCGATACCGAACGCGAGCCCGAAAAATAATCCGGCAATCATCCCGACTTTGCCCGGCACGAGTTCTTGGGCGTAAACCAAGATGGCCGAAAAGGCGGAGGCCAAAATGATGCCGATGAACACGGTCAAAACTACCGTTCCCACCAAACCCATATGCGGCAACACCAACGTGAACGGCGCGACGCCTAAGATAGACGCCCAGATCACGCGCTTGCGGCCAATGCGGTCGCCGACGGGTCCGCCGATGATCGTGCCCAACGCCACTGAGAATAAAAAGACGAAGAGCAATAACTGTGACGTTTTCACCGACACGTTAAAATGGTGGATCAAATACGAGGTGTAATACGTCGTCATGCTCGTGAGATAAACGTATTTGGAAAAGATCAACGCAACCAACACGGCGAGTGCGGCCATGACTTTTTTGCGCGGCAACGTCACCGCGGATTGCGCCGCAGATTTCTTCTTCGGGCTGACGCGGTGGAAATTCGCCCGCTGCCACGAGCCAATTTTCCACAACACAAAAACGCCCATCAACGCGAGCGCGGAAAACCACGCGACCGCGCTTTGGCCGTGGGTGACCACCACTGCCGCCACTAATAATGGCCCGAGTGAAGTGCCGGTGTTGCCGCCGACTTGAAACAACGATTGTGCAAACCCGCGCCGAGAGCCCGCCGCCATGTGCGCCACGCGTGACGCTTCAGGATGGAAAATCGCGGAGCCCAAGCCGACAATCGCCGACGAGACGAGAATGAGCGGGTAACTATCGGCAAACGCAAACGCGAGCAAACCAACGAACGACAAGCCCATGCCGAATGCGAGCGAATGCGGCATTGGCTTTTTATCCGTCACCCAGCCGACGAGCGGCTGGAACACGGACGCCGTGCATTGAAATGTGAAGGTAATCCAGCCGATTTGCGCGTAAGTCAAATGGAACGAATCACGGAGCATCGGATACATCGAAGGCAGCAACGCCTGAATTGTGTCATTTAATAAATGGGAAAAACTGATGGCGAACAATACCGCCATGACGGTGGTATGCGTCATGGTGGCATTGGCATTACGAACGGGCGTTTCCTGAACTTGAACGGTTGTCATAGACCCGTTCACAATAAAATATCCCGTGCGAACTGCAAATGCAGGGAACGGCACTAACGCGGCTTTGAATGGTATTTTTCTCGGATTTCATCCCGGAACTCGGCGGGCGTCTGGCCGGTTTCGCGGCGGAAGAAACGTCCAAAATACGATGGATCGGGAAAACCAGTTTGGTAGCCAATCTCCGAAACGGTGAGGTCGGAATGCGACAACAAACGTTGCGCGTCGAGCAAGCGGCGTTGGCGCACGATGCTGCCGGCGGAGTGTCCGGTTTCGGCGCGCACGACATCGTTCAGATGATTCGCGGTGACGCCGAGTTCGCGCGCGTAATCGGCCAGCGCGTGTTCCTGGCGAAAACCGCGTTCGACCGCGAGATGAAATTGCCGCAGCAAAACCGATTGGCGCGAGGGATTAGTCGCTGGACTGCTTTGTTCCAACAAACGCAGCACGCGGGCGAACAGGATTCGCAACCACGCGCGCGCGATTTCCGCCGCGTGCGTTTCCGCCGTGTTGAACTCGCGTTGAATTTCAGCGAACGCTTCGCCGATGTGAAATTGGTCGCCACGCGGAATTTTCAGCAGTGGAGAAATTTCCGTGGTGAAGAAAAACGGCAATTCAAACAACGCACTCGGTGGCGCGGCACGATGGTCGAAAAAACCTTGGGTGAACGAAATCGTGATGCCGTCGAAATCGCGGCGCGGGCGCAACGTGTGGACTTGGCCGGGGCTTAGGAAAAAGATTGTCAGACCGCTGATCGAAGCGTCCTGAAAATCGTGCATCACCGTGCCGTTGCCGCGCAGCAGCATCATCTGGAAAAAATCGTGATAGTGCGGTCGCAGCCGGCGCGGATCGTTCAACACGGAAGCGACGAGCGAGGTGACGACGAAGCCTTCGTGGCGCAAAGATTCCCGGCCAACCTGGCTCATCTCAAACGCGGGAATGGTTTTGCGGTTCATAAATTTATCGCGGATAGAAAAGCAGAATGGCGCGGCAGAGTCGAGAAACGGGAAATAAAAAGCTCCAAGCGTCCAACCTCCAAGCGTCCAGAGAATCATCAAGCTTCAATACGATACCATGCGAATGCCTTTATGGCTGGCGGGGCGAACGTCCTCGTGAGCCGAGGCAATCACAGTTCAGGTAACGTCCGACTGGCGGGGACGTTCGCCCACCAGTAATAACTAAACGACCTGCCCTCACATTGGTTGTTGGAGTTTGAAAATTCTCTGGACGCTTGGAGGTTGGTGCTTGGAGCTTTTTCATCGCCCCATTAAACTTCCCTGGTTGCAACCAACCATTCCTAATCACTATGCGACGCTCGGTCTCGACCGGCGTTGCTCGGACGCGCAAATCAAAACGGCTTACCGGATTCTCGCCAAGCAGTATCATCCTGATGTCAACGCGGGTTCGCCCGCCGCCGTCAAACAGACGCAGGAATTGAACGCGGCTTACGAAAGCTTAAGTGATCCAGCGCGGCGCGAAAGTTACGACGCCGAACTCAAAGCCGCGGAAAATCGCCCAACCAAGGCGCGCGGTGGAAAATCACAGCCCAACCTCTCGCAGGATGTGCATTTACGGCTCGAAGATTTTTTACGCGGCACGACGTTGGAAGTGCGCGTTAAAGATCCCGGCAATGCGAACCAAGTGGAAATTTATCCGCTCGAAATTCCACCGCAAACTGCGCCGGGTGCGCGTTTTAAAGTTCCGCGCGCTGACGTTGGCGGATTTGTTATCGCGCGGGTGAAGGCGCAGGCAGATTTTCGCTTCAAAGTGCGCGGCTCGGATTTGCGATGTGATCTCAAGATCACCAACCAACGCGCCACGCTTGGCGGTGTGGAATCCGTGCGCGGTTTGACGGGAAATTATTTACGCGTGACGATTCCACGCAATGTTGAACGCGGCGAAATCGTGCGCTTGCCCGGCGAAGGGTTGCCAAAAACACGCGGCGGTCGAGGTGATCTGCTGGTAAAAATCATGTATCGCCCGGAAGTCCGCATCACGCGTCCGTCAAAACGTTGAAATGCAGCTCATCGTAGTGACCCGGTCAAGCTGCCCCTGCCACTATTTTGCAAATCACAAAACTCGTGGAATTATGATTCACGATGAAACTCGCGGAAGAATTTCAGGGGCAACGCGGAATAGCGGTTCAAACTATTTTGAATCGGACTGGTTCGTTGTCGGCTACCGAAAATAATTTTATTCCTGCCGCTGACGATGCGACGCTGCTCGACGCGTATTCGCAAACGGTGAGCGGGGTGGTCGAGGCGGCGCGTGACTCGGTAGTGAACATTCGCGTGCAACACGCCGCGAGCAATGGCAGCAACGGCCAAGGCAGCGGCTCGGGCTTCATCATCACGCCGGACGGCTACATCGTCACGAACAGCCACGTAGTGCATGGCGCGACGGACATTCAAGTATCGCTCGCGGACGGACGGATTTATTCCGCCGAGTTGACGGGCGATGATCCGGATTCAGATCTCGCGGTCATCCGCATCAACGCGCCGGATTTGCAACATATTCAATTTGGAAATTCCAGCCAGTTGCGCCCCGGCCAGATTGCGGTGGCCATTGGCAGTCCGCTGGGTTTTCAGCAAACCGTGACGGCGGGCGTGATCAGTGCGCTGGGCCGCACCATGCGCGCGCAGACCGGTCGCACGATGGAAAATATCGTGCAGACGGATGCGGCGTTGAACCCGGGAAATTCGGGTGGTCCCCTGCTCAATTCGCGCGGCGAAGTCATTGGCGTGAACACGGCGATCATTCCGTCCGCGCAAGGAATCTGTTTTGCCATCGCGAGCAATTCCGCCGAACTGGTGGCGGCGTGGCTCATCAAGGAACGGCGCATCCGGCGCGCGTGGTTGGGCGTTCACGGTCAGACGGCACCGTTACATCCGCGGATTGCGCGGTATCTCAGCCTGAAAAATTCGCAGGGCGTTTTGGTTTTAGATGTCGAAGCCAACAGCCCCGGCGCGGAAGCCGGCTTGCGCGAAGGCGATCTGATCGTGGGTTTGAAAAACAAACCCGTGACCAGCATTGACGATCTACAACGGCTGCTCGTCGGCTCGGAAATCGGCGTGAAGTCGGTGGTGGAAATTGTGCGCCGGACTTATCGGTTGGAACTGGAAATTGTTCCGCGCGAAACACCATCGCCAACTAAAGAGTGAGGCAAGTTGTCAATATCATGGGTAGCACCGGCCTCTGGCCGGTTGTTTTGGGCGTCTCGCTCAAAACCGTTTGAAGAGATGGATAATTTTTGACTAGCGCATATCAAATATCGATGCCGGCCAAAAACGAAATTCAGCGAGACGCCAAATTTAACGGACGAGACGTCCGTGCTACCCATAAACTAAAGTTTGGACTCCCGCTTACGGATTATTTTTTCCAAGTCCGTCAAGTTCCCACAGCAACCATTCGTCGTTGGGCACATATCGCTTGAGCTTGTTGTCCCAGCGCGGCGGAACTTCGGTCTTTAGTTTTTCCAGAAATGGCAGCAGCGGATTTTTTGGCGGATGCGCAGCTTCCTGTTCGTCCATTGGGATCGGCGACCAACCGAATTTTTCGATGTAAGGTTGGAAACCGAAGCCGTCGAAAAAATTTCCCGAACCAATGAGCGGCATATACCACATGCTGGGAATTGCGCGCGGATTGGCCTTGATCGGCACTTCATGCGTGAGTTTTTCCAGCAGCGCCAGACCGGCCGGATCGTCTTTGAGATGCGCGCGCAATTTTTCGAGCGATGGAAAATTCACCGGCGGACTGACGAACAGCACGGGCTTGAGTTGTTGCCGTGACAAAATAATTTCATGCGCGGTGCCGACGCTGTAAATATTCGTCGGGCAATACGCGATAGTGAAATCGCTGGTGTCCACCATGCGCAGATCAATGTGCAACGTTTCCCAAAATTTTTCCGCAATCTGCGCGCGGGTTGTGTCGCCGGATATGCCGGGCTCAAACGTCCAGTTTTCGCGCGCGTCGAGCGTATTCAAATCTTCCAATCCGTATTGATGCAAGCCGCGCACGGCGGGTTTGAACCACGGATCGAAAACGACGCCTTCAAACCCGCGGATAAAATCACCGACGCGATTGCGCCAGCCGAATTTTTTCTCGTTCGCGCGTGACGCCACGAAATCCATCGGGCCGGAAAGATAAACTCGCGCTCCTTTTAAGTGATTGTGCGATTCCACGCGTGTCACTTTAAGCAATGGATTAGCGGATGGAAAGCAATTGAAACGTAGAAAATACCCAAGCGTCCAAACGTCAACGTCCGGAAAATATCCCAATACCAAACCTCAAGATTACAATATCAGCCGATGATTATTGATGATTGAAGCTGGGTGTTGCTCGGGCGGCTGAAGCTTGGATGCTGGGAGTTTTATTCGCAGCGCCATTTACAATCTTCACGCAAACGGCCATCCTGCCGCGTCCTTCGGAGAAACTTCCATGCCGCAGGCCAATCAAACTGCAGAATAAAATAAAAAATTATGGGCGACAAATCACCAAAAGCTACACAGAAGAAAAGTGGTCAGAAGGCCTCTCAAACGAACAGCGCAGATCAAAAGAAAAAAGCCGCCATCGCGGCCAAGTCTGCCGCCAAGAAAAAGTAAACAAACTACTTTTTTCAGACAGCGAGGATTTAAAACCCTGGCTGTCTTTTTTTACGCCCACTTATCCGGCCCGCTTTTATAAATCAAGCGCGACGGATTTTCATCGGCTCGGAAACTTCTCCACCTCATGAACCGGCCATTGCGACGCCCGGCCCGCTTCGGTAAAGTCAGCGCATGGAAAAAAATCGGTTGGAAGCATTCAGCGACGGCGTCATCGCCATCATCATCACGATCATGGTGCTAGAATTAAAAGTGCCGGAACATGGGAACGGGTTGGCGGCGCTGAAAGAATTACTACCCGTATTTTTGAGTTACGTTTTGAGCTTCGTCTATGTTGGGATTTATTGGAACAATCATCACCACATGTTTCAATCCACTAAGAAAGTCAATGGCGGCATCTTGTGGGCGAATTTGCATTCGTTGTTTTGGTTGTCGCTGTTTCCATTCACGACGGCTTGGGTCGGTGAAAATCATCTCGCACCCACGCCGGTAGCGGTTTACGGCGGCGTGCTGTTGATGGCCGCGGTGAGTTATTTTATTTTGCAAAACCGGATCATCGCGCAACAAGGCCCCAACTCCTTGCTCAAGACGGCGGTGGGCAAAGATTGCAAAGGAAAAATTTCACCCGTGCTTTACGTGGCCGGCATCGCGTTCGCGTTCGTCAATACTTGGATCGCGGTTGGTTTGTATGTCTTCGTCGCACTCATGTGGCTCGTGCCGGATCGGCGCATCGAACGCGTGCTGACGGAGCAGGAAAAAGAGTGAATTACGCACGGCAGGGACATCGCGCTGCGATGTTCCCCGTCGCCGAGCGCAGCGTCAGGCGACGGAATCGAACGCGATCGCCTAAGCGTTTTGCTTATTTGTTGCACCGCGATCCGGTGAGCCAGCCCTACCAAAATCACATCGTCAGCGTGGCGGGATCAATTTTCTCCAACGACCATTTTTGATTTTCGTTGCCCGACCACGGCGTCGCGATGACGCGGGCCGAACCGCTCGCCTCGGCCACAGCGGTCAACGCCTCGCCGGATTTTGCATCACTGATTTCATACGAACCATCCGCTTGTTTGGTGAAAAGCCAGCGCGGGCGTTCGCTCGCTTCATGCGCCTGTTTAATTTGAATCACGCCGTTGTCGCCCGCACCAGATTTCACAACGAACGTTTTGGAAGTGAAATGATTTTGCACGTGAAAGGTGGATTCACCGGCCGGTTGCAATTTCCACGTCATACATTTCCACAGCTCGGCCGGATACAACACGATGCGCGTGCCTTCGGCGCCGTTGGCATTTTCAGGACGCAGCAAGTCGCCGAATTTTTTATTTCGGATCTGATACGATTCCGTCTTGGTCGCGGACAAATCGGATTTAGCGTCGGCATTGTCCGCCGCGAAAACGCCGTTCACCAACAGCGACACAAAACTTAAGATCAGTAATATTTTTTTCATATGCGTCCCCACAAATTGTCATTCCAAGCGTGATTGTCAATTGCCACATCGGCGCTCAATAAAATTGGAAAATATTAATCTCCAGTGTTTACAATAGCGAACGAGGCGAGCATGATGACCTCACCTTCGGAGAAACTGTCATTCCGTAGGTGAGTTAAACTCGCAAACAAAAACTAAATAAATAAAAAGTTATGGGAGCCAAACCATCTAAGAAACCCGCAGTCAAAGCCAAGGTCGTCGCCAAAAAATCAGCCGCCAAAAAACCGGCTGCCAAGAAGCCTGCCGCGAAAAAGAAGTAACTGGACGGGCATCGCTGTTTCTCCTGCTTCAAAACGGAGAAACAGCTTTTTTTTGCCCGCGTGCGATTCAATCCACCGCCACCGGCAAGCCAATAAATTGACCGTAACGCTCGGCGGCCTGCTCGACGGCTTCCCTTTCAGATTTCTTCAACGGCTTAAAATAATGGGTCGTAATAACCGCGGTCTTTTTCTTCAACGCCCGTTTCCAAGTTCCCACGACCCAACCATTGATAACCACTGTTGGCAGAAAAACTCCGTTCGCACCGGGCACGATTCGCGGCGCATATTTCGCCTCCAGCACGGCACTGCGATCTTTGTAGCCCAGCAGATACTCATCAAATCCGGGCAATAAATACGCGGACGCCGTCGCATCTGGCCCCACGGCATCGGCCGCCCACCAGAAATCTTTGCCAGCGATTTTCTCGCGGAGCAGCTGCGCTGAAGCACCTTCGATTCCCACCCGGGCATCGCCGACTTTCAAACCCGACCAACCGACGAAATCCGACAACAATGCCGGACCGTGGCTGGTGAAATAACGGCGCGCCAATTCCGTCAATGCCTCGTCGCGCTCAAATTTCTTCACCGGTGCCACCCATTCTTCCAGCAACGCAAAGGTGTGAGATTTATCGGATCGGGCGGCAAAAACAATCACGCCTTCCTGCGCGAGTCGCCAGAGGATGTGATAGCCGCGCTGACTGGCGGTGGAAATTTTATTGGCCTCTAATAATTCCAGCATCGCTTCGCGGGTGAGTTGCCGTCCGCCTTCCAACGCGCGGATGAATAATTTTTCACAACGCGCAAAGATGGTGGCATCAAGTTCCAAGTTACGCACGCGACTCGCACTACCGGCGATGATGCGTGGCGTGAGCAGCTGCAACATCCAGCGCACATCCGGCGCCGCGACAAAATGCAACGTGCCGCGCATCGGCCAAGTGCGAACGATCGTTCGTTCGGCAAACGCTTTTTCGATGACGGATTCCGTGCTGCCCGACAAACGCAAACCGACGGACCACAGGGCTCCGGTATAATCCTGCGCCTGCATCGCGCCCAACGCCGCCACCACTTCCGCCGGCGTTGGATAACGGTTGGAACTGATTTGCTGTTGTTGCAAACGGAGTGATGGAATTTCAGTTGAGCTCACACGAAATATTCAGCCGCAAACAAGCGGGCGCGGCAAGCATGGGCATTACTTCGTGGCCTGGCTTGGATGTTCTTTGAAAAATTTTACGATCAGAGCCGGCGCGGCAGGATTAAATTGATGGCCACCAGGAAAAATAAAAGTGACCAACGGCGCGCCATTTGAGGATGGATAAATAGTGCATTGTTTATCCCATGGCTCGCCAGTTGATGCACAGCCGTTAATTTTCTTAATCGCATCCATCGTGCGTTCTTGCCAGATAAATTTGACGAGCGGGTCACTTTTTCCGCCCATGATCAGCGCCGGTTTGGGCGACAGTTTGTCAGCGTATCTAGCCGCCGCTGAAGATGGCGCGACGGCGGCAAAAACATTTCCGCGCGCGAGCCACAGCAAATAAGTAAAACCGCCGCCGTTAGAATGGCCGGTGCAATAAATGCGTTTTGCATCCACCGCATAATCTTGTTTCAGTTGCGCGAGCACGGCGTCGAAAAATTTCAGATCACGGTCACCCTGATCGCCCAGCGCCGCCTGCCAACCCGGCTGAACGCCTTGGGGATCGGTCAACTGGCCGGGCGTGGGCAAGCCTTGCATATAAATCGAGATCGCTTCCGGCCATTCGCGATTCAGCGCAAAACTGCGCGCCACTTGCCGCGCGTTGCCGCCGTGACCGTGAAACACAAACACCAACGGCGTGTTGTTCGTTTTGGCCGTGGCTGGAGCCGACACCAACGCGGTGCGCGTCACGCCGTCCAAGGTGAATGACATTTCGCGAAAACCTTCGGCCGCGCGGGCGAAAGGAATTGCCAGCAGCAAAATTGAAAACCAAACGCAGATTTTTTTCGTCATGCTTTTTAAGACGCCGCATCCACGACAAATGTTACTTCACTTGAGCCGCGAGCTGGAATCAGATTATCCTATTCGTTCATGAGCAACCCTGCCTGTCCGATATGCGAGATGACCGACGTTCTGGAATTTCCTGAAAAATGGGAATGCGTGACGTGCGGTCACGAATGGGAACGCACGCCCGAACCTGAAGTCGCCGATGGCCCACGCGTCGTGAAAGATGCGCACGGCAATGTGCTCGCGGACGGCGATTGCGTGATCTTGATCAAAGATTTGAAACTCGGCGGCGGCAATCAAGTGCTTAAAGGCGGTTCAAAATCCAAACCCATTCGGCTCGTGGATGGCGACCACGAAATTTCCTGCAAGATGGACGGCATGGCGATCGGCTTGAAAGCGTGCTTTGTGAAGAAGGCGTAAATTGGAATTTTAATCAACCAGCCGCGTTCCCAACAAAATCACTCCGCTTTCGCACCCGTCAGCCACACCGGTTGCGTGAACGCGCCGTCCGCCGCGATGTCCCAAATTTCCAAACGCGCCCAGGTGCGGCCTTTCAGATCAAGCGGCAGTCGCAACGTGCGCGTGCCAAAACTTTCTGTATCGGTGAGATCAATGCGCTGACGAAAAACTTTTTGGCCGTCGCCGGAAACGATTTCGGCGTAGTTCAATGGGAACGTCCAATCGAGATTTACTTCCAACATCGGCGTCGCGTTATCAGTGAGATTAAGCGTTTGGCCGCTTTGTTTGCCGCCAATGGAAAAATTGGGAATCAAAATTTCGCCCGTGGTCGTGAAAAATTTTCCACCGCGTAACGCGTCCAGCACCGGCTGCCAGCCATCGTCATAGCGCGGCAATTTCGCGAGCTGAAGATAATTGATGTTCATGTGCGCGTAAGTTTCGAAATCCGGTTGGACTTGAAAAATATCCACCTCGCCCGGCGCTTGTTTTTTCGCGCCCCAATTCGACATGTCGTCCAGCAGATCCAATACGCGCCAGCCTAGCGTTGGTCGCGACAAATCGGCGGGCATCGCTTTCCATGCGCCACCGAGAAAATGTTCGGAGCGAAAGAACGCCGTATTTTTATAGTGATCGGGAAAACCGAACGACGCCTTGATGCGCGGATGCGCCGTCCAGAAAAGCCCGTTCTCCGTTTCAAAAAGTCGCAGCACATCCGCAGGACTGCCGACGTGATACACTTTGCCATAGCCCGCGACATCTTCAGCAAACGGTTTGGCTTCCGGACGATTCAACGTCCAATACACCGGCTTGGGAAACAGACTGATCCAATGGCCACCGAGTTGGATGTTCGGTTCTTCACCGGGCAACAGGAGAAATTCGCCATCGGAAAGCCGACGCGTCTCGTCATACATCACCTTCAATTGCGCGAGCCGATTGGATTCTGTCAGGCGCGAACCGTCTTCGTAGTGCATTTCCGCGAGGTGCGCGATGTCTACGCCGTGCGCCTTAAATGTTTTCACGAAACCGGGTATTTCCAATCCACGCGGCACGCCATTCGTATGCTGACGTTGTTGCATTTCGAGAAAATTTTTCGTGTGCTCAATGTGGTAGTGACTCGTGAACGTCAACCGTCCCGGCAATTTTTTATAATGATCGCCATGGGTGTAACGAGCCACTTCCGCCAACGCCGACGGCGCGTCGCCGCGCGTGAGCAGATAGAAAACACCGAGATGTTGCTCCGTGTTTGGCGGTGCATTAAACCACGGCACATAACGGTTATCACCGGTCGGCGACTGGCGGATGCCGAAACCAAAATCATTCACGCGCTGCACGTAGTTGCTGCCAAACCAGACAAATTTATTGTTGAACGCCTCGTCTTGCGGATAGAAAAATTGGTGCGGTGCAGGAAACACGGCGAGCGAACCATTGCGGCTGCTCGCGACCAACGCACGTCCGGCGACGGCTAATGGTTTTGCCAGCGCGGTGGCGTCCAAACTTACGTTCTGGAAATTTCCGTTCGGGTCCAGCCACGCCATTGAATCCCAATCGGGAGCGGCACTCGTCAAGCCCGTGTCGTAAATGATCGCGCGCCAATCTTCCTTCGTCGTCATCACCATCTCGACGTGAATGAGCGGGCTGTTGCGATAAAACGTTACCCGCACATCGCCGTCAAACTCACCCGCCGACGCGGCCGCGAGCCGGATGGTCACGCGATTGCCTTCGCGCGTCGTGTGCCACTCTCGTTTTCCCAGTTGAACCAAAAATGTCTCGAACGGCCGCGTCGGCACCTTGTCGAAAAACGCGCCCCAGCCTTGTGGATTCTGCGAATCGCGACTGCCCACCGTGAGCAACGTCACCGGATTCAACGCCCGCAGGATCACGGTTACCGGTTCGCCGGGAGCCGCGATGCCAAGTGATTCAATCAGCGGTTTCGTTTCATCCAAATTAAAAACCGCCAAGCCGTTTTCCGTTGCTGAGATTGGCCAGGTCACGCGCAACTGCGTGGTGCTCGGTTCCAAAACAATGCCCGAATCAGCGGCTGAAAGATTCAGACTACCCAACAGCATGAGGATTAAACTAACGACACGGCGGGCGATAAATGCTGTGTTCATTGGCAAAAAACGCTCAATTCATTTTACCCGGTCCGGCCACCGGCTCGGACCACATCGGCAAATGCACGATGAACGTGGAACCGTTGCCCAAAGTGCTCTGACATTCCACCGTGCCGCCCATCGCTTCGGCCAGTCGTTTGACGATGGATAATCCGAGTCCGTTCGAAGATTCGCCACCGGTCGGCCGCGCCGTGAGCCGGGTGAATTTGCGGAATAATTTTTTCTGGTCGTCCGCACTTAAGCCCGGACCTTCATCGGCGATGACCACGGAAACGTTGCGATCCGTAGTCGATGTCCGCAAGCGCACCGTGGATTTGAACGGCGAATATTTAACGGCGTTAGAAATAAAATTATCGAGAATTTGCACCGTGGCCGTGCGATCCGCCCGCGCCCACGCCGTCGCATCCGTGAAAATGGTCAGGGCGATTTCTTTGCGCGCGGCGGCGGCGGCATTTTGTTGCACGCACTCGGCCAACAGCGCATTCAAGTCGCAACGTTCAATTTGAGAAGTAAAACGGCCTTCCTCAATCGCGTTGGCATCCAGCAGATTGGTGATCAAATCGCGCATCCGCGTGCCCGCTTGAATGATGCCTTGAACAATCGGTTTCTGCTGCGGCGAGGTGGAACTGTATTGGATGATTTCAGCCCCCATGATAATCGTGGTCAGCGGATTTTTCAGATCATGCGCGGCGATGCTGAGAAATTCATTCTTCTCGTTGTTCAGATTTACCAGCTGGACGTTGCTCGCTTCGAGCTTGGCAATGGCTTCCTGCATCTTATTTAAAGCCCGTTCGCGACCGGTCTCAAAAATCATGCCCAAACAAAACATGAACACAATCAACGCCAGATAACCGGTGACCGAAACCGGCAATTGCCATTTCTCGGGATACGTCATCGGCAGGGTGAAACCGGCCAGCGCCACGCCGCTAAAACCGCTGACCGCCACGAAACAAATCACCAGCCACCAGCACGCAGACCGTTTGCCCACCAGCAACAAAGCGCACAGCGGCACCGTCACCAGCCACGCGATGGCGTGGCCCGTCAAACCACCTTCCACACAACAGAGCGCGGCAAACCCGACCGTCATGATGCCCGCCAGCAAATTGCCCGCAAAATCAAGCGAACGCGTGGCCTGCATCAAAAACGGCGTGGCCCCAAATCCCAAACTGCAAATCATCACAATGCCCGTGCCCCAACGATGACCGATCAAGCAGTAAAATGTAGCGAAGATCAACCCGAACAAAAATCCCAGCAGACCGAAACGGGTGATGAGCCGCGCTCGCCGTCCGAGTTCGGGATGATCCAGGCATTCGCTGAACAAAAATGAATCGATAAACTTTCCCGTGCGGTGGCTGATGGCAAGGAAAGCTTTTCCCGACGAAGTCAAAATCGTCGCGCGCTGCCCGGGGGCAATCGGTATGTTGGGAACGGATTCCTTGACCGGCATCAATCAGCGATAACAGATTTAAAGGCTTTCGTAAATACTGGCGATGCGGCTAAAGCGTGTTTTCAAAATGCTTTGGCTGGCGTCCGCCTCCACCGGTGGTTGAGGGCGTCCCGACCGCAACCGTTTGCAGCCTGAATGATTTTGGATCTGCACCCGCCGAAGAACCTTGTCAGTCCAAAACGAAATCCGACGGGACGCCGGATTTTACCGGCGAGACGCCTGGGCCATCATTTTGCAAACGCCCTAGTCATGAATTTCATCCGCGCCAATTCACTACGCGCCCGGATTGATTCGGCCTTCATCGAGATCAATGAATTCAAACATTGTCGGCACCGTGCCGGCGGGCAAACCGATTTCCGCAAGCCGCTCGTTCAAACGTTGCGTGCCGCTATCGCGCCAACCGCGCTTAGTCATGAAGCCGTTCCAGACTTCGATTTCGTCTTCGCTCGGCTGGCGGCCATTCGCGAACGTCCACGCCAGCAACGCTTCATCGCTGCCGCCTTTGAGCGTTTTCACTTCGAGCGCCGCGTAATCAATATTGAGGAACTTGCACGTGCGATCGTCGAAACTGTTTTTCATCTTCTGCCCGCGCGCTGCGTGCCAGCCTTCGGGCAATTTTTCCGCCGCCGCGAGCCGGATTTTATCCAGCATGCGACCGAAATAAACAATGCCTTTGACCTGATCGAACGGGCTGCGGAGTCCGGGAATGATGGTTGGATAGGGTTGTGCCATGCCTGAATAAAACATTTTCAGTTTGCAGCCGCAAGAACGGGTCGGCCACGCCTTGGCCTTAGCCGCAGAGAATTAACCGAAGGGAACGAAGAAAACGAAGACGGAAACTCAATCACCGGCAATTTTTCTTCGCGGCCATCGTTGCCTTCTGTTTAAAATTCAGTAGCGGACTCAGACCTTCTCTTTCAATGGTTATTAATAAGTGCGGATTAAAATTGCTATAAGACAGTCGCGCCCTAAGCTGCAACATGAGTAATAGCCTCCAACAACACGGATTCCGCGAAATTAACAAACAACTCCGCTTCCGGATGATCGCCAGCGGCCTGGACACCATCAAAATCGAAGTCACCCGCCGGGCGGGAAAATATCAATTCAACTTTACCGGTTCGCCGGAACAAGTCGTCTCCGCTGAAAAAATTCTGGCGGCTTGGGGCTGAGCTATTTCTCATGAGATTTAGACGCGGCTGACTTGAGGTCATTCACGATCGCTTCGGGCCAGCCGTCGGCATTCCAACGCAGCGGCATGATCGCCAGCGTCGCTTTGCCTTGCATACGCACGTCGCCCTCGAAATCCGATGTGAACCATTCTTTTCCGTTCGCGTTCAACATCCCCGCGTGACCAGGTCCGAACAACGGACCATTCGCCGCCGGCAAAAACAGGCTGCCGCCGGCCTTCAGCATGTCCGATCCCGCTTTATCGAGATACGGCCCGGCAATGGTCTGGCTGCGGCCGATGCGAATATTGTAAGTGCTGTTCGTGCCCTGACAGCAAGCGTTCCAATTCACAAACAGATAATAATAACCGTCGTGCTTGCACAAATACGAAGCCTCGATGGAATCATTGTAGGCGAGCGAATAAATTTTTGAATCCGGCGTGATCCGCTGCCCGCTCTTCGGATCCAACTGGATCAATTTGATGCCGCTCCAATAAGAACCAAACACCAACCATAGGCTGCCGTCGTCGTCGTGAAAGATGGCGGGATCAAGCGCATTGAACGCCTCGCCCGGCTGCCCTTCCTGCGTGCGGAAGACAAATCCCTGATCCGTCCAATGATACGCCGGATCCTTCGGGTCCAATGTCGGATTGGTGGCCAACCCGATGGCCGAGGTCATTTTGCCGATCGTCGAAACGGCATAATAAAGAAAATATTTGTCGCCAATCTTCATGACGTCGGGCGCCCAGTAAGACATGTGCTGATTTTCGGGAACGATCTTCTCGATCCATGCCGGCGCCGTTTTGAACACGGCCGGCCCACGTTCCCATTTCACCAAATCCTTAGAATGATACGACGGCACACCACGCCCCGTGTAGAAAACCCAGTATTCATCGCCGCACTTCACAACGTCCGAAGGATCGCGCGTGACGATGCCGCGACTGGCGGATTCTTCCAATGGCCGGGCGGGAAAAGGTTTTTGCCCGTCCGGTTTAATGGCATTTGACTGCGCGTTCACGACGGCGGAAAAAACCGACATTCCGATGGCCATCGCCGCAAAGACCGCACGCCGGTGGAAAGTGATCCTGTAAATGTGTTTCATGAACACCAGTTTGAATCGAATGCGAGTGGAATTCAAGGCAACGCACGCATCCGGAACCGCAATTTAATTCCGGATCGTGGCAACCGCGTTTCCCGGCGCCGACGGCGCCACGCGAATTTCAAACCGATAGGAGTAAGGCTTCGCCTGCGCCCGTGCCAGTTCGGTGAGCTGTTTGTCCAAGCGTTGGTATTCAGCCGCGAGCATCGACGCTTTGGGATTGGTCGCGTTGTTTTGCACCCGAAACTGTCCGCCCATCCACAATTTATCCCGCGCATCCACCAGTTCCTTCACGATGTCCGACTGCGCATCCCACGGCCCGCCGGGCTGCCAGCCATCTCCCGTCGCCGAGGAAATATTCACACCATCAGCCAACTGGATGGCGTCCCACGTGCCGAGCAAACGCCCTTCGGCGCGAATGGTATAACGGCCGGCCGCCAGCCCTTTCGCGCTCAGACAATAACGGTTCAACGTGTCGGGCACGGGCACAAACCGATATTGCAAAGCGCTCAAAACCCCGAGATTCATCGGCAATCCGGCATCGGTGCGCACAAAGCTCACGCCATCCGGTAATTGTTTGAGATCCGTGATTTTGCAACCCGCGGCACGGATCACTTTTCCCGCCGCCGCATCCACGACGACATCCGAAACATCCGCCTCCGCGCCGAGTCCTTTCAACATCGCCCAAGCCATCGTCAACTGACCGAGATCATTGAGATGAATGCCGTCGTCCAAATGCAGACGCCTGATGTTTTTGGGATCTTTTTCCTGCGCGTTGGCGGCGACCACCTGGCGTTGCACTTGGCGCATCAGGCGGGAAATATCAATCGTTCCCGCGCCGAGTGATTTTGCCAGCGCCATGCCCTCATCCGCCATCGTCTGCAAAAATTCGGTTTCGGCCTTTTCCGGATCCTGGTGCAATACCGCTGGCGAACAGATGAACACGCGCACATGCCGCTTCTGGCATTCAGTCACAATCGTGCGGATGCCATCGAGATATTTCTGTTTATGTTCTGCATCCGCCTTCGTTCCCCAGCCGATGTCATTGATGCCAAACGCCACCGTCACCACCGTCGCGCCATGCGCAAACACATCGCGCTTCAACCGCGACACCGCGCCGGATGCCGTATCGCCGCCCTGACCGGCATTCCAGAATTTCACCCGCGCTTCGGGATGCCGCATTAACGTATACAACTCCACGATCTTGGTGTAGCCGCGCGCCGCCGTGATGCTATCGCCGAGGAATACCATCGTATCGCCATCCTTGAGGGCAAAGCCGGTGTCATTGGTGGCCGCCTGACTCACCCGGGCAAGCAGTGCCAGTGCGCCCAGCGCCAAAGCCAGAAGCGTTCGCCGCAAAGCTAAGACAGTTCCGCGCCCAAGTCGCAGCGATGAATTGGCTGGCTGGGGCGCAAAGAGGTTCGTGGCGAAAAAAGGACGGATTTGAATAAGATTCATAAAATAAAATGGGGGACACAAACTTCACGAATTTTCGCGAATTGAATTCGAGTAAATGAGCGCAATCCGTGTCTTTAGACTTTGAGAGAACCACGAAAACCCCGACCGCTATAATAAGATTCCGCGCCGTTGTGACCGATGAAAACACGGTTATAGCGGCGATCACCATAAATCGCGCCACCGAGTTCGCGAATCTCCGCTGGCGTTTTCAACCAGCTCGATGATTTTGTATCGAACTCGCCCAATTTCTGCAGCATGAAATATTCTTCCTCTGTCAAAATCTCCACACCCATTTCCGCCGTCAGATCCACGACACTGTTTTTCGGTTTATGTTCTTTCCGGGAATCCAGTGCTTCGCGGTCATAGCAAAAACTGACACGACCTTTGGGACTTTGCGCGGAACAATCGAAGAAAATATATTCGCCCGTTTTTTTATCGAGACCAACCACATCCGGTTCTCCGCCGGTTCGTTCCATTTCCGCGAGCGACCATAGCTTTTCCGCATTTGCTTCTAGCTTGGCTTGCACCTTGGCCCACTCCAGACCTTTATGGCGGCTCAGGTTTTTCTCGAAACGGGTTTTTAACACCGCGAGTAGTTCTTCGCGTTGTTTGGGAGGCAGCTCTTTTTTATTGTTAGCACTCTTACTCATAATATGGATGACCGCCATCGTAAAACGAATCCCAACGGGATTCAATCACTCAGCCCAGCGTTGACGGTTCGAGCCAGACAGGCGAGGAACGGCTACGCTGGGTAGACAATCAATAAATTTCACCACCCCTGAAAGGGTTGAATCCAACCGCCTTATCTTGCATCATTCCGTTCGTGCCGCAATCCCTCGCCAAAATTCTCGTTCACACAGTTTTCTCCACCAAAGATCGACGACCTTTTCTCCGCGATAAATCATTGCGCGACGAATTGCATCGTTACCTGGGTGGCATCCTGACCAATCTCGAATGCCAGCCCGTCATTATCGGTGGCGTGGAGGATCATGTGCATCTGCTCTGCGCGTTGTCACGGACATGCGAGGCCGCGACCATGGTCAAGGAAGTAAAACGCAGTTCATCGTTGTGGCTGAAAACCAAAACGCCTGATTTGGGAGATTTTGCGTGGCAAAGTGGTTATGGCATTTTCTCCATCGGATATTCGCAGATTGAAACCGTGCGCGATTATATCGCCGGACAGGAGGAGCATCATCGGAAGATGTCGTTTCAAGATGAATTCCGGCAATTATTGCGCCGTTACGAAATCGAGTTCGACGAACGTTATATGTGGGATTAATACAACCCGCGCCGCGAACATCATTAATAGTTTATCCCAAAGGGATTAAATCATTCAGCCCAGCGTTGCCAATGCAATTGGCTACGCTGGGTAAATAATCAAAAATATCATTAACCCTGAAAGGGTTGAATCGTTTGTATTGGCTGGCAGATGCGGGTGATACAACCCCGTTGGGGTGGGAAATTATTTTGGCGGATGCCCCAGGGTAGTCCCGCGTGGCGGGTCAACCCTGGGCTGAGTGATAGAATCCCGTTGGGATTCTCGGAAGCACACGTAACTACAATTGTCTCATAGCGAGTCGCAAATCAAAATCTGACGAGGCAACGCCAAACGTATAAAAATGGCGATAATCGATCGCAGCGTGAAACGCATCCCGCATATATCCCAAAGGGATTAAATCATTCAGCCCAGCGTTGGCGATACAATCACCTACGCTGGGTAAAGAATCGAAAATGCCATCAACCCTGAAAGGGTTGAATCGTTCGCATTGGTTGACGGGCGCAGGTGATGCAACCCCGTTGGGGTTGGAAATTATTTTGGTGAATGCCCCAGGGTAGCCCCGCGTGGCGGGTCAACCCTGGGCTGAATGATGGAATCCCGTTGGGATTCTGAAACGACGCGAAGAAATCAAATGACGGTTTCCGTGAGAACAAATCGGTCGAAATCACAACCCATTTGAATGAGTTTTGGACGATGAGGGAGATGAGAAATCGCCGTCAGTAATTTTTCTTTGAACGCATTTTTAATCCGTGCACCAAATCGAATATTTGTGATGGCTGACTGCTGAAATGGTATTAAGCGAGGATTGTCTCCAATTGAAATAGGTATGCGGTATTCTCCTTCAAATTTCCATTCTTCAGCTTTTCGAAGACTAATGTGGCCAGCAATTTCAGTCGGATCGTTTTTAGTGGCGGCAATAATATCAAAGGGGGAATCCGGATTCTGGTATTTGACTTCCAAGGCCATATTGAAAGGGCGCAATTTTGTGTCGAATCCGATACAAATTCCCTCGTGCGCGTGCGCGTAGTAAGACCACATCCGAATTGAATCAGGTATAGCGGATAGGCAAATGACACCAGAAAAATCTCTCAAATGCCTGATTCCTTGAAGCAGTTTTATCTTTCCTAACTCATGCCACAAATCAAACTCTTTTGCTGCATCTTCTGGCAATATGCCTCGCTCGGGAGCAAATTCCTCAATGAATTTCCGCCTCATTAAATCCACATTCCAAAAGACAGGTGCGGTATATTCAAATGGATCATTCAGTTCACTTGGCTTAGCGGCGTATATTTGATGCTTTGAAATTTCATCAAGTGTCCACTGTGTAGGCTGGCGGTAACGAAATAAAACCGGAGGCGGGTTTGCCCGAGCGCGAAACCTCTCAGTTATTTCAGCCTCTGTCATTGCCTATTCACGCCTTCGCGTAAACCTCCGCGCCTTTATCCACGAACTCCTTCGACTTCGCTTCCATGCCTTGCTTCAGGGCTTCCTCGGCGGCGATGCCTTGTTCGGCGGCGTATTTGCGAACGTCTTCGGTGATCTTCATCGAGCAAAAATGCGGGCCGCACATGGAGCAGAAATGCGCGGTCTTGGCGCCTTCTTGCGGGAGCGTTTCGTCGTGGAATTCGCGCGCAGTGATGGGGTCGAGCGAGAGGTTGAATTGATCTTCCCAACGGAATTCGAAGCGCGCCTTGCTCAGGGCGTTGTCGCGATATTGCGCGCCGGGATGACCTTTCGCGAGGTCGGCGGCGTGCGCGGCGATCTTGTAGGCGATGGCACCGTCTTTCACGTCTTTCTTGTTCGGCAAACCGAGATGTTCCTTGGGCGTGACGTAGCAGAGCATCGCGCAACCATACCAGCCGATCATCGCCGCGCCGATGCCGCTGGTGATGTGATCGTAGCCGGGCGCGATATCAGTCGTGAGCGGCCCGAGCGTGTAGAACGGCGCTTCGTGGCACCATTCGAGTTGCTTGGCCATGTTCTCCTCGATCATGTGCAAGGGCACATGGCCGGGGCCTTCGTTCATCACTTGCACGCCCTTGGCCCACGCGCGTTTGGTGAGTTCGCCCTGCACTTCGAGTTCGCCAAATTGCGCTTGGTCGTTGGCGTCGGCGATCGAACCGGGACGCAGTCCGTCGCCGATGCTGAACGAAACATCGTAGGCGGCCATGATGTCGCAGATGTCGTCCCAATGCGTGTAGAGAAAACTTTCCTTGTGATGCGCGAGACACCATTTGGCCATGATACTGCCGCCGCGGCTGACGATGCCGGTCATACGGTTCGCGGTCATCGGGATGAAGCGCAACAGCACGCCGGCATGGACGGTGAAGTAATCGACGCCCTGCTCCGCCTGTTCGATGAGCGTGTCGCGGTAGATTTCCCAAGTCAAATCCTCGGCCTTGCCGCCGACTTTTTCGAGCGCTTGATAAATCGGCACGGTGCCGATGGGCACGGGCGAATTACGCAAAATCCATTCGCGCGTGGCGTGAATATTTTTGCCCGTGGACAAATCCATGACGGTGTCCGCGCCCCATTTGGTCGCCCAACGCATCTTCTCGACTTCTTCCTCGATGCTCGACGCGACGGCGGAGTTGCCGATGTTCGCATTGATCTTCACGAGGAAATTACGGCCGATGATCATCGGTTCAAGTTCCGGGTGATTGATGTTCGACGGAATGATCGCGCGACCGGCGGCCACTTCGCTGCGGACGAATTCCGGCGTGATCTCAGTCGGGATGCGTTGCGGAAATTTTCTGAAAATGGACGGTGAATATTCACTGCCCGGGAGCTGGCTGGAACCGGCGTGCTGTTTGTTCAGATCATTACGGACGATATCTTTCGCCAAGTCGGCCATCTTGGCGCGGCCCATGTTTTCGCGGATGGCGATGTATTCCATCTCCGGCGTGATGATGCCTTGCTTGGCATACCAGAGTTGCGTGACCGGCTGGCCTTTGCTCGCGCGGAGCGGCTGGCGACGTTGGCCAAGCAGACCGGGAAATTCCACGAGGCGATTTTTTTCCGCCTTGCTGGCGTATTCAGCGTGTTTGCCGGAAAGATAACCGTTGTCCTGCGGCTTCACTTCGCGACCAGAATATTCCGCGACATCGCCGCGTTTCAAAATCCATTCGCGGCGCAGCGCGGGCAGACCTTCGTCGGATTTGCCGGTGAAACTCGGATCGCCCCACGGGCCGCTGCAATCATAGACGCGCACGGGATCGTTCGGCGTGATCGTGCCGGTGTAAGATTTGGTCGGCGTGACTTCAATCTCGCGCATGGGCACACGAATGTCGGGATGCAGCGTGCCGGGCACGAACACTTTTTTGCTGGCGGGCAATTGTTCACTGCTGTGCGGTTCGAATGATTCTTTGGTCGCGATCATAAATTAGTTGATAGTTCCTAGTTGAGAGTTGAGAGGCACTCCCGTTTTGTTCCCAGAATGGCGGAGGAGATTTTTCCCTGCGCCGGCATTATCCGGTTCAAGTTCACGGGTCATCGGCGCTCACGCACCAAACTCTCAGCGTCACCCATTGGTGATTTGGCTCCCCGAACAGTTGGAAAACTAGGGCAAACTGCGGAAGGGGTCAAGCGGAAGGAAAAATCTGAAAAGCAGAAAACTGGAAAGCGAGAACTTGCGCAACCGGGCATAGCAAATCTGGACGCATAAAACTTTCCACGACTCACAACCATCTGAAAACGTCATGGAGTGCGGCGGGAAGCGTAGCGCCACGCCGCTTTCGCGCGCCAAAACGATTTCTTATTTGGTTGGTCTCGGCACGTCCGAAAGCGGTGTCGCCGCTTCGCTCTGCCACCGCACTCCATGACCCGGATAGTGCCATTGGACGCATTTTTTCTCCTCGGCACCATTCAGTTGCAATCCACCCGCGCACACGGAGTGACGCGCCCTACCAGCGCAAGTTCCCGTTTCCCGCTTTTCAGCCTATTGGATTAATGTTCCCTTGTCGGTCCACGGCAATTTTTCCGGGCTCGGCTCGGGCAATGTTGGGCCGTTTTTACTACGCACCATCGGCACGCGACATTCGATTTCGGTGTGATAACCGAGTAAATCCGGATACGACCAAACCTTGACCGGCGCATGATCATAAATCTCAAACGGCCCTTTACTTTCCGTTGATTTCACGTCCTTCACAAAATCATCCGATTCCACGATGGCGATGCGCACGGTATTATTACTGGAATTCAATTGGATGGTTTCGACCTGCCAGTCGGGATCCAGATTGATCAGGCGTTGGAAAACGGTCGGCGTGTCTTTGTATTCCAGCGGTTCAATGCCTTTCGGTGGCGCGGCGAGCAACGTGCCACTCAAGGCAAAAATCGCCACGTTGAAAAAAATCACGATGCCCGTCACGTCCACCAACGTCGCGACAAACGGCGCCGAACAAACTGCCGGATCGAGCCGAATGAAGCGTAGAAACATTGGCAGCATCGCGCCCGCCAGACTGCCCCACAACACTACGCACACCAGACTGATGCCGATCGTCAACGCCAGCAGCGGATAATGCGGACCGTATCCATGCGGGCCGGCGAAGTGCAGAAATTGCCAGAGAAAAACCCGCGCCATGCCGACGCAGGCGAGAATGATGCCGAGCAGAAACCCGCTCGCCAGTTCGCGGCGGAAGACGCGAAACCAATCGGCCAAAACTACGTCACGCACCGCCATCGCGCGGATGATCAGCGACGTCGCCTGCGAACCGGAATTGCCGCCGCTCGACAAAATCAGCGGCACGAAAAACGCCAGCACGACGACGCGTTCAATTTCGTCGCCATAGTTCTGCATCGCCACGGACGTGAACATTTCGCCGAGAAACAAAACCGCGAGCCAGGGCGCGCGTTTTTTCACCATCTCAAAAATGCCGGTCTTGAGATACGGCGCGTCCAACGCTTCGACACCGCCGAGTTTTTGGATGTCCTCGGTCGCTTCTTTTTCCGCGACGTCCAAGACATCGTCCACCGTGATGACGCCGACGAGGACTTCGTTGGAGTCCACGACGGGAAGCATCGTCACGTCATATTTCTTAAAGGACGCGACGGCAGTTTCCTGATCGTCGGTGGCGCGGAGAAAAATCTTCTGATTCTCCAACACTTCCAATACGGAGGTAACCGGCGAAACGACTGCGAGATCACGCAGACGAACGAAATCCACGAGCCGGCCTTTGCTATCCACGACGTAAAGCTGGTTCATCGCGTCGCGCTTGTGTTCCTGTTTGCGCAGTTCCGCGAAGACTTCGCCGACCGTCCAATTTTGCTGGATGGCGACGTAGCGCGGCGTCATGCGCCGGCCGATGGAATTTTTGGGATAGCCGAGCAGTTCGGTGGCAATCTTGCGTTCCTCGGGCGACAGGAGATTCAATAATTTCTGCGTGGCGGCCGCGGGCAATTCCTGCAACAACGCCGTGCGGTCATCAGGCGAAATGTCGTTGAGAATTTGCGCAACATGTTCGCTACCGAGTGCCTGCAACGTTTTTTCCTGATCTTCCAGCGGCAGATATTCGAACACTTCGGCGGCGAGTTCGCGCGGTAGCAAACGCAGCAGCACGGCTTCGTCGCCCGGGTTCAAATCCACGAAAATCTCGGCGAGATCCGGTGCGGGAAAGCTGCAGAGAAGTTCGCGCAGCCCGTTGAAATCGCGGCGGCGGATCATCTCCGCCAATTCCGGCATGAGCAAATTACCAATCACGCCAGAAGTGAACCGGAAAAGAAATTCCGACGCAAAGCAAAAAGCGGCGCGAATGAAACGAACCGGTTACAAAAGCGGCAGGACTGGTGCCAGCGAAATAAAAAAGGCCGTCCCGCATCGCACGGGACGGCCCGGTTTCGGCTTGATCGCCCTTTACCCCTCGCTCAAGCCTCAAAGGATTTACCGCAGCCGCAGCTTTGTTTCGCGTTCGGATTCGAAATCTTGAAACCGCCACCGGACAGCGCGTCACTGAAATCTACCACCATGCCGCGCAAAAAATCGACGCTGATCGCATCCACTAAAACATTCACACCCGCTTGTTCGGAAACCAGATCGCCAGCACGTTTTTCGTCGAACACCATGCCGTATTGCATGCCGGAACATCCGCCCTGCTCCACGTAATAACGCATGTGCTTGCCCGCATTTTCCGGCAACGCGAGCAGTGACCGCACTTCATCCACCGCATTCGGCGTGAGCGTAATGACCGTTTTTTCAACCACAGTTTCCATAAGTAACTCAAGCTAGACGCGCAACCCACCCGTGTCAAACGGCATTCCCGCTTGGCGCAACGCCCCGTCCCCACCCAATTTTAATTCTTCGCCGTCGGCACTCGCGTCAGGGCGGCGAGTCGAGCTTTCTCGATCAAATCAGTGACCTGCGGCAATAAGATTTCTAAACGGCTGCATACTCTCGAAATCGTCTTCACATTCAAATCCGGCAAAGACAACGATCGTTCATTCAACGTGCCGAACAAGTTCAGCACTTGCAAACCAGCCTTCTTCACCCACCACGGATCGGACGCTTCGCCGTCACGCAAACCTTGGCCGACACCTGTGTCGAAGACGTTGAGATATTGATTCAAAGCCAGTTGAAATAAATTCGTTTGGTCGGCCCCGGACGATTGCGCCATTTTTTCCAGCGCGATACCACAGCCGATTTGCGCTTCGCTACGCGCAGAAATATCTGCCGCCGGCGAATTGATGACCTGAGCGTAAGCGTTCGTCGCCGCGTCAAAATTATTTAATTGAACCTGACAATTCCCGATCTCGCCCCACGCGCGCGCCGCCGCGTCATTCGTTGGATTCATTGACACAATCTGGGTCAAGTAAGTGATCGCCGTGGAAAAATTTCCCAGCGGATTATTCGTATCGGGCGAAGGTGTTTGCGCCAAGGCGGCGGCGCAAGCGAACCGCGCCTGCACACCCAAGTCAGCCGGACAATCAGGGTCTTTAATCAGATTGATAAAATAACCGGCCGCGTCGGAATAACCATTCCGCCCCATCGCCGCGCGTCCCGCCATTAATTGCGACGGATAATATAACTGCGAATTTTTCCAAGCCGGATTTTGCCAGACGTTTTCGTAGTTCGTCTCTGCGCCACCAAAATCGCCAGTGCGGAAAAAATATTCTGCCGTCCACCACTGAGCCTGTGGCGCGAGTTCGTTCGTCGGATATTTCGTGATAAATTGATCGAACTGCGTCAAGGCGTTCGTTTCGTTGCCCGCCTGGTAATTCGCGAGGGCCGTGGCAAAAAACGCCTGCGGCAGCAGCGCGTTTGTCGGAAACTTCTTCAGCCAGTTTTCGTAATTCGTGATCGCCGCCGGCCAATTTCCTTCCTGTCCAAAACTACGCGCCACCGCCAGTTTGGTTTGTGGCAGCAGATCCGAGTTCGGATATTGCTGCGCAAATTGCGCGAATAATTCGCGCGCCGCCGGGGCACGGCCGGCATCCGAAACATATTCGCCCAGCAATAAGATCGCGTTGTCCGACAAATCGCCTTCGGGATAATTTTTCAAAATCCGCCGCACCGCATTGGCCGCATCGGAATAATCATTCAACGCGAGACCGGCGCGCAAACTTTGGTAAAGCGCGCGTTCATCCAACGTATTGGTGACGACGGCAAAATCCGTGAACCCATCCACCACCACGCGATAATTGTCCAGCGCGTTCGTAAAATCATTCAACGCAAACAACGCATCACCCAATTTGAAATGAGCCACCGCCGCATCCACCGAACGCGGTAAATAAGCCACCGCCAGTTTGAAATCAGCCGCGCTATCCGCGTAATTTTTATCGAACCAATTGCACCAGCCGCGATTCAGATACGCCTGGCCAAGATAGGGACTGTTCGTGTCCGTCGCGAGAAACTGATTAAAACACGCTTTTGCCAACGGCAATTCATTCGTTGCCGCCGGTTGCGCGCTGAAATTTTTCAGGTGCAATTCGCCCACTGAAAGCAACGCCACGGAAGTCGCCGGCGAATCCGGAAAGTTGATTTGAAAGGCGTCCAATAAAGCGATCGCATTGGTGATTTGAGCTTGCGCGGCGGATAACGCGGCGATTTTCAAAATCGCCTGCTGCTGATTTTCCACCGGCGCGTTCGTTGTCAAATTTTCCCGATACACCGCAATCGCGTCGTTGGTCAATTGCATCTGCCGCAGCAAATCCGCGCGCACCGACACGCTGGCCGCCGCCTGCACATTGTTGCGCGTGAACGTCGCCAGTTGATACAGATTGGTCGTGGTAGTCAACGCGCCCGCCAAATCACGCGTCGCTTGCTGGCTCTGGCATAGTAAATATGCCCACGGCCAACTTAATTCCGACGGCAACGCATCTAATTTTTTCGACGATAAAATCGCCACCGCCGCGTTGAAATTTTTCCGCGCAAACTCCGCCTGCGCCCGCAATAATTGTCCGTGCAAAATCCCTTCACTGCTTTTGTCGAGCAACAAGGTTTTTTGAAAAACACCGTCCGGCGCTTCCAATAATTCTTCGACCAGCGGCCATTGCTCGAGTTGCGCGCGGGCCGCCGCCGCGTTCACCGTCGCGGATAAACGCAAAGTGGAATTGGTAAAATTATTTGCCAGCGCGGTGAAAGTTTCCGCCGCCGCGAGAAAATTGTGCTCGGCAAATTGCACCTCACCGATCCAGTTGACATATTGGTCAGCCAACGTTTTCGCCTGCGCTTGATGCGCGTTGAGCAAATTCATCGCGTTGGTGAAATCGCCCTGTTTGAAAGCGGCTTGCGCTTGCAATAAAATTGCGTTCGGCACGCTGGCGGAGTCGGGATATTTATCAACGAACGCGGCGAATGCTGTTTCCGCGCGATTCCACATCTCGTCATGAAACGCCGCCGCTGCCGCCGCGTAAGCATGTTCCTCACGCGAGCTCGCCGCCAGAAGTTGTCCGCCGCCAATGATGAACGCGAACGCCAGCAGAAGGCATCGCCATAAAAAAGCCATGCGCCAAACTAAAGGAATCGGCGCAGGGACAAAAGCGGGAAATGTAACAACCGCAGCGGCCCGCTCACATGTTTCATACCGAGACCACGGAGGACACAGAGAAAATGAAAGACTTGCTCTGTGATCTCCGTGTCCTCGGTGTGAACCTTTCCCACCGTTTTTAGCGGCGGGCCAAAATTATTTCGCGGCCGCGTCGGACGCTTCTTTTGCTTTAACAGCCTTCAATTCCGTTGCTGTTTCCTTGGTCATCTGTTGAATTTTTTCCATCATTGGCCCCATGCGTTCCTGCATGAATCCCATCGTGTTCTTCATCAACATCGGCTGCTTATCAATGAACGATTGGCCGACCGGCGATTTATAAAATGCAATCAAGCCATCCACTTCTTCCTGTGAAAACGTGTCGCGATAAACCTGAATGAAGCCCACTTTCAACTTATCCCAGCTCAATTCATCCTTCATGATCGCCATCATTTTGGCCTGTTGCTTATCCATGACCGCCTGTTCATCGGCACTCAACGGTTGACCTTTCGTGACCTGCTTCATGCTGGCTTTCATCATGCCATCCATTTGGGACCAAACTGAATCCATGAGCTTGCCAACCTTGCTCAACGTCAGCAGTTGATTGACGGAGTCATCCGTCGGCGTGGCCGCGTGGGTGGAAATGGAAAAAGTTAGGGTGGCGATGATCAGGAGGATTGAGGGAATTTTCATAAGTCCGATTCTGCTCGGGCAGAACAACTTGTCAAAACTTTTCACATCCACGATCGCTCAACTCAACACACTCTTCAAATATCTTCCCGTATGGCTCACCGTGCTCTGGATGATTTTTTCCGGCGGACCTTCCGCGATGATTTTGCCGCCACCGGAACCGCCTTCCGGGCCGAGGTCAATGATCCAATCGGCCGTTTTGATCACGTCCAGATTGTGTTCGATGATCACCAGCGTATTGCCGGCATTACGCAAACGAAACAACACTTCCAACAATTTCGCCACGTCGTGAAAATGTAAACCCGTGGTTGGCTCGTCCAAAATGTAGAGCGTTTTGCCCGTCGCTTTGCGGCTTAATTCCGTCGCCAGTTTCACGCGTTGCGCTTCGCCACCGCTCAATGTCGTCGCTTGCTGACCGAGACGAATGTAACCGAGGCCGACTTCTGCAAGCGTCAGCAGCGGATCGAAAATTTTTGGCACGGCGCGAAAAAACGTCACCGCTTCTTCCACCGTCATATCCAAAACGTCCGCGATATTTTCGCCTTTGTAAGCGATCTCCAACGTCTCGCGATTGTAACGCTTGCCGTTGCACGCCTCACACGTCACATACACTGCGGGCAGAAAATTCATCTCAATCTTCAACACCCCATCCCCTTCGCATTTTTCGCAGCGCCCGCCTTTGACGTTGAAACTAAATCGTCCCGGTTCGTAGCCGCGCACTTTCGCCGCCGGCAATTTCGCGAACAGATCGCGGATGTGATTGAACATGCCCGTGTAAGTCGCCGGATTAGAACGCGGCGTGCGACCGATCGGTGATTGATCAATCACAATGACTTTATCCAGATTCTCAAAACCTTTGAGCACGCGATGTTCGCCGGGATGTTCCTTCGAGCCGTAAAATTTGCGGAACAACGCGCGCCGTAAAATGTCATCCACAAACGTAGATTTGCCCGAGCCGCTCACGCCCGTGACGCAGGTGAACGTGCCGAGCGGAATCCGCACGTCAATGTTCTGCAAATTATTTTCCTGCGCGCCGAGAATTTCCAACCAACCACGTTCTTCGGTCGGCACGTTGCGTTTTTTGGGAACGGCGATGTTCAATTCACCCGTCAGATATTGGCCGGTGAGCGATTTTTTGTTCGCCAGAATATCCGGCAACGTGCCCGCGGCCACGAGTTCGCCGCCGTGAACGCCGGCGCCCGGTCCGAGATCCAAAATATAATCCGCCGCGCGAATTGTGTCCGCGTCATGTTCGACCACGAGCACTGTGTTGCCCAAATCGCGCAAGCCTTTCAGCGTCGCGAGCAAGCGATCATTATCGCGCTGATGCAAACCGATGCTCGGTTCGTCCAGCACATAAAGCACCCCCACGAGCGCCGCGCCGATCTGTGTCGCGAGGCGAATACGCTGCGCCTCGCCGCCGGACAAAGTGCCGCTTTCGCGATCCAACGTGAGATAGCCGAGGCCGACGTTTTTTAAGAAGCCGAGGCGCGCGCGAATTTCCTTCACAACTTCAACGGCGATTTTTTGCTGAAATTCCGTGAGCTTGAGCGTCGCAAAAAAATCATCCGCCTTTTCCACCGATAAACCGCAAACGTCCATGATGGACAGTCCGGGGATCTTCAGAGTTTTTAGTTTTGAATTTTTAGTTTTGAGTTTGGAAACAAACTCTTCGCCGCCCAGCGTCACCGCGAGAATTTCCGGTTTCAACCGTTTGCCGCCGCAGACGTCACAGAGTTGCGGACTCATATATTGCTTGAGCCGATTGCGGATAAATTCGCTTTCACTGTCCACTGCGAGCCGTTCGAGATTCGGCAACACGCCTTCAAACGGACGTTCGATGCTGCTGACCTTGCCCGCGCGCGAAAAACGAAATTCTACATTCTCCTCGCCGGAGCCGTTGAGCAGAACGTTTTTAAATTCTTCCGGTAAACTTTTCCACGGCGTCTCGAGACTCACTTCGTAATGGGCCGCGACACTGCGCAGCAGCGCCTTGTAATAAATATTCATCCGCTTGCCCGCGCGACGCCACGGCTGGATCGCACTTTCGAGCGGCTCATCCGGATTGGGCGCGACGAACGATTCATCGAAAATCATTTTCTGGCCGAGGCCATGACACGTCGGACATGCGCCGGCGGGCGCGTTGAATGAAAAATGTTTCGGCGTCGGCGGATCGTAACTTTTGCCGGTCGCGGGCGAACACATTTTATTTGAATGCAACGTCTCAATCCAATCGCCCGCCGGCAAACCAGCGGTCGCTTCCGTGACTTTAGACTTGGGACTTTGAGCTTTGGCCTCCTCCGGTAATTGATGCAAGGTGAAGATGACACCTTCGCCTAGAGTCAACGCCGTCTGCACCGAATCGCCCAAGCGCACGCGGATTTTTTCGTCCATCACTAAACGATCGACGACGGCTTCAATGTTGTGAAATTTCTTTTTATCGAGCTTGATGCGCGATGTTTTCACCCAGCTCTTGCATCTCGCCATCCACGCGCACGCGGACATAACCTTCGCGCGCGAGCCGCTCGAACACGTCGCGGAACTCGCCCTTTTGCCGGCGCACGACGGGCGCGAGCAACATCACTTTGGTTTTCGGCGGCAACGCGAGAATTTTATCCACGATGTCGCTCGTGCTTTGCGTGGAGATCGGCACGCCGGTTTCCGGGCAATGCGCTTGGCCGATGTGCGCGTAAAGCAGGCGGAGGTGATCGTAAATCTCCGTCGTCGTGGCGATGATCGAACGTGCGTTGCTGCCGGAACTGCGCTGCTCGATCGCGATCGCCGGCGAAAGACCTTCGATGTAATCCACGTCCGGCTTCTGCAACTGATCCAGAAATTGCCGCGCGTAAGCCGAAAGCGATTCAACGTATTTGCGCTGGCCTTCCGCATAAATCGTGTCGAACGCGAGCGACGATTTGCCGCTGCCGCTCAAGCCGGTCACGACGACCAGCTTGTCGCGCGGAATCGAGAGCGTGAGGTTCTTGAGATTATGCTCGCGTGCGCCGCCGATACGGATGAATTCCTTGCTCATAGTTGTGAATTTGGCTTCAAAACAAAAATTCACACTACGCCATGCCGCGCAAAAAGCAAAGGTGAGTTGTCAAAAACAACTGGGAAATTTTAAACGTAAGCGTCAGGTTCAACATCTGCTGATGGCCGGGCACATATTCCGCGACCGCCCATGGCGTGACGTCGGCATAAAAAAACCAAGAGTTTTAATTCTCTTGGTTTTCTTTGATGGTTCGGTTAGCTAAACGGGTAAAGCTATCTAACTATAAACGGATAACTAAATGAGGGTCGTTGGTTCACAACTTGAATTCACCTAAATCCAGCAAACAACTTTTTTTCTTCCGGCAAAAGGTGCGATTGGGAAGCGATTTTCAAATATTTCGGGGCCTGAGCCGCATGTCCGGTGGCTTGCAAGACGATTCCGTAGTAACCCGCGATGGAGGGATCTTCCAGCTGTTGCCGATTAAATTGCTCGAAAACCTTTAAAGCCGCCGGGCTCTTATGTTGCAGGTAGAGGGCGAAAGCATAAGTGGAGGCGCAGGAAATATTAGTGGGTTGAGCCTGATAAACTTCTTGAGCCAAGTGATAGGGATTTTTTTCCTGGGCATTAAGCAACAGCGCGGTCATGGCCAGATTGTTCATCGTTTGGATGTTGGTGGGATTGTGGCTTAACTGAAGGCTGCATAACTGCATCAAGGATTGGGTGTTTCCGCCGCTCATCAGCGATTCAGCCAGTGCCTGCGCGGCCCATTTTTCATTCGGATAATGGCGGACGATAATCCACAATAATTGTTCTTCCTGATTCGGCCAGTTCCATTGGCGGGCCAAGCTGAAGAGGGCCGTTAAATTATCCATTCCGGTGCCGGCCGTTTCCAACGTCTTGCCCCATTCGGCGTCTTTACCATCGGATAACTGCAATCCACTGGCGGCGCGCGCGGCAAAGGCGTGCCGGATAAAATCCAGTTTACCCCAATATTGATGTTTGAGCGTTTTATCCAATCCCGCCCAGTCACCGGTCAAGACCCGACATTCGGCGGCTAACATGGCGACGGGCTGATTCGTTTGTTGGGCGGGCGGGAAATTTTTTAACCAATCCAACGTCTCGGCGGGAGAAACGTTTTTAATTTCCCAATGGGCCAGCGTAAAAATCTGTCCCGGAACGTTCGCGGCCGCGGCTTGCGAAGCTTTCAAGGCCGACGCGAAATCCGCTCCGCCAATCCGTTGCAAAATTTGCAGCTGAAGAATCCGGTCAGCGAACACAGAGTTGGTTTCCGCCAGCAAACGTTGAGCGAGCCGCTGCGCGGCATTGAGTTGGCCATGAATGAAGGCATCGCCCGTCAACTCACGCAAAGCCTGACTACGAAAGGCTTGGTTGGTGCCATCCGCGATCTTTGTCAGGGCGACCCGTGCTTCGGCCACCGACACCAGGTTAGTGCTGTGCAGGCGTAGGACCGCATAGTTCAACTGCGGCACCATATTCTCCGGATCGAGACTGGATGCCTGACGGAAATACTTTTCAGCCATGATCGGGTCACGTTCCGCAATCGCCAGCGCACCGGCCGCGTTTTGATAGAGCGCGGTATTTTGATAGGCCGGGGTCACTTGCCCCAAAGCGTTGGTCGCGAGAGCAAAATCATGAACCGTCAAAGCGGCCGAGGCCAACGCGATAAGATCCGTCTGCGAATGCGGCGCGAGCTGCACGGCCCGTTTCCGCCACGCTAAGACATCGCCTTGATGGTTGGCCTCGGCCATATCTCCCATCAACCGGACGGCCTCGACATTATGCGGATCTATACGGAGCACTTTTGACAAACTCAGAACGGTATTCCGCGTATCGGACTGCGCCGCGAACCCCCGGGCCATGCCCATCAGGCGCGTTTCTTTCGCCTTGGAATAGCTTAAGTAACCAGCATAGCCCACCAGCAAAGCCACCGTGCAACCCAGGACAATCAGGAATAGTTTTTTCATTGTATAATACTGTTAAATTAAAAAATCAATCAACTCAAGCCAGGCGCGAGCTCGGGACTTGCTAATTTCGGATCAACCATCCGTTCACCACTGACCCATTCGCTTAGTTCAAGGCCATGCTCGAGGGCCAATGTGCGCACCGCCGCTCGCGAGTCGGCCGAGAGTTGCGCCGTCATCACGATGCCGGTGAGCCGATGCTTGGAAATCAGGTAGGGCAAATCTTTGCCACCACCTAATACCAGATTACCATATACCCAACACGAATGTAACGACACATCGTCATCAACTAATCCAACGATGACCCGGCCATTAATGATTTCTGCCCCCGTAAAACCAAGTTGCCGCAATAGCAGACAACACTTGGCACCCGCGCCATACAGAACAACCCGCTTGCTATCGGGCTTGATCTTTTCTTTAGAGCGCGACCAACTCATCAGTTCCTCCGCCACCCGATAGGCAATGCGCAAGCCAACGATGGCTGGATGACCAAACCCGAATATCACCAAGGTATAGAGCAACCATTTTTGAATCTGATCATAAGGATTGATCAGCAACGCCAGACCCAGGCTAAGCAGCAATCCAGCCAGCAAAGTAAGAACTAAGATAAGCACATCTCGAGTCCGCGCCCGGCTCCAGATCGTGACATAAGTGTTCGACACAGCTAACAGAGCAAACGTCGGGGTCAGCCAGACTGGCAGGCTAAGAAACCAATCATACCAGAAAGACGGCGTATAATCATCCGCCAACCATTTAGCAATCGCGATCGCCCCCGCCATGGCCAACATATCCCAAGCGGGATAACCCAAGGCTTTCAAAGTAATCGGCGTCGGCCGGCGAAGTCCCCGCATCAAGGCGGCCCCGGTATCCCGCAGCTCAATGATCGCCAAATGGCGCATTAAAATATAAGCTCCGGCCAGCAAGGCGATCAGGAAAATTCCCGCCGCGTGATCTTCAAAAGTCGTCGCCAGTAATCCGAAAGCCACCAATCCGGCATTGCCCATGCAAAGAACTGTGGCCACCTTGCGCGTGCTCAATCCGCCTTTTAAAAGCCGATGATGTAAATGGTCAAGATCCGGCTGCATAATACCCGATTTTTTGCCTTTGACATCCGCCTGTTGAGGTATCCACATTTGCCGCACCGAACGGCGCCAGACCGCCAGCATGGTGTCATAGATCGGAACGCCCAAGACCAACAACGGAATCGTCAACGATAGTAGAAAAGTATTTTTACTATGGGTATCTAGAGAGATTGTTCCCAACATGAAACCTAAAAACATACTGCCGGTATCACCGAGAAAAATCGTCGCCGGATGCAGATTATAGCGCAAAAAGGCCAGACAAGCACCAATCAGCCCTAATAACACTAACACGCTACCTGGTAAACGCTCAATCAGGAATATCCCGCATAATCCGACGGCTGAAATACACGCCAAGCCTGAAGCGAGTCCATCCAGACCGTCAATGAGATTGAAAGCATTGATCACTGCTAGTAGCCAGATCACCACCAACAGACCATCGAGCCAGGGCGGAAGACCGATTCCAAAAAACTGACCGAAAGTAGTGCCCGCCGTCATCATTAACACCGCCGCCAGAGTCTGGCCACCAAGCTTAAGGATTGGTTTCATGCCGCGAATATCGTCCACTAGGCCGACGACCAATAAGACCGCCGAGGCCGCCACAAAGTGTTGCCACCAATGCAGATTAAAAGTTCCGGCCAAGGCTGCTCCCGACCACGGAAAAAAGAGCACTACTAAACATGCCGCATGGACGCCCAATACGACGGCAATGCCACCGCCACGCGCCGTCGGTTGTTTGTGCGGACGGCGGGCGTTGGGCACGTCCACGACACCATAACGCCGGGCAAGCGAACGCGCCACCGGCGTCAGTAGATACGTCACCACAAACCCGGTTATAAAGACCGCGATAAATTTATTTAGATCACCAAACATAAGTATCCTTTTTAGATTAAACGTTGAGTGACTTGTTACTTACAGTTTTCGATGCCTGTCCCTGATTTTCTAATACCAGCACCAGACGCGGCAACAAATACTCAATCGAAAACTGTTCCGTGACTGACGACGGATTATCCCGCAGTTTCTGAAAATCAATTTCTTTTAGCCGCAAAATACTCTGTTTGACTGCCTCCACTTCACCATGTCGCGCCGCCGCCCAACAAGATTCATCCCCCATTTGATTAAGGATGCTATAGATATGACTAGGTTTCGGCCCCACATAAAGCAACGGCGCGCCGATAAGAAGAATATTGTAAATCTTACAAGGATGAACCATGCCAACAAAGGGATCGCCCATCACCACCATATGCAAGTCTGCCGACGATAAAGAACCGGCAAGTTTGTCAATCGGCTGATATGGCAGACAGACTACATTCGCTAGTTGATGTTTCTCTGCAAACTTTTTGACCCGGACAAACTCACTCCCGCCGCCGACAAAACAAAATACGATATCCTGATGTAAAAACAGTTCTTTAGCTGCGGTCAGAATGGTATCCAAAGGATGACAAGGACTATGGTTGCCAGCATACATAACGACAAACTTACCTTCCATCCCATGTTCCTTGCGAAAACGCGCGCGGCCAGCGGCATCAAAGTTAACCTCCGAATCATGGGACCACGGCGGAATCACCTCAATCTTGTCCGCGCGGATACCCTTTTGCAAAATCTTATCGCGCATGAATTCATCCAGCACCACGATCTTCGCCGCCGAATCCAGGCTGAACTTAGAACAACGTTCCAGACATTTGGTTGTGAATGAATCAGGATTCAGCCAACCAGCTGCGATTGCTTCATCAGGATTTAGATCCATGACCCAGTAACAAAATTGCGCGCCGCGCAGCCGCGCAAAGAGTGCGCCGATAAAAGAAATGATCGGCGGCGACGTCATCGCCACCACCAAGTCCGGCTTCGGCAACCAACATAGCCGCCAGCAACAGCTCAGGATATAAGTTGCAAAATCGGCAATGCGCCGCCACTTGGAACGTTTGCCAAAACCGGTGTTGAACACGCGATGGATGTTGATGCCACGCCACGTTTCACGTTTCGCAAATTGCTTTTTTGGATTGTCATAGGCCCGCCGACTTGCGACCACGGTGACTTCATGTCCACGTTCTGCTAGTCGCACGGCCAAGTCTTTAAGATGTTGTCCGCTCGAGACAACATCCGGATAAAAGGTCTGATTGATAAAGGTAATTCGCACGGTAAATAGAAAATTAAATCGGTTATGTGCCCCCAGTAATTGCCACTTAGTTACTCCGCCTCCGAACCAGAATAGCAGGATTGCCGCGATAAATACCATCGGGTTCCAAATGATTAGCCGCAACGGAACCGGCTGTTAAAACGGCCTGACGGCCAATATCAACTCCCGGACCGACCCACGCTCCGGCACCAATCCAGGCACCTTCTGCCAATGTGATTGGCTTGGTGATCAAATCAAAAGTTGGTAGCTTGTAGTTATGACTGCCCGTGCAAAGAAATGCTCGTTGTGAAACGCAAACATTTGATGCGATGATAATTTTTTCCAAATTGAAGAGCCAGCATTCTTCACCTAACCAAACATGATCCCCAATCTCCAGCTTCCAAGGGAACGTAATTTTCACCTGCGGCTTGATTGTAACATTGCGCCCGATTTTGGCGCCATAAAAGCGCAAAACGGATCGCTTTAAAGCCGAGAAACTAAGCGGACACAATTGAAATAGTAGCAGACTTGTGATTAACCAGGTGACTTCCTTAAGTCGACTCGCCCCGCGATCAAAGTGTTTGGATGAATAGGCTGAAAGATCAGTCATGGAATTTTTAAACTTTGAATTATCCCATCTGAATGCAACCTGGCCGCGGCCCTGATTTTGCCAGCCAGTCATAGACGCGAATCATTTCGGTCGCGATGGCCGGCCACGCGTAGGATTGCTTTACTAATTCAACGCCCCGGGCACCCATTGAGCTACGCTGATCACCGTTTAACTGCAGCAACCGTGTCAGGCCATCGGTGACCCCATTTAGTCCGGCGGGAACTTCAATCGCGGCCCCAGCGTCAGACAGTTTTTGAAAATTACATTCCTGGGTTAGTAACACCGGCAGTCCGGCAGCGGCTGCTTCCAAAACCGCCACGCTAAATCCTTCGCTTAACGAAGGCAGGACAAAGGCATCTGCAGCGGATAAGACTTCGAGTTTTTTTTGCCCGTAAGCCGACCCTAAAAAATGAATATGCTGGGCTATTCCCAATTCTTCAGCCATGCCGCGCAATTGTGACTCGTGATCCAACTCATCGGGACCAACGATTAATAATGACCAGTTCTGGTCCTGCGCCTTGATGTTTTCCCAGGCGCGCAACAAGTCGGGCAAGCCTTTTTTAGGATGAACTCGCGAAAGAAATAACAGTAATTGTCTGCCTGCTAAATACGGATGGTCGCCTAAAAACTTCTCTTTATCACGGCCGGGATTCGTTCCTTCCAAATCTACTCCGTTGGGGATGATCGCGATTGGATTCCGCAAACCGTAACTCCGAATATTTTCCGCCTCCCGGTCACACAGCGCGTGCAAACAATCAGCCGTTTGCAGGTTTTGATTTTCAAACAACCAACTGGCAACGCGTTTTTTCCATCTGGAACGATTGAGGGCCCACGGCTCTAACATTCCATGCGGAGAAACGATACGCGGACACTTTTTTTGCCGTCCCAACTGAAATGCCAGCTTACCGGGATAAGTCCAAAGTCCGTGAGTATGCAGGACATCTGTCGAACGAATTTGACTCCCTAATGTCCGGCGCAATACCGATGAGTAACCTAAACTGCGAGGGCCACGAACAACTCCAGCGATCACTGGAATAACTTGGTCGCGGCAATCTTTTTCAAAACCTTCATCGACCAAACCAGAAACTAAATTATCCCGTCCGAGCCGTTGCATATGTTGTGCGAGCGACCAGATGACAGGCGGAATTCCACCGCCACACCGCGAAAGTGAAGTCGTGATATGAACGGTTCGCCGAGTTATCAATGTTTCACTCGACATGATTACGTTGCAAAAGAAATTTTATCAGCATTGAATCTAGTGCCGTGGTCTTGGGTGCCGGACGACTCATCGCGACTTCAACCGCTTGCGCCAGCCCTTCACCAAATCGCTCTACGCCCCAACTTGAAATCAATTTTTGCGCGGCTTGTCCCATGGCTGCCAATGCCGCAGGTTGAGTCGAGCAGCGAGCCATTAAGCCCGCGATTTGATCAACATTAAATGGATCAAAACTATAGCCCGTTACGCCTTCTTGAACTAAATCGATCGCGCAACCGCAACGATTGGAAACCAATACTGGCAAGCCCGATGCCATGGCTTCATTGACCACCAATCCCCACTGCTCGGTTGTGCTGGCATGGACGAAAACTTTGGCTAAACCATAATAGACCGGTAATTCAGGATACTGCTTGAAGCCGCGCAAGAACACATGCTCGCTCAAATGCAACGTCACAATTTGCTTTTCAATAGCGGCCAGCAATGGACCGTCGCCGAGCAATACTAAGTCCCAGATTTCCGCTTCCGGCTTGCCAGCAACTTTGGCGCGATAGAGCGCATAGGCTTGCAGAAGTTGCAATAAATTTTTCTTTTCAACAAACCGCGCCGAGGCCAGAAAATAGCTTTCCGGTAGTTGATGTTCGCTTCTTAACTCTGACGACCGACAACGGACGGCCGCTGACTTAGTCGCAAAATAGTCATTATCCACGGCATCATAACCTAGAAAAATATCAGCCGGCTTGACTCCTAGTTGCGCGAGATATTCTGCGTGAGAACGTCCACCCACCAAACCGGCCGCGTATAACTTGACGATTCGCCGTTTTAAAACTTCTTTTAACCAAGTGCGTTTGAAATCCCAGACCGTCGTTTCAGACATGACGATGGCGGGAACACCCTGCGCCACACACCATAACAGTGCGGCTAGCGAACAGCGATCACTCCATCCCGGAATAACTACGACCTGCGGACGAACTTGGCTCAATACTTCGTTAACCCGGTTGGTAATGCGGCTGGCGGACAATTCGTTCAGAGCCACCCCGGGAAATAATGCCACACGGCTGAACCCGTCCGCGCCCGCTACTAAATCCCATTTATATAAAGGATCCACGTTGGAAAATTCTATGCCAGTCACTTGCAAATGCAAACTGGCGGCTTTAAGCCGGGCATGATGGTATGGCCCCAACCGGGAGAAGAGAATCGCCACCTGCGGCTTGTTCGGTAAAGAACTAGAAATCTCGGCTGCATCATTAGCCAGCGTATTGTTTAACTTGAAACTCATTTCCTAAATGTATTTGAAGTGCGTTTCAATGCCGTCGATTGCTTAAAAAATTTACGACTGTTAGCAGCGGAAAACTCTAGGCGTGGCCGTTGGACCATTGTTGGAATAAAATTTTTCCGGGTATTTGATTCGGTCGCCGCCGCTGGTTGGGTTCCTGATTCAGGTGAAGGCGATGACTGACGCGAACGGCGACGTTCCCACCACCAAATTAATGCAGAGCCGAAAACAAAGGGATAAAGTGTGATCAAAGTAATATCGCGTCCCAAGTTGAAAGTCAGGATGATACCCATCGCATACAACGGCAAACGTCCCAGCTGTTGAATCTGAAAATCCAATCGCGCCAGAACCACCACCCAAAAACTCATTAATAGCGCAGCAAATGCCGGCCCTAAAAAGCGACCAAAATTCACCGCTCCCTGCCCGATCATGCCGGTTGAGATGGTCGCATAGACGCCGCCATCACCGGCCGCCGCCCCGCCTTGGCCACGGGCGATGGCATAATCAATTCCAATTAGCGGCTTACCTTTCCAGAGTCCCCGTGGAATCGGATTCACTAATTCCGCCAGGTAACGACCGCCCCAATCAGGCTGAAAGGTTCCTTGCTCAAAGAAAGTATTTATCCAGCACAACTCTTCATACATGTTCAATCCTTCGTGGTGAACTTTCCCGTTTGAACTGACATCAAATCCCTTTTCGTGAAAAGTAGAGAGGATGTTTGCATGCGAACGGTTGGCGATAATAAAACCCATCCAGGCATTGATCAGCAAAAAGCATCCACCCAAGACGGTAATTTTTTTAAGCATCCCTCCCCGCAACCGCAAAAATGCCCAGCTTAAAATGCCCGGAATCACCACCGCCAACAAGGTGTTGCGCGTGCGGCTGAAAATAAAGTTAGGCCAGGTAAGCAGGCAAAAAATCATCGCCAACATGCGAATCCGGCGATTCGTAGAAAGCGCCGCTACGACCCCAAAAATGGAAGCGTTTAATAGATCGAGGTAGACGCCTAAGACCGAAAAACAATCAAATCCGCCTCCGACTCGACCGTGGCTCCAAGGACTTGTTTGATAACTTAAGAATGGAAGAAAGTAATGGATAACTTCCCCCTGGAGCACAATCACAGCAATCGTCGATAGGATCGCCCAAATTGAAACGCAGCCATAAAACAGTTGATTTAATTGGGTTTGGAAAACCGGTTGAGCCACCCCATGCTTGAGCATTTGCATCAGGCCGCTTTGTTGGCCCAGAAATCTTTTATTATACCAACGGTGCAAATATGGTATCGCCGCCCAAAAGACGGCCACGAATGAAGCCACCTGCCACCAGGCATTGCTCAAAATTTCCGGCTTAAAAATTATCGCGTGATGCCCGGCATAATCATTATAGAACGCATCTCCAACATACCAAGCTGTCACCGTAGCCAGAACAATTAGCATCGGCAAACCGATACCATCGCGCATCCGAACCAAAGCCCAGATAGCACAGCCGATCAGGAGTATGATTAGCACCCAAAAACTGAAGGGTAATTTGGAAAGTATTTCTGACACGTTGAATAATTCGCTTACTTTTTCAAAATCTCAAATTCAAGACGACGAAGGTTGCCAGCCAATCGTTCGAGGGTAAATTGACTCGCTTTTACCAATGCCGCCGATTCTGTTCGCGTAATAAATCCGGTTCCGTCAGATACCGCACAAATATTTTAGTCAGCGTTGCCACATCGCGCGGCGGAACAACAAAACCATCGACCCCGTCGCTGACAACCTCGCCGCAACAAGGCGTCGTTACCACCGGCAAACCGTAAGCCATCGCTTCTAATTGAGTAATCGCAAAACCATCGGACAGTGTCGGCAACACAAACACGTCGGCTTGACGATACCAGCTAGCCGATTGATCTCGTGTAGCGCGTCCGTGAAAAGTCAGGTTCCGCGGAGCATTCGCCACTGCCGCCGCTGTAATACCAATCGGCCCGACGACATCAAACTGCACATTTTCGTGTTCCAACATGCGAGCAACCTCAATCAAATACTGAATCCCTTTGCGTAAGATTACCTGACCGAGAAAGAGCACGCGCAACGGCGATCCTGCTTTCGGCTTACCGCTTTTTTCGCTTTCGGGTTTTCTACTAATCTCATCCGACTCGTAACAAAGCGGCAACACAAATAATTTTTCCGGAGCGACGCCTTGCTTAATCAAAGCCTCACGGGCGAACTGTGAATTGACCACCACGCGGTCCGCCAACGCCCACTCCTGCTGGTTGCGTTCATAATAGGTAACCGGAAATTCTGGTGGTGAATCAACCATTTCCGGGAAACGGGTCATTTCCTCTTTTACCAAATGAAACTCCACCGCACCTGGGTCGATTTGATCTAACACCGTTAGCATCCCACGCTGCTTCTCCGCCGCCAAGGTTTCCAGACTGGCATAAGAATAGCCAAAAAAAATCTTGTGTGCTGGCAACTTAAGCCGGGCGGCAGCGGCGGCAAAATCGCTATCGGTTTGCAGGTAAGCCTCGTAAGTCCGCCCCTGCGCACTCAGCCGACGCACCTGCCGTTTCCAGAATAAACTACGAATAGGAAATGAATGAACTAATTCATCAGGGATTGATTCCGTGCGCGCAGCCAAAGCGGCTCGCCCGTGCCGACCAAGGATTCGTCGCAACATTTTCCCACGTGGCGCATACCAATCGGTGACCATTCCCACCAAGCTATCGTTTTGGTGCAAAGCGCGCGGCACCGCATAATGTTCCCGGGCGCCAATCTGACTACAAACCCAAGTGCGAAATGAGGGAGGACGAGAAGACACAATTTAGCCCCAATAATACTTTAAGGTTTAGTTGCCACTTTCGTCGGCCACTTAAAAAGATACGGAAAGTTCACAATTCGGCATAAAACTCCAATCATTAAAGAACCGCCGACGCCTAATAAAACTCCGCCCAATACCAAGATCGCGGGAGAATTAATCTTTAAATGAAGCAATAGCACCCGTGAAACCGTTCCCCAAAGTGGATGAGCCAGATAAATTTCAAGCGAAAATAATCCTAAAAACGCCAAAACTCGACTGGCAATAGTTTGAGCCAACCCCTTGGCCAAGTAAATCACCCCGATAATTCCAAGTCCCGCCAACAACAGATTAAAAAGCCAGCCAGCGCCCGCGATTACCCAATATAAAATAGTCATGAGCAGTAATCCAACAAAACCCAAAAGCAATGGTTTCAACCAGCCATTTACCGGAGGCAGCGCGATAATTTTTTCACGAGCACAAGCCGCCGCAGCATAATAAATAAAAAAACTCATGGAGGTATTGAGAATTGGCCAGAACCCGAAGACATTTAAGCTGGCCAATAACGATAGCACGGTCGCCAGTAAAAGCAAAAACAGGGTTGGAATTTTCCACTGCCCAAGAATGTAAAAAACTGATGAAATTATGAACAAACTGTATAAAAACCATAGCCCGTAGCCGTATGGTTCTATGAGAAAATATGCCGCCCGCAAGAAATCTGGAGGATTATTCACAAAGCGGGCCATCGCAAACTGTGCCCCGACAATAATGATCGTCCAAACCACATAAGGATAAACGATCGTCCGCAAGCGGCCGCGGAAGAAAGCGCCGAAAGAAAGCTGGGACAATTGAGGCGCAAAAATACCAGATAAGACAAAAAATGCCGGCATGTGAAACAGGTAGACCCATTGCCGCAGACTAATCCAGACTGAATTAGGGGCTAATGTTCCAGTGGCTTCGAGCCCGCCTGAAACATGGCCAAAAACTACGAGGATAATGCAAATACCTTTGCAAACGTCCAACCAGACCATTCTTTGAACGAACTTGGGGGCAATACTCACGAAAAAAACGGGTATGAGTTGAGTGAACGGTTGGCAGATAGTTAGTTAAAAGTTATCTGAAGAATACTTTTCAAAATAACTTTTCCAACCTCAGCTAGTTAGGAATAACTAACAACCCTTGCGGTGGTTGTAGCTGCACAAATACTGCAAACTGTGATTGGGTCGACGATCCCGTCCTGGTATCAGTTACCTGTAACGTCCAAACATAGGTATTGCCGCCAGTGTCAACGGAATACGTAAAGCTACTCGCAGGCGCGCTTCCAGTTCCACTCTGGGACACAATTTGCGGGCCGCCATTCAAACTATACGACCATTGCCAAGCCAGATTATCGCCGGTGACAATTGAAGTCGAGGCGGAGAGCTTAACGGTAGTTCCCCAAGCAATCAGTAGCACCGCCGGGTTGGTGCCAAGATTAGAAACATCGGCGTTAATGGCGGATATAACCGGCGTAATGCTAGTCACCCATTGCGTTCCATTCCAATAAAAGGTTAGGGATTGCCCGGCATTCACATTAAAAGCGCTGCCAGAGAGACTGGCACTCGCATAGAGTGGGTAGGCTTTATTGGCCGCATTGGTGATGGTAATTGTAGCCAGACTGGGAATTGAACCTGGCTGAGTATCGTCTAAATAAAATATTGAACCAGCATCACTTTGAACGATTTGGCCGAGGCTTCCGTTCGCGTAGGTAAACATATTTTTCGCCGCCGGACTGCCGCCTGCGCTCCATGCTGAGTAATTATTATTGTGTTCGTAGAAATACTGGCCGGACAATCCTTGCATATAGAATCTTCCCACATTACTGCACAGATTATTAGTTACAAACACGTTGGTTGACCAGCCATAACCACTACCGATTCCCCACGCATTGTTCACCTGATTTGAGAAGAAATAGACGTTTTGGGAAGAGTTCACACCGTTTCCGAAAATTTGCAACGGATATTGCGCTCCATTAAAAGTATTCCAGGCGACAACAATATTACTATTTATCGTGGTGCCTTGATAACCGGCCGCTCCCAGCGCAATGCCATTGCCAAAACTGACATTATTGCTGACAAAGAGCACGTCACAAGCCGGAGTTGTGAGCAGTGCGTATCCGGTGCCATTGGTAAATGTGTTCCCAATAATAATGTAATTTGGATCACCGTAATAACCCCCATTTAATGCAATCGCCGAACTCATATTTACAAAGAGTGAGTTGGCCATGACTGATACATTGGTCGTATAAGTCCGGTAAAATTCTTCCGCTTGATTCACATTGGAAAAGGTGCAGGAAACACAATTATGCGCGAAATTATTGATGCAACTCCCGTCTCCATCGTAAAAAAAGCAATTGGTGGCTGTCAAATAAAGGCTCGGAGATCCGCTGGTATCTTCCATCATTTCACCGCGCCAATGCCTGATAACACAGTTCTGCATAACTAATGAACTGATTATGGCTCCCTGCCCGGCTACAGTTATCATCCAATGATGCGTGCCATCCCAACCTAGTCCGGTCGAACCGCTGGCGGGATAAGATAGATTTTTAATGTTACCAACACTCACGCCACCATCGAACGTTAGATTAGTGAAGACCAACGGATAGTTATTAGTCATGGGCATGGTCATGGCAAATAACGCACTACGAACGCCTTGATTATTATAATTTACCCATCCTCCCATGCCGGTCAAAACGGCATTTCCTTGACCGATAAAAGTGATCCCACCACGGTTTAGATTGAGGGTGTAGTTGAGTGAAGCGGAATGGCCGTTGATAGACAAAGCGTCCGGTGGCAGCAAAAAATAATTTCCAGACGGAATAGTGATTGAACCGGACGGTGCTGGGCACTGGGCAATGGCATTGGTAAATGCGGGATAACAGTCCGTCCCATAAAGCCCCGTTAGATTCGCGGCCGTGGCTCCGGCGGCGACCGAAATGGTTATATTGGATGGCGATGAAATCTTGGTGATGCGAGCAAATAAATCTTGGTTACCCTGTCCCTGCCGGGTTCCGGCGCCAAAAACTTCGATCAGCTTATTGCTGTCGGAAACTACAAAACTCGCTCCCGGGCAAACCAGCAAAGTTGAATTGCTGACGGTATTAATGCTGTTCAATGTCAACAAATCACCCTTGGCGCCATAATTTGTTACATTTAACGGGGTCTGCGCCCAGCCCGCGACGGCCCAGCCAAAAATTATTACCCCCCAGACAACTGCACTGGGTAAGCGCTTTTTAATAAGATTGTGAGCTGTCATGTTTGATCCATTCATCGCTGGTTGTATCATCCGTCTTAATAAAAATACAACGTATTGACTACAAATGAATTACAAAGCATAAACCACGCCAAGATCAGCTTCCACTTGAGGATCTTGTTTGATAGCGAGAGACCCCGGGCATTTGCCGGTCAAGCCATCCCCGCACCCGCGAGGTTTGACGTTCGGTGGCAAGTGAAATCAAAAAACTCCAAGCATACGCCAGCAAAAGAATCAGTAAAAAAATGACCACCCGTTTGGGTGTCAATTGTCCTTGAAAATCAAACAGTCCTTCCCGAAACATGACAGAAAGCAGAAAGACAAGAAACGGAAAGTGGCATAGATATACGGAATACGAAAACCCCGCCAATGTTTGACTCCAGTTGCGGCCGGAAATCCGCTGGGAGATTCCGGTCGCCGAATTGATAACCAGCGCAAAGGATATGCCGATCAAAAAATCGGGAAGATATGGAATTGCCACCCATTGCAAGCGGGCGATGCTGAAACTGATGATAAATAGCGGCAACGAAACCCAAAGTGGCAATAGCTTCCGACCATTGATAAAATAGAACCAAGCTCCCAGTAGCCAGACCAAGGCGTAAATTAAAATGGACGCAGGCAGGAACCAGATGATCCCCAACAGTCCGATGATTCCCAGTATTCGCCGGGCAATCTTGGATTCAAAAATAACTAAAAAAAGCAATGGGCCCGCCAGATAATACCAAAACTCATTGGCGAGACTCCACATGGGTCCATTACTGCCAAATACCGGCCCAAGGATGGTCTGGCACATGGCTAGGTTCACCATAAGCACCGGCCCGGAAAGGTTTTGTGCAAAATTCTGCTGAATCACCGCTATGTGTCCGGGAAAAGTTTCGTTATAGATTCCGAATTGATTAAAATAATGGCTACCAAAATAGTCGAAGGTGCCACCGAGCAATAAAGCCAGCAGGTATACCAGATAGAGTCGGCTGATCCGATCTATGCCATATTTTCGCCAGCAAAATTCTCCGTTGACCAGACGTTCTAAAACTTTACCGCCGACCAGAAAACCGCTCATTACAAAAAAAACCATCACGGCGGAGTGACCAAACCCGGTTAAAAAATAAAAAGCTTTTCCGCCAACTCGCAACCGTTCTTGAACCCCATAATCCGCAAACATTAAACTTCGTAAATGCTCGACCACCACCAGCAAAGCCGCAACCCAACGCGACAAATCGAGCAGGTCGGATTGAAAAGGCTGGAGGTTAAATGTCCGCTTGGTGATCAAAGCAGAAAAGGGTCAAACTTAAGCTGATAAGTCAAATCCCGGTTGCGTTCGCCGATTTTTCGGGCGGGATTTCCAGCCACAATGGTGTAGGCGTCCACGTCCTTGGTCACTACCGAGCTGGCGGCGACCACCGCGCCATCGCCAATTTTTACGCCGGGCAAAATTACCGCCCGGAAGCCAATCCATACATGGTGCCCGATGATGACATCCCCCCCACGATCGGCAAACACGGGTGACTGCGGGTCGTGACCAAGATTCAAAATAGCGGCTTCTGGCCCAATGGAAACATCATCGCCGGTGCGAATGGAAAATTTCCGGCCATCAAATAAGGATCCCAAATTAATGACATTGCGCGCCCCAAAATGAATTTTGCGCCCATTCAGAAACTGGCAATTCATTTGCACAGAAGTTCCTTGGCCCAAACCACCAAGCCAGCCGCGCAAATAAAGTTTTCGCAAGGTGCGTGACGGCATCCGGCACCAAAAATGATTGTAAACGAAAGCTGCCAGCGCACCACCGAGGAGTCGGATATTCATGAAGCGCTTTCGGTTGTTTCCAGAGTTAGCCCAGCTGCTGCCAGAATGCCAACGGCATTCTTACTCCAAGCCGAAGCTTCCTCGTATTCCTGCCAGCGTGGTTGCGGGGGAGTTTGAAGTAAATTGCGCATACCTTCGATTACTGCTTCCAGTGAATCCGGGATGATGGCAACTCCCAGTGCAAACTGATTTACCGATTGAATCAGAGCGCTCGGCGAAGCTGAGGCCAGCACCGGCTTGCGCGCCCGCGCCGCAATATTCAACACGCCACTCTGGGAATGAAACGTAGCGGCGTAGGTCAATATCACAAAATCAGCCCCTGCAAAATATTTCCCCAAATCATTGTCGTTCACAAAACCTTCAAAAAAACGACAACGGTCGGCCACGCCAAGGCGGTCGGCCAAATCACGATAAAAAGCAAAAGGCTTATCGTTAGTCGAGGCTACCGAACCAGCCATAACCAAAAAAGCCTCCGAAAATTTCACAAGTGCCCGCACGGAGAGATCAAGATTTTTTCCGTCACGGATGTAACCAAAGGCGAGAAAAACTTTTTGCCCGTCGCGCACTCCCCATTCGCGCCGCACGATTGCGCGGTCGGGTGCAGTCCCGGAAATTTCATATAATCCATGCGGCACTTGGACGACCCGAACTTTGGAAGGCACCGGCGAAGGTTCCCGCGGCGTCTCATGCACCAAAACAAAATCCAACGGCAAATAGGCTAAACGCACTGATGCGCTATGCCACCAGTCAGGGCCAATGGCGTAACTACGAACCGGATCGTGTAAGTTCGCAGCGTAACAAACTTTTCCGAGCCTGGCTAAAATCCAATGCGGCCAGACCCAAAGCGGTGAGAAGTATTCAACGTAGGAGTCCAGTAAAACCAAATGGGGACGATGCTTGATAATCTGTCCCGCTAATATCAAGCGGTTAAAAACAATTTGCCAAGCCATTCGAATTTTTCGCGCCAGCCGCGAGCCACCTTCTGGAATCGAATCAGCCAGACAGATTACTTTCTCAAAATCGGTTGCTCGACCCTGGAGAAAATCGGGGGACACCAAGCAGACAACTTTGGCACCCGCTTTTTTTAACTCGCTGGCTTGGTAGAACGAATACTCCGCGATGCCGCCGTAAGCTGAGGGCGAAAAAATAAGAACCTTAACCGGCTTGGAATTTATCACAAAATTTATTTACGCATCGCGCCGATAATATTAAAAAAAGTGCGGGCAGAAAATGCGTCCTCAGCAATCTGTTTCCTCGCGTCCGCCTTCACTTTTAATTCTGGAAATTTAATGACCGCCTCTTGAATTGCTTGCGCGAGCGATGCGGGATCCTCCGGCTGGAAAGCGACGCCAGCGGCGTATTGTTGGACAAATGATTCCAGCCAAGTTCCCGAGGGATAGACAATCGGTATTCCCGCCAGCGCCCCGTCAATGGCCACGCGCGAAAGTTTATCGTAATAAAAATCTTTCCGGTAAGGCAGCACCATAATGTCCGTGCGGGCAATCCATTCGTAGTATTCACTGGAAGCAGAAAAAGCCGGTATGTATTGAACCCATGACGAATTCTCCAGCGTCGAATCTTTGCGAATCCAAGATCCGTCGGGCAACTGGTAATCGCCCGTCCATTGCACCACAAAACGGATACCGGGTTGACCGGCTGGCGGCGGAAACAATTTGATGGCGGATTGCAAAACGTCAACGCCCTTGTCATAACGCGTGAAACCAAAAGTTCCAAGAATCTTCGGGGAAACTGGAGCCGCCAATGGGTCCGACTTTTTGCGATATGAATCCGATACCGGTAGACGCGTAACATGCGGCACGAGACCGAACTCAATACCACAAAATTTTTCAAACTGGCGCACCAGCCCGGCGGATTCCGTAACTAAAGAAAAATTTTCCCTTTCCGGCAAGAAGCGAGAAAGTTTCAAGGCTAGCTTCAACGGTAGTGATTTTTTCCCAAACGAGATACGCGTATAATCCGACGAATACTTCCCTACGGATTCAACAAAAATCAGCACGAAATGCGGCCGTTTCTGATGAGGAAACCGCCAGTGAAGAAATTCATATGCCAGCAAATGATCCAGTCGCGGCGTGGTGGCGATGATCACATCATAGTCATTATTCGCCGATAAAAAGGCGCACAAATCACGGTAGAGCGAACGATTGTGAACGAAGCTACGTTTAAACCCATCAAATTTTCCGGCACTTACCACGTTTTTTTCAAAAACGGTGGCGTTAAGGACCGGGCGACATGGGAGCGCCTGCAAAATTTCCGGGCAAGCGTCTTTATGCACCGCCACCTCGATTTCATGGCCCGCCTCCCGGCCACCATTCACGATGTCACTGATGTATTGAAACCAGTGTCCGTGCAGGGTTTTTAGCGCTTCTTCAACGATCAAAACTTTCATTAAAAATTAGAACTGGATTTGACTCTTTGTGTTTGAGTTTGCGCGCTGTGGACACTTGCCGGGCACAGGCATCATTTCAACCGAAAGCCATTAAAATGAAGTTATGCCTTGAGGCACCTCACACGACTGAAGCCTGTCTCTTTAGCTTGGACCGTAATTGAAACAAGGGTTTTTCCAGAAAGTAGTATGAAATAACGGCAACTCCGATTCCGGTTACGATCCAGCCAGGAAAAGCCCGCCACCAAATATTGCCATAACTTGAAAACGCCTGAGTTTGCCAAGTAATCATATGCCAAATGTAAATTGAATAGGATAATATCCCAACTTTGCAAACCCAGGGGTTATTCAATAGTTTGAAAATCCCGGACTTGGATTGGAAGATACTTTGGAGAATAAGCAGGGAGATTCCCAGAGCTTGCAATGTAGCTTGAAACGGAACAGTGAACATCCCGACAACTTTGTAATGAGCTAATACATGGGGAATAAGAACCAACCCAACTGATATGCAAGCGATTAGTTTTGGTCGAATGGTGATGAATTGTTCCAACTGGTCTCGTTTATAGAATAATAATATTGCACTGCCGCAGCCAAACGCCAGCGAGTCAAAATAATTCAAAGGCGATCCCCATGAAAATAATGGAGCAATGAATTGGGGCGCCATTTTCGTATAGGTAATGATTCGAAAAAGAGGCGACAACGCAATGACCGTAATGATAAGCCAAAGCCCTTTACGATAATCGGTCGCAAATTTTGCCCAGACTAAAACTGCCGGCCATATAAGGTAGAACTGCTCCTCAATTGCCAGTGACCACAGGTGTCCAGTCGCGCCCGCTCTATCCACCACATAATTTGTGGTGAAAGTTACATTAGCAATCCAAGCGACCGGAGGTTGCTGATATAATGACATCGCCTGCATTCCCGCCAACACGCCTAAAAATGCGAAATAGACCGGAAGAATTCTTAAAGCTCGGCGGATAAAAAAGTGCGGGAGACTAATTCTGCCATAAAGATGGTTTTCATAGAGCATCAACCAAGTAATCAGCAAACCGCTAATGACAAAAAATATACGAACCCCAAGGTTGCCATCGCATACCCATTTGAAAGAGGGTTCGAGGATGGGGGGAAATCCAGGCGATATTATGGAATGCGCCCCCAACACTAAGAGAATACTCAATGCTCTCCAGCCATCAAGTGAAGGCAGCCGTGTGGATGACTCCCCAAAAAATTTCCCTTCGCTCATGAAAAGATAATGTCAGCGCCCACCTTCACTGGGTTCCACGAGCCCTACTATTTGCTGTATTTGAGCTGTCAAAGCAACCACCGAGGCTTTTTCTTCAATGATGCGAACCATGGCAGAACTATCCGGCGTTTCATTGAGAATTTTTTCCAAGGCTTGTAAAGCATCGGCGGCAGAATAATTTTCATACACTGCGCAGCCACGAATGCCGTCAATCAACTCAGCGATTCCAGTCCGGCGGTATACCACGCAACGCTTACCCAGAGCCAGCGCTTCGAGGCAAGCGAGTGGCAGTGGGTCATCCACCGAGGAGAGAAAAAAACTGTCGGCTTGTTTGACAAATTCTAACGGCGTGTCCTGCCAGCCCCACCAACGAACATTTCTGGAAAGTGCGCCCAATGATTGACTGGCCAAAGCGCCGATCCAATGAAATTTCCACGGCAATCCTTGTTTCTCTGCCGATTCCGCCACGGCGGAAAATAATTTGACGCCTTTGCGTTCATCTACCGAACCGACCATTACGATGTGGCGAAAATTTGGATCAAAATCTGGTGAGGCCGGCAACGCCACCGCTTCGTGAATCACCTGACTGCGAGTGACCCCAAACTCATTGCGATAGTAAGTTTGCATCTGCTCGGAGACGCATAAGATAATATTGCGCTTAAGCATCAGCCGAAATAAACGGAATTTCCAAGGGTGGCGGCGGGCATAACCTTCAACCATATATGCCGTATCATGCAGATAAATCAGAATATCCTTACGCAGCAGACAGGCGAAAATCCCTTCCCAACGGTAAAATGTTCCCAAGCCGTTGAAAAGAATCTTGGGACTGAAACAGACCACGGCCAATAACTGCCGGAACGTGCCTTGTTTATTCCGGTCCAGCAACATGACGGGCTGGCCATCGGCCTCAACCTGCCGGAAAAAACGGTAGATGGAACGCCATGCGCCGCCCTCGCTGTGAAAATCATAGCCAATCACCACTAATTTCCGTGACTGGTAAAATTTGGAAAGCCGTTTCATTTCAGTGGAGACAATGGGAGGAAAACTTCGACGGAAGACTTTCATCGCCTGCCCGCAAACACGCCATTTTAGACATGTAACTGCGCTCGTATTTTTTTTATCAACCGCTCCGTTAGCCGATAGTGTCCGGGAAAGATGGCTGAACCTGTGCGGGCTACCTGCCATTGCGGTTCAACGAGTGATTCAAAAAGTTTTTGGTAATCTGCCGCTGCCCGCGCTAGGGTAAAACCACCGGAACGGATCTGGTCAAACGCGGCTCGGCGCAAATGTAACAGCCAGGCTGGATCAGCGGACAACTTGACCAGAACTTCGGTAAAAGCTTTCACATCGCCGACGGGGAGCAGAAAACCATTTTTGCCCGGTTGAACGAGTTCGCCCATGCCGCTTTCAATTTGGGTCACGACCGGAACGCAGCCGCGCGACATCGCCTCCAATAAAATCACCGGCAAGCCTTCAAAGTCCGAGGTCATCACCAACGCATCCATCCGGCTCAACAATTTCAAAATTTCCGGGTTGGGCAGAAAACCCAGCCGCGAAACCCGGCCTGCCGCCAGTGGTTCCTGAACGCTCTTAAAAAATGCCGATTCATCCGGCCCGGTGCCCGCGATGTGAAATTGAACTGGTCGATTCTCGGCGTGACATTGGTTGATAATTTGCGCCAGATCCTGAATGCGCTTTTGATGAAAGGAAAGGCGTCCGCAATAAGCCACATCCAACGGTTGCCCTGATGATTTTTCCCGGGCCGACAATTCGGCGGGAGCTTCCACCCCGAAAGGAATATGAACCACCCGCCCTTTTAAATCCGGCTGCACCGAACCAAGTTTTTCCGCCAAAAATTGACTGACACAAACAATGGCGTTGAAAAGATTGCCGTGCCGCGCCGTAAAGTCGTAATAGACTGGATCATCGCAGTGCATGATCAACACAACTTGGTTGGCGGCCGAAAGTGCTGGTGTCACGCATGCCATGTCGAAATCAAAATTAGGAAGAAAGACACACGGCGAACGTTCTTCCAAAAATTTACCAAGCAGTTTTTGCCGTTGACGCACATCGGATACATGGGTCGGCGGCAGACGATGCAATTTGAACTGCCGCTGGCCGAGCCACGCAGCATCGTCATTCGGATTATGGCCGGTCACAATCCATTCGGCTTCCACCCCGGTGCGCTGAAGTTGGTCGAGCAGATTTGCGACCAGCACATTGGCCCCGCTCAACTCTAGCGACGGCGAACTGGCGACCACGCGCAGACTCATAACAGCCGCCCTAATTTCGGATGCGTGTGCCATGAAAAAACTTCACGAAACTGCCGGGCGACCGTGCGCGGCAACGCGCGGCGATGAATCGAGAAAAAATAGTCAAAAGCAAAACGCGTTTCATGGGGTCGACGCGTAGCGGCCAGTAAAATTTGCGAGCCGAGCAGCACCGCGAGATTCAAGCTATCGGCATAGTGAATCAAAAACCGCAATTGATTGCGATTGCCGTTGCGGGCTTTTTCGCCGGAATAACCTTTGGTGGTATCGGGATGAAACGCCACGCAGTCCGGACGGAATTCGATGCGATAACCGAGCCGTAAAATTTCGGCAGCCATGCTAAATTCATGCGCTTGTGAAACAATGTCAGGCACGCAGATTTCATCCGGCAGATGTGGATCGTTCCGAAATGCAAGACCGCAGCCGGGACAAAAAATCGTCGGTCGGGAAACCGCGCAGTCGGGATTCCACCACCGATCATGCCACGGCAAACGGGTTTCCGGATCGTGCATTTTGAAACCAATCATGCCCAGCGTCGAATCCAACTCAAAGGCCCGAACGGCATTTTCAATACAGTCCGGCGCGGGAAAACTGTCATCATCAAAACAAAAGACATATTTACCGGTCGTCCGGGCGAAGGCCAGATTCAAACCGGCACAACCAACATTCCCTTCCGGGTAAAGTAATTGAATCGGCACCGTAAATTCGCTCAAGCGTGCCGGCAGCGCGGCGGAACGGGCATTATCTACGATCCAGATTTCTTGCGGTGGATACGTTGAAGCTAATAACTGGCGCAATGAATCTATCAGCGTGTCGTCACGCTTATAAGTCACAATGCAAACTGAAACCCGAGGTTTCGTTGGGTCGGAATGAATCATCTTTGAATCAGTCATAAAACTAGCTAGGTATTTATTTCGATCCGACCGAGGCTAGTTGAATGAGTCGCGCGGCAAATGTTTCCGCCGGTTTTTCAGGAACTAAGGCGCGCACCTTTTCGGCGGCGCGTAGCCCCATCTCACGCCACTGTTTGCGGTTGTTCCAAGCCCTTTCCAAGGCTTCCGCAAACAAATCTACTTCCGGCGCGGCGGATAAAAATCCAGTCATATTATCATCCAAAACTTCCGGCACACCTGCGGTCCGATTGCAAATGGCGGGACGCCCGCACAAACTGGCTTCCAACAGCACAATCGGCAACCCTTCCTTGCGCGACGGTAAAACGAGTGCGTGCTGATCTTGCCAGATTCCACTCACGCCCGAAACGAAGCCGCCGAACTGGACATTTTTGACGCCCAACATTTCCGCCAATCTTTCAATTTGCTGACGATTCACGCCTTTGCCGAAAAACGTGACGGTCAGCGGACGGTCGCGCCAGCTAGACTGCGCAAGCACTTGTAGCAAAATATCCTGTCCTTTGGCGTCCGGTTGCAAGCGACCCACGCAAGCCAGCTTAAAACCCTGGCTTTCATCCGGCCACGGCAAAGGTTGATTGTGTTCGACACTGAAAGGATTCCAAGCGATTTCACCGTGTGGAATGCGGGCGGCAATCTGTTTCTCGGTCAATTCCCAATTATGACGGGAAACAAAAAAAGCGGCGGTGGCAGCTTGATATACTTCGCGGAGGCGCAAGGAACGGGCGTCGTCGGGCCATTGATATTCCGAAGCCGCCTGCACGATGCTGACGTATTTCCAACCGTGCTGCCGGCACATTTCCATGATTTCCAAACCATCATCCGTCCACGCCTGACAGATGACAACTAGATCGGGACGGAAACTTTTCAACCAATCATGTCGGGCATTGCGGGGAAGAACCTTGTGCGCCGTGGTCAAAAAACGGTTGAGTAACCGGCCGACAAACGGTGGGATATATTCGCGAACGTGCAGTTCACAACCGGCGGCGGCCAACGCGTCCCATTCGCGATGATTCCCTGGCCAATGATTGACACCTGCGGCAACGCGATGACCCATTTTCAACAAGACATGCGCCGCTGCTCCCCAGAGTTGTTCACTACCACCCCAGGTCTCACCATACATGGTGGAAATAAATGCAACTTTGCTCATAGCGCCGATAACTCATCCAAAAGACTATCTCTTGGCGTTAAAACGAATCCGAGGCGTAACTTCATTACCGCGTGCAATTTTGTTTCAAGCGGTCGAATTCAGCCAAAGCCATGCCGACCACTTGGTCCATGTTGTAGTATTTATAGGTGGCAAGTCGTCCGACAAAACTAACGTTGGGTAGTGCCGCCGCCATCTCCGCATATTTTGCGTAGAGCTGACGTGGCAATGGAGCCGGAACGGGATAGTAAGGTTCTTTACCGGGACCGAAAGCTTCCGGATACTCACGCACAATGGTAGTGTTATCGCAGCTCTGCCCCGTGGCGTGTTTAACTTCCACAATCCGGGTAAACGCATTTTCATTCGGGTAATTCACCTGCATGGCAGGTTGCCAAAAACCACGTTTGCCAGAAATGGCAATCCGGCTTTCCAGTTGTTCCGCCGAAAAAGATTCACGCTCAAACCGGAGCGAACGGTAAGGCAGCGCGCCTAGCTGACAATCAAAGTATTCGTCAATTGGCCCGGTATAAATCATGTGTTTCCAACTGACATGCGGCAGAATTTCACGATAATTTGTGCGTAACAAAACTTGCACCCCGGGCGAGCCCGCGAGCATTTTACGAAACATCCGATGATAGCCGCCGCTGGGCAAGGCTTGAAATTCATCCGAAAGATAACGGTCGTCGCGATTGGTGCGGATAGGGATGCGCCCACAAACTGAGGCATCTAATTCCTTGGGATGACAACCCCATTGTTTCTGCGTATAGCCTTTGAAAAATCTTTCGTAAAGTTCCCAGCCAACTTGCGAGATGATGACTTCCTCTGAATTAGTCGGCGACGCAATGGCGATGCGATGTGCGGCCAGATACGCTTCCCATTCCTCCGTGGTGGATGAACGCCCCAACATTTGCTCAAAGGTCTGAAGGTTGATGGGGAAACTCCAGTAGCGTCCGGCGGTATGACTCAAGATGCGATAATCCACCGGATGCCAGCCGGTGAATTGCGATAGATATTCTTTAATGCGCGGTGAGTTGGTGCGGAAATAATGCGGGCCGTAAGTATGAACCAATACGCCCGCATCGTCATATTCATCCCACGCATTGCCGCCGATATGATCCCGTTGCTCAACCACGAGGCAACGCTTGCCCAACTGTGAAGAAAGGCGTTCGGCCAGAACCAGCCCCGAAAAACCAGCCCCAACAATCAAAAAATCAACGTTCATTTTTTCCATTAAAGCATTAGTAATTTCTGTCATCACGGTGATGTGCGCGGGATAAAGCCATAATCTCACACGCAACTAGGATAGCCCCCAAAACGCCTCCCTGCTCTTCCCTAATTTTTGCCTTGGTTTATAAATTGCGAACAAGCTGAATAGACATCATTTACCGATAATTCTGACATGCAACGAATCGCATTAGGACAACCGTTTCGCCAATGAAGCGGGCCTTGAATATTGTGGTGGCAACCGAGACATTCCACTTTCGAAGTTACGCCCAATGCCAGACTATTTCTGGGCAAAAAACAGATCGGATCAGTCGGACCAAATAGTCCGACGCAGGGGGCAGATACCGCCCCCGCTAAATGCAACATCCCTGAATCAATTCCGATAAATACTTTTGTCATTTTCAATAAGGCAAGTATTTGCTTAATGGATAATTCCCCAACCCAGTCGACTGTGCCCTTTATACGAGGTGATAGAGAGGCTTCACCTGTTCCAAAATAATCATGCCCAATTTGAATAACAACCACTCCAAGCTCATTCTTTAGCTGAGTTACCAGTTTTTCCCAGTTTGACGCCGACCATTCCTTTACTTGCCAAGTGGGTCCGGTATGGATGACCGCTATCAAATTGTTTTCAAGTTGCGCCTTCTGTAACCGCTGGCGCATTTGTTTCTGTTCCTTTATTGAAACATCCAACTGTGCATTTTGTTCACTCAAAGACGAAAACCCAAAACTTTTACCAAACTCCTCGACAAGATGAATACGTTTACGTTGTTCTGGGGGCGTGCGTTCGTCCGGCAACAGTGGATACAAAATTACTTTCGGCCTTAAAAAACGATGGCAGTGGGTTGCCAGCAAGGTGCCTTCTTCCACTACCAAATCCAGTGCTGGGCAAGATTCAAGCATCGGCACGTTGGCTCGGCGAGTTTCATATATAAGAATTATCCCAGGTTCATTTTTCCGAAGCATAGTGATCGAGGGTAAGGTGCAAACAATGTCGCCGATACCAGCGTATCGTTGAACCAACATAACAGTCCGGCCAAAAACATGCCTTTTTAAAAAAATGACGGCGTATTTAGGATTAAAAATGATTCCCTTTAGAAAGAATAGCAATCCACGAATTCGTGTCTTTCGGATAAAAAAAACCCTGGAAACTTTACAATTTTGTTCGGAGCCCCGCAAACAATCCCAAATCTTTCCCCACAAAGAACTGGCCGGTATTCGATTTGACATATATTACGAACAAAGCTTTCAGGGCAAGAACGCTAAGTATATTTCGCCTTACACTTTTCCGTGCAATTTTAAAAAACCAAAGCGCTCATAATTTCTTGGGCGCGCAGATTCAATACGATATTGAGTTATAAAGTAATAATCATACAAAGCGCGCTCTTCCCACAAGGGTAAGACTTGGACGGCTAACTCTCGACGTCGTAGAATCCGGCTAATTTTTAGCCGTAGCGATAGCTTAAGCAGATAAAATCTGGGGTGTCCTGGATTTTCATGCAACCAGTGGTATGAAACATAAGCCCAAGAACGTGCACTAACTTCAACCGCCTTTAAAAAATAAGACCGGTGGAGGCGTTTTTCGCTAAAATGATGTTCCGCTATTACATCAAAGGCAGTAATTATGCGAAATCCGGCCTTAATCATTTGCTTAGCAAAAAGAGATTCTTCGCTTAACCCCAAAGCACCCGGACCAAGCTCAGGATCAAATGCCGGAACCTTATTCAAAACGCTTCGATGAAATGCCATGTTGGCCCCGGTCATTGAATCGGTTTCGCCATTTTGCATATGCTCCGTGGTGGCGAGCCAAATGTGATGCCTTAATTCCATCCACTTACGCCTTAGATGGGGGGCGGTTCGCAAACCACCCGCTATGCCATGCGCTGTTCCCATCAAAAGCGGACGACACATACCAGTAATCCAATCTACTGGAGGGCGGACGTCATCATCCGTAAAAAGAAAAATATCGCCGCTAGCCTCGGCCATGCCGGTATTGTAGGCATATCCCTTCCCTTTACGCGGTTCAGAGACACGACGCACAGACATTTGGGGCAATTTTGTATTTTGCACCACATCCGCTGTGTGATCCGTTGACCCATTATCTACGACAATAATTTCTGCTGGTAAATCCCCCGGGACATTTACTTTTCCAATTGCCTCCAATGTCTGGCGCAAGTCATCCGCACGATCCCGCGTGCAAATAATGATAGAAACCTTGATCATAAACCCTTGTAATTAAGACTAATCAGGCCTGCTTAAATCCAGCCGACAATTCTGTCTGGAGCGTGACGGTAAATTCATCCAAAAAACAAAAAGCGACTAAATTGCCCTCATGGTTTTGCGACCGCATCCAGCTCTAAATTTTTAATAGTTTCACGCGCCCGGACGATTCCAGCGTCATGCGCTTTTTGAAATTCGGCGGCGACGCCCTTCCGGCTGCGTGCACTCCACCAACGATGTCCTTCGTAGAAAAAATCTGACGGACTAACCCGCAATAATGCCTGGATCACGTTCCGCCCATCCGACTTACCTGGAAGTTCAGGCGAAGATTTTTCATGAAGATGCCTAAGCAGTGCATGTGAAAACGCATGTCCTTCCGCCAGTCGCAATAAGTAGGGTAATTGGACGCGGCCACGTCCAATAAGATGGATAATTTTCAATTCTGGAAAAATTCCTTTGCCAAGCCCCATCTGGCAGGCAACCCAGGAAAATTCATCATCTTCGCAAGAATTTAACTGTTGCCCCCGTCGCCCCAAATGCAGGCGTGTCTTAGCAGCATTGACAGCATCTCTAAAATTCAGGGCTATAGAATGTCGCACCGCTAAGCCTGCTCCCCAGGGTGTGATTGAATCAGTCGGACAGTTTGACCATTGCCGTTCCAATACCGTTCGCAAGGCGAGCATGCTAAGGTATGGATGCAACTCCAAATTTGGCTGTTCTTCAAACTCCGGCTCTAAACAGCCCGCACCAAAACAACCTAAATTCGGATATGCCGAGGCTAAGCCTAATAGAGTTTCAATAAAATTGGGGGCCAAAATATTATCATCATCCACGAATAATAATAGATCTGAACTTGTTTCCTGAATACCGCGCAACCGCGCGGCGGTCAGGCCCAATTCATTCTCACGAACGTGGCGGGCTTGAGGATGCCATGATAAATCCCACGTATCAGCGAGCGATTCTTTGGAAGCATTGTCAATGACTAACAGCTCCCATTGTTCCTTTGGCACCGTCTGCATATCTAGCGCATTTAATGTGCGCTTTAAATAATCCATTCGAGGATTATGCGTGCAGATGATAACGGAAAGGGTGGGCTTTGACATCGTAACTTAAATGGTGAAACTTTCTATGGCCAGCGGGTTACAAGGTCTTGCCATAATCTCTTGAATTGCTGCAACAACTTTATTCACCGTTATATTTTCCATGCAAACTCGATCATGATCGCATTTATTCCACAGCCAACACGGCGCACACGGCACGGGGGAATAAAGATTAAGATTGCAAACATAGCCGGATTGCCAAGGAGCCTCCCGCCCGCCATAAATAATTACCGAGGGACACTCAACAGCTCTGGCCAAGTGCATTAAAAAACCAACATTACCAACATAAATATGGCAGTTAGACAGAATGGCCGCCGTTTCTCGGATAGAGGTTTTTCCGCGAAGGTCAATCGTGTCGTTTAGCCGGGGGTCGCTGGCCGCCCCTACTTGCACAAATTTATAATTATTTTTGAGACGACTTACGACTTCTTGAAATCGGTCTGGAAACCACTGCTTGTTTCGCATTTGCATTATCCCGCCAAGTCCACTGCTTTGGATGGCAATTGTTCCACCGGCCCAACTAGCTTTTTCTTTTTCTGCCGCCGTCAGGTAAAAATAAGGCCGCAAAGCAATTTCACCTTTGATCCCGGCACGCAAACATAATTCAGCAATGATATGTCGAGCCGGAGGCACACTCATGCCCTGCTCGCAATCGGTCGCCGCATATTCTAAGTGCTGATATTTGCCCCGCCATAGAGTTGTATGATTTTCAAAACGCTGATCCACCGGCACAACCTTTTCTATATCAGCATTGCCGTTAAAAAGTTCAGAGTGATTTGACATCATCCAAAGTTTTTTGTGGCCACGTTTGGACAATTCCCGCAAAACCGCCGTGCACAACATGTCATCTCCCGGGGCAACTCCAAAGTGAAGCAGCAATTTGGCCGACCCATGTTTGAGCTTAACTTTTAAATGCCAGATCAACGGCTCTCGAGAACGCCATAGCTTTGATGCCCGGGAGTAAGCCGAACGCGGGAAGATTTTTCGGGCAAAACTTTTAATCATTTGGGGATCAAGCCACGACTGGAATAGCGATAGCCGCCCATAGATCAAGCGCGCGACTGAATTTGCTTATTCAACTTTATCAAAAGACACCTATTCATTTTTCCAATAGGCAATAGGCGTTCCCTCAATTCGAACGACATTTCTCCCGATGGCCCGCCATTCAAGCAGGGCTTTGATAACTCCCGGATGTGTTTCATCACAATCGTGCCATAGAAAAACTCCTTTGCCTTGGCACAATTCATAACAGCGGTCCGAATCGTTTTTGCAGTAATCGTAGGTATGTGATCCGTCAATAAAAAATAAATTAGCCCCCGCAGCTTCTTTAAAATCCCAAACGCCGGTATCCACAAAATGTTGCCTTATCCTCGTTTCGTAAAGAGTGCCACGATATTCCCGCCCCACCTGTCGCTTGGCAATCAAATGAAAATCATCTTTCTTCATTTCGTTCACGCTGTCTTTTTCGGGAGCAAAATGCAAAGGCAAATCTACAGAATGAATAATCGCTTCGGGAAGATTCATCGCCAATTGTTTGGTCGTATGCCCCATAAAGGTGCCGATTTCCAGAACCACTTTGGGAGCGGCTGCAACCGCAACCGCTAAAAGTGCCAAGGCTTGATTATAAGGCAATATCCCATCTTCATATCGCTGAACCGCCAGCCGAAGTTCCACTTTAGTTGCGCCAAGAATTTCATCCAGTGAAATGACCGGGATAGCACTAATTCCGGTTGGAGGTTCCTGAACTGCCGGAGGTGTTTGACATACGGAAAAGCCAAATTTTTGTTTAATTCGATTTAACATATGATTGTCTAAGTTTTATTTGTTGAATTGGATTTCCAAAGACCATCAAGACGGACGGCCGCCTCCTTGCCAAAATAATGAGCTGGCGTGTTAGGTCCGGAAATAACTTCGACCGAAGCGGCTCCTTTTAAATAATCCAGGCCATGATCATCGCCCGATTTGCATCCGACATCGATCGAATAAAACCCTGGATTGAGCGGCAGTTTATCAATGACTAATTCAAAAGAATGCGTGCCTGGAGTATCAATCGAAAAAATTCCTGATTGATTAGCGTCTGAATCGTAGGTGACAACACGTATTCCTTCGATAGTTGAAAACCCGATGCCAAGCCTTAAGTCCTCAGTCAAATTCTGAAAAGCGATTTCTAATCTGACCCGCACGGAACAACCATGACGTAAAGGCACGCCATCCAACCATTCAATGGCAGTAATTTTTGCACGTGATCCATCGCTGCCGGCCCTGGCTACGGTATTGAGCGAAACTCTTTGCTGTGATTGCAAGGTATTAGCATTGAGATATGCGTCGCCCACTTCACGGGCCTTCCCGCCCATAAAATACTTCCCATTCGCCAACCAAACAGCCTTATTGCACAGGGATAAAACCGCCCCCATATTATGGCTCACAAATAATATCGTTTTGCCATGCCGCGCCACATCGCTCATTTTCCCCATGCATTTTTTTTGAAATTGCACATCACCCACTGCCAGCACTTCATCTACAATTAGAATCTCCGGTTCCAAGTGGGCTGCTACGGCAAAGGCAAGACGGACATACATACCACTACTATAACGTTTGACCGGCGTGTCAATGTAACGTTCTACTTCGGAAAAATCTACAATCTCATCAAATTTGCGGTTAATCTCCTGTTTGCGCATACCCAAAATTGCGCCATTCAAATAGATATTATCGCGGCCCGTCAATTCCGGGTTGAATCCCGTGCCAACTTCCAATAACGAGGCAATTCGCCCCTTAATCTTGACCTCACCAGAAGTCGGCGTGGTCACACGGGAGAGGATTTTTAAGAGCGTGCTTTTGCCAGCACCGTTACGACCGATAATGCCGAGCACTTCACCGCGTTTGACTTCAAAGCTTACATCTTTGAGCGCCCAAGCATAATCAGAATCGCCCTTCTGAGTGCGGTCATTGGTTTGGCCGATCTTTAGATAAGGATCTTCCTTGCCACGAACTTTGTGCCACCAGCGATTTAAGTCGTGCGAGATCGTGCCCGTGCCCACCTCGCCCAACCGGTAGAGTTTGGAGATATTCTCCACTTTGATGACAGTATCACTCATACAGTATCCATGAAGGTCTTTTCCACTTTATTAAAAATAGCGATACCCGCCAATAATAGCAGTAGTGTCACGGCGGCAGAGATACCGAGTTGCATCCAGGGAATCACCCCGCCCAAATAGATGGAACGGAAAGTTTCGATGATCGCGGACATGGGATTGGCTTCCATGATCCAAAGATATTTAGCCGGGACACTCGCCATCGGGATAATGACCGGAGTGCCATACATGGCTAGCTGCACGCCAAAGGTGACGAGAAAAGTAAGGTCTCGATACTTGGTGGTGAGCGAAGAAACCAAAATACCGGTGCCCAACCCGAGCAATGCCATCAGTAATAGAAGCACCGGCGTCAGTCCTATGATTATCAGCCAATGGGGGTGAATTTCTGTCCCTTTAATAAGATAGTAAGCCAGAAAACCTAAGAACAGCAGAAATTGAATACTGAATTGAATCAGATTGGACACCACGATGGAAATCGGTGTCACCAGGCGCGGGAAATAGACTTTACCAAACAGGTTCGCATTATTTATGAAGGTGCCGGAAGTCTTGGTCAAGCAGGTCGCAAAATAATTCCAGGGCGTGGTGCCAGCCAGATAAAATAACATGGGAGGCAGTCCGCCGGTGGAAACTTTGGCGATGCCGCTAAAGATCACCGTGAACATGATGGTAGTCAGCAAGGGTTGGATAAAAAACCAGATCGGTCCGAGGATGGTCTGCTTGTAGACGGAGACAAAATCGCGGCGAACAAACATCCATAATAGGTCCCGATAATGCCAAACATCGGTCAACTGCAGTTCCCACCAGCGGCCTTGAGGCCGAATGACCAGTGACCAATCATCGCTTGATTCGGCCGCCGGAAGCTGGGCGACCGAAGTTTTTAGCGAATTAGTCGCTATTTTAGTGTGCTGAGAATTCATGATTGCACTAATAAACAGAAAAATTAGCCGGCCATTTCAATGCTCGATCCAATAGTAGGCGAACTTGACGACTTCGTTTTGGAAAGCGATGACGCCTTCTTCATGCTGCCACCAATTATCGGCGTTGTAATCTAACGGCTCTACCCCTTGGATTTGGATTTTTGTATCCGTTCCTTTTAATTGTTTTTCAAAAATCCAACGGGCGCGGCGGGTGTGGAAAATATCGGTCACGATGATGATGGAATGTTTACCCGTCTGATTGACCCAAGCGCGCACGGTGCGAGATTCATCGTAAGTGCTAGCAACGTTGGTGCCAATGGCTTCGACCGCAGTTTCGGGAATGTTGCCACCTAAAAAAATCCGACGCGTTTCTTCGGCTTCTGAGAGATATAAACCCATTTTCTGCGCCGGCGTGGGTTTGACGTTCATATAGAGAATTTTCGGAGCCATCTTGGCTTGGTAGAGTTTGATCGCGGCAAAAGGACGGGTGTCTATGCCGCCGCCGAGCACAACGATAGCGTCGGCTTCGGTCACGGGGACATTAATAATCCAAGCGTGGGCAATTCCGGCAAGCAAACTGGTGCGGCTGAGATAGGCGACGAATAGAACCAAACCGCCGATGGCAAAAGTCCAAACCAGCCGGCGCAACCGACTACGACGTTTGCAGCCAGTATCTGTTTTTTTGGGCTGACCATGAGTTTGATCGTTGGTATTCAGATGATGATATGGCAGCGATCAAAGACGCCGCTACAAATAGAAAGGCAGACTTCGTCCCGGTCAATTCGCAGGCAATTTTTATTTGCCGACAAATCTACTGAGCTTACCCCATTGTTGTTCATCCAAGTTAAGTTGAATCATCGAACGGTATTCACCGTAAGACTTCCAACCCGCTGACTTCTGACTCACTGACACTTAGCCCAACTATTCGCTGCCCATCCCCATCATTCTGATTTATTGGGTGCGTAATAGTAATCCGCATGGGTATAATGATGGGAACGACCCGAGGTATCGGCCATATTGAACACCACACCCAAAATTTTTGCCTGCCGTTGGACTAATAATTCCAAGGCCTCGCGCGTCACGCGGGCGCTGGAAAAATGGCTCCGCACAAGGAAGAGTGTGCCATCCACTTTCGGCGCCAAACAGCCGGCATCGGCGACGGCAAATACGGGGCTGCTATCAATCAGGACATAATCAAATGCCTGACGCCATTGCTCCAATAATTCATCCAGGCGGGCAGAGAGCAATAAGTCACCGGGATTACCCTCGGCCGCACCGCGGGAAATGAAATGCAGATTGGGAATGAAATTGGTCTGCATCACCTGATCGGATTCGCAGTTACCCATCAAAAGCTCGATAAACCCAGCCTCATTTTTTACGCCCAGCGATTGGTGCAGACGGCCTCTGCGCAGGTCGCCATCGACCAACAGCACGCGAGAACCGGACATGGCCAGCGTGTAGGCTAGATTCGCGGAGACGGTAGATTTGCCTTCGTTCGGCGTCGCGCTGGTGATCAGGATGACTTTCGGATTATCGCCACTGGTCGTGAGAAAACGGAGGGCCGAGCGTAAGCTGCGATAGGATTCAGCGTAGACATGGCGGGTATCATTGGGGCTCAATAACGGCAGGAGATCATCGTCTTTCTCACCTATTTTCGGTAGCAGACCGACGACGGAATCGCCGAGCACAGAATTAACATCGGTCATGGAAGTGAAGCGATCGTCACGCAGGCCGATCAGAAAGATGATGCCTAGGCCGAATGCCAGCCCCCCGAAAGCGGCGAAGCCCATTGAGTTTTTTTCGCGTTGATAGGAACGCCACGGCGCGGAGGCGGGTTCCAAAATAGATAAAGATTCCTGATCTAATCCGCGACTGATGCCGACGTTTTGCGACATTAAGGTAAGCCGGTCATAAACGCCTTGAGTGCGTTGAATATTCAGCTTGAGACGTTCAGCCTCACCGAGAATCATGTTAGCGGATTCTACTTTGGCCTGCCACTCCTTGATGGCAGCCTTGTCGTAATCAATTTTGATCTGGTTTGCCTCACGGTAAGCTGCCAGTTGGGCGGTATGTTGACTTAAGCTTTGGTTGCGATTTGCATCCACCGAGGCTTGGGCCCGTTTGATCTGCTCATCGTAATCGGCAATTTTAGGACTTTCCGGCGCCGTCTTGATAAGTTGTTCACGTTGGATTTTTAATAAATCCACATCAACAGATGAGGCCTTACCGTCTTGGGCTCCCGCAGCATGACCACCCGCGCCGGAGCCAGCAATCACATCGAATGGATTAACCCCGTTATTTGTGCCAGCAACTTGGAGTTCATTGGCTTTTTCCGCTGCCCCCAATAACTTAGACTCCAATTGAAGATCCTCCAGTTGCATCTGGAGTTTTCCCAGATAACTACTGGCAACCGAACTTTCTTCCTGCACGACGGCCATATTATTCGTCTGCTGAAAAGTCATCAACTGGTCTTGCTCATACTTCATATCCCGTTCCAAGCCTTGCATCTGGTCGGTGATCGAGGCGAGCGTATCACCGGCCACCGTATTGCGGATATCCCGGTCATAATTGATATAACTCGGCATCAAGGCATCGAGGTAATGTTGCGTGAAATCCGGGTTAGAACTGGTAGCGGTAATGTTATAAATTGAGCTATTCGGACTGCTGTTCACGCTGATGCTAACGAACGGCGGTTGACCGTCTTTACCCAGCGGAATTTCGATGTTGCTAGGATCAGCTTTCATTCGCGCCAAAGTGATACCCCTCAATTTCCGGCTTTGGAGCAGCTCAATCATCGTGCCCGTCGCCAGATTCCCCGAGCTATCAGAATAGACGGATTGGTCGGGCAACTGCATCTTCATCGTTTCCCGCACGCGTGACTGGGAAAGGAACAGTGGTTGCATCCGGCGCACACAAAAATAACCAATCCCAATGGCGAGCACTAAGGTGATTAGCGGAATCCACCAGAATTTTTTCAAGCCATCCAAAAACCGACGCAGCCGGTGGTTAGAATCCGTCGGCGATGAACCTGCAGCAGAACCAGACGCCTGGTAATCCACTCTAGAAACTGGTATTAGTTCGTTCCCCATAGCTCCAAATTATGCCAACAATGTGCGGCCGAAAGTCAGGCTGATTGACTGGTTATGTATGTGAAAAACGTCAATAATACTCATGTCATTCCAATCGTCATTGGCTTAATTACGGGATCTGACTGTAAAAAATCGGTGGCGGTTTCCCAACTGGTGTCGGCCGACAACTTCGTTTTGCCGCTCTTGACTGAGCTCGCCGGATGCGGATTCGCCGTCCGAATTTTTTCCAAGGACGCGACCGGTTCATCACACTCCGCAGGATTCCCCTTCCACGGGCACAAGCCGCTCAAACGCAATGGACAGGTATCATCCGCCCGCGCTGGTTTGCTGGCGCGATTTTTTTCACTTTGCGAACTTCGCCATTGACCGGGCGTCATGTTAAACCGCCGCTTGAAGCAGGTATTGAACAACCCCAAGTGGTTAAAACCGCATTGTTCCGCGACATTGATCACCTTGACATTGGGATCACGCAGCATGGACGACGCCTTGATCAAGCGCATTTCCATCCGCAAAGAAGCAACTGATAGGCCAAAATGCTGATGAAATAGGCGGCTTAAATGACGACGGCTGCAATTGAACTTTTGCGCCAGCTCGTCAATCGACAGATTCAGCAATTCGTGCGAAGAAAGTTTCTCGAAGACCTGCACCAGATGATTTTCCGCCGGCACGAAGCCACTTGCCGGACGCGATTGGGCTGATTTGAATTCGCCCGCCAATAGCAACGCCACCACTCGCAGCAACTGGCTGCGATGATCCAGATCGTATTTCGGCGCGATTTCCACCAGTAATTGATGACATTGCGCGGTCAGCGAATGAGCCCCTTGATATACTTTAGGGCTGCGAAAATTCTGCGGGATGTTTTGCAACAGGGGAATTTCCTGCGCGGTAAACAATGGAAATAGATTTTCCATCGCGACGGAAAACCAAGAGTAAATAAAATCGCCCTCCGCCAACGCGCTTAACCGCGAACCCGCCCGCCCATTCAAAACCACCGCATCGCCCGCCGTGATCCGGAAATTACCTGCGTTTGACGTGACTTGCCCCACGCCCGCTTTCGGAAAAACCAACAACAATTCGTCGCCCTCACAAGCCCATTTTTCTGAAGGCTTCAGTCGACCCGTGCGCAGAGACAGATAGCTTTGACTTAGCATATCGTCTCCTCCATGAATTGGCTGAATTGTATGATTTGCGTCATCGCCTTCTGATTTAGCCTCAACGCGGTCAGAGAGAAGCTCGTTTGAAAACTCAACCTATGCGGTTGCTTTATATTCCCCTGAAGCTTCCCTGCTACATTATGGCAGGCGGATTAAAACATGAATATGTCAAAAGGTCTACACCTGTTTGAGACTTCGACCTTCACAATTCGGACTAACAGCCCATAAACCGAACTGTGGCAACGCGTTAGGTCGCGGCGACGCCAGCAAATTTTTCAACCCATCCTTCAACAACGGCTGCAACTCTGATTTCTCAATCACCAAATCAAAGGCTGTCCGGTTTTTGGGCGGCTCCGCCGAATAACACACCACCCGCGTTGACGGCGACCGCAGCCGGATAATGTGGGCCAACTCCGCACCCGTGATTCCTGACGTGAAATTATCCATGATGACCAGATCGTGCACGCTGGCATCAAATTGCAGCAACGCCTGGTTAACACTCCGCACCGAATCCACCGCCCGGCCAAAATACGTCAAAAAAACCTTGGAAATGAACCGACAATCCTCATCGTTATCGTGAACGATTAAAAGCGTCATCGAATTGTTGCTTAGATCATGATTCATAAAATTGCTTCAATATTGGTTCAAAACCCTTTGCCGGACTTCGCAAAAAGCCAAAAAATGGCCGCCATTTTTAAAAACAAAAGGGCAAATGCGAACCATGCTCAAGATTGATTTAACAACTTAAGCTATCTGCCAGCCCAAATACTATGCGGGATTCGGACATTTAGATGCAGTTGTCAGCCAATCTCAGGCGGTTTTTCGGCTAATGACCTCTGCTTTGGGCCCGCTGAAACCAGTCAAAACGAATAAAGTATGCCGTTCGCCCTATTGTTTGATACTTCGGGCAACTTATATTGAACCCGGCCTCAAAAACCATTCCGTCTAAACTAGTGCAACCCGAATACGAATATGAGCTCCCGCAAATGCCGGATTGAATTTTTTGACCAGCTCGTGGAAGGCAAAAATGCCTACGGCAATGAAGCCGTCCACCAAAACTTAGACACTACACATCTGACCGAGCCAAAGGTGACGGCTTCAGCCTCGTGCAACGGGGAAATTCTACGACTGAAGTTTGAACTGCAGTTGGACGTGGCGAAAATTCGCGCCCACGAAGTGGATTATCTGCACGCGATCCGGCAATTCACCAACTTGCTGGAGCACGCCATCGAGCATAGCCGTCTGGGGAATTATTTGAAATAGACCATTATCTGCGCCCGTCATACCAAATATACGTCGCCTCGCGGCTGCGCATGGTGCGGCGATGGCTGAAAATCGAACGTAGAAAAAAGCTGAGCAGTTCGCGCGGCGTGTAAAGTTTCATCTTGCGCGCGGAGGTCACCAGCGGATGTCGGTGCAAGACGACAATTTTCTTTTTTTGTTCGCGCGCGATTTTTTGCAAACGCTGGCTCAACTCCAATTCTTCGGCCGCAAAAATTTCCGGATTAAATCCACCCATTTTTCGAAATGCTTCGGCTTCGACAAAAATGAACGATCCCGCCAGCCATTTTTTCCAACGGCTGGTCCGATTCCATAATTCAGTAACGAGGCCGGCGACGAACAATTTCCGATCCAGCTTCACGGTTGAGCCGCCGGCGAGACATTTGCCCGTCACAATTTGAGCCGCCACATCGGCGAACAATTCCGCGCTCGGATGCGAATCGGCGTCCACAAAAACCAACCAATCGCCCGTGGCCGCCGCCGCCCCAGAATTGCGCGCGCGACCGATCTGGTTGAACGGCTCGAACACCACTTTTGCGCCCGCCGCGCTGGCGATTTCCGAGGTTTTATCGGTGGAATTATTGTCGCAAACGACGAGTTCAAATCGCCAGCCGCGCGCCGTGAACGCGGTCGCCGCAGCTTGAATTTGGGCGAGCGATTGGCCGAGCAACTTTTCCTCATTGAACGCAGGGACGACGACGGAAATTTTCACGTCGGCAAGGTAGCATGGCGAAGGGGAAACAGCCAATCACCAACCTCGAACAATCAACCGCCAATTGGCAAATGGCCAGCCGCGTCAAATATTGGAGGTTCGAAACTGTTTTTGGATTCCGCGCCGAACCCTGTCCGAAGCTCCGCCGAAATTTTGTATTCCGCATTTTAATCGTGCTTTTTCGTGCAGATGTTTTTTAATTGTCGGCATGAGTATCTGGATTTTGGCGGTTTTGTTGTTGGCAATTTTTGCGCTCGCCGGCTGGCGGCAAGGCGGCATCATGGCATCGTTTTCTTTTGTGGGCATTTTATTCGGCGCGTTGCTGGCAACCTTGGTGGGAAAAATATTTCATCTGATCCTGCCGCATCTCGGAGCCAGCGATCCCCTCATTGCCTGGGCGCTCTCGCCCATCTGCGGTTTCATTTTAGTTTCCATCATCTTCATGCTCATCGGTTTCAAAGTGCATCGGCAGGTGGAAGTTTTTTACAAACACAAAGCGGGCGAATTGCGCAACGCCATGTGGCTGCGACTCAATACGCGGGCGGGCATCTACATTGGCCTGTTGAATGGCGCGGCGTATATCGTCCTCATCAGCTTCGTGATTTTCAATTTGAGTTATTTGACGACGCAAGTGGCCGTGGCCGACAACCAGCCGTTATCCGTCCGCACGGTGAACGCGCTCGGAAATGATTTGCAAAAAACCGGCATGGCGCGCGTCGCGGCGGGCGTGGGCACGTTGCCGCCGAATTTTTATAAATTCTCGGACTTGACGGGTTTCCTGATGCAGAATCCGAAAACGGCCAGCCGGTTGGCGGATTATCCCGGGCTCACTTCGTTGTGGCAACGCGATGACATGCTCGGTTTGGTCACCGACAGCACGCTCACCAACGCGCTGGCAGCCGGCACTTCCTTGGGCGATATTTTAAACGAACAGCCGGTGCAGGATTTTTTGAAGAACAAAGATTTGTCGAAAAATGTGGAAGGCATTTTTGTGACCAATATTGACGACCTGATGACGTATTTGAAAACCGGCAACTCAGCGACTTATAACGACAAACTGATCGGGCACTGGGAATTGAATATCAGCGTCACGCTCGCGTGGTGGCGTCAGGGCCAGCCGAATGTGCAACCGAAGCAAATGAAAGAAATCCGCAATTTGTGGACGCAAGCTTACGGACAAACGCGCGTGCTCGCGACCGGCGATAAACTACTGTTCGTCAAAAATTATCCGTCGTTCACCAAGCAAGCGCCGTTCATCGACAAACATGATTGGAAAGGCGATTGGAGTGCGGATGACGCCACAAATTACACGTTGCACATCAACCTGAACGGCGATGATAAATTCATGGCGGCAACCGCCGACACCTTGCGCCTGACCGCCAAAGACGGCAAGACGGTGATGGTTTTCGACCGCGTGGATTGAGTTTTCAACCGCTAATCGGCGCTGATCTTCGCTAATCTTTAGAGACTCGGGCAGCTCGCCCGGCGTTTCAACGGCGTAATTGGTTTACGATTGCTTCCAAAAAAAATCCCCACCGATTTGAACCAGTGGGGAACGTAAAACAGGCGGCATCCCAGTTCCAAGAACCAAGACGCCAGACCCTAATTATGACAACGTCCAGCCGTCGCGGTTGGCGCGTTTGACGAATTGCGCGGCTTGCGGCGCGTTGGTGGCGACCATGTTCGGGCCGTCCCATTCGATTTTTGTGCCCGCACGCAACGAGACGCAACCGAGCAACATGATTTCCGCCAGCTTCGCACCCACGTCAAAGCGTGAATAGCAATCTTCCGGCTTGTTCGCCTTGATTGCCGCGAGCCATTCTTGATGATGACGACGGTCGTTATCGCCTTTGAACGGATTGCGCGGAATGCTTTCCACGATGCTCGTCAACGCCGGATGTTTCCGATAGTTGATGAACTTTTTGTCGTCGTTCAACTTCACGAAAAACTGTTCGCCGTAATCGTCCGGTGAAAAAATCTGGCCTTTGGTGCCGATGAGCAAACAGCCGCTACCGGGCATTTCGCCGAGCAAAGCAATGATGTCGCCCGTGATATCCGTCGGAGGTTTGTTGCTGGCATCGTGTTTGGACGGATCATCCGCCAACGGCTGGCCGCCGTCATACCACCACAGCGTGCAAGCCGATTGTTCGAGCGTGTCGTGACGATGAAAGAAACTCGGATGCGCCGCCGGCAGGGACGTTTTGCGCGCGGGAAATTCAAAACGAATTTTCGAACCAATCGGATACGTTTCTTTATTCATCACGCCGAACGGGGTCGCTTCGATCTCAGTCGGATAACCGAGGTTCAACGCGCGAAACGGCATGTTGACAGTGTGACACGCCATATCGCCAAGCGCGCCCGTGCCGAAATCCTGCCAGCCACGCCAATTGAACGGATTATAAACCCCGCTCTTGTAAGGGCGCACCGGTGCCGGCCCGAGCCAGATATCCCAGTTCAAGGTGTCCGGAACCGGATCAGAACCATCGGGACGACCGATGCCTTGCGGCCAGATCGGACGGTTCGTCCAAACGTGAACCTGACTCACTTGCCCGATGACGCCGCCTTGAATGACCTCAACCGCGCGACGCAATCCGTCCGCCGCACTGCCTTGATTACCCATCTGCGTGATGATGCCTTTTTCGTGCGCCTTGTTGCGCAAATAACGGGCTTCGTAAATGGTCTGCGTGAGCGGCTTCTGACAATAAACGTGTTTGCCCAGGTGAATCGCTGCCGAGGCGGCGATGGCATGAAAATGATCGGGCGTGGAAACATGGACGGCGTCAATGCCCTTGCCGACTTCATCAAACATCTTGCGGAAGTCTTGGTAAAACTTTGCGTCCGGATATTTTTTCAACTGACCGGCGCAGTGACTCGGATCCACATCGCACAACGCAACGATATTTTCGGTGTTGCAACAATCCGTATCGCTCGAGCCTTTGCCGCCGGCTCCGATGGCGGCGATGTTCAGCTTGCTGTTGAGGTTTTGCGCGCGCAACAAAGTCGGCACTCCGAACGCGACCGCCGTGGCGGCCAGCGAAGTGGTCTTGATAAAATCACGGCGATTGAATGACGTTGGTTTTTTTGGCTGGTTCATAATTAAGAGCTAACAGTCTTGACGCAGGAAAAAAAGAAAAGAAACAGTTTTTTCAAAAAAACTTTTCGCGCGGACAATTTTTTTGCGGAAAATTTTGAATATTTTTCCCAGGGTCAGACATTTTGCTTTGACATTTGAACCGTGGCGGGCGATTCCTGTTCAAACATGCCTATGAAAATCTACCAACGCCTTTTTCTTTCCACGATTGCCAGCGGGCTTTTGCTCGCCGGCAGCGCCCATGCCACGCCGATTCCCGAAGATTGCCTGACCGGCGGCTTCGCGATTGGTTGCCAAGCGTGGACGTTCAACCGTTTTTCCGTCATTGAAGCGATTGATAAAACGGCGGCCGCGGGCGGCAAGGTGATTGAATTTTATTCCGGCCAAAAATTCAGCCCCGAACATCCCGATTGGAAATTCGGCCCGGATTCCAGCGACGCGATGGTCGCCGAAGTCGAAGCGCGTTTGCAGAAAGACGGCGTCCGCGCCGTGAATTATGGCGTCGTCGGCATTCCCAATGACGAAGCCGGCGCGCGTAAAGTATTTGATTTCGCCAAAAAGCTGAACCTTTACGCCATCACCACGGAATCAGTTGAATCCATCGACATCATCGAAAAGCTCGTCAAGGAATACGATATCCGCGTCGGCTTTCATGATCACCAACGCCAGCCGGAACATCCCAACTATAAAATGTGGGATCCGAACTACGTGTTGAGCGTCGTCAAAGATCGCGATGTCCGCATCGGTTCCTGCGCGGATCTCGGCCATTGGGCGCAATCCAATTTGAAACCGGCGGATTGCCTGAAAATTTTACAAGGCCACATTATCAGCGTGCATCTCCATGATATGAATGATTTTTCGCCGAACGGACACGATGTTCCGTGCGGCACGGGCGTTTGCGATATCGCCGCCTGTTTGACTGAATTAAAGGCCCAGAACTTCGTCGGCAACATCTCTATCGAATACGAATACAACTGGGATGCCAGCGTCGTGGACGCCGCGCAAACCGTGGGCTTCGTGCGCGGTTTTGGGGCGAAGTGAGTTGGGTTTTTCAAGCTTGGGATGATGAGCCGCATAAGTTCATCATCCCGAGCTCGTTAGGCCGGAAACTTAATCTCGACGGGGGCTTCAAATAAACTATATTTCCGATCGTCAAAAACCCGCAAAAATGATGAAGCCCTTTTTAATAATTTGCCTCGCCTTTGTTTTTGGCGGCTTGACCGTGTCAGCGCAGCAGGGAGCATTTCCGCAACCGCCGCTCAACGATACTTTCGCCAATCGCAGTATCATTTGGCCTTCGTGGCCGACAGCTACCAATTGGATTAGCGGCTCACTTTCTAACGCTACGAGCGAAGTGGGTGAACCCATGTTGGACGGCATTTCGAGCGGGCAAACGGTCTGGGGAAGTTGGACCGCTCCTTCTAATGGCATTGTCACCCTTACGGTCGAGGCGGAAACTTTCAGTCCATTGCTGACGGTTTATACCGGCCCGGCACCGACCGTTAACCCACTCGGAGCTTTTCCCGGTTCAATCCTAACGCCCAACGATTTCTCCGACCTTTCGCTGGTGGCCAGTAATAATTATCTCATCCAGTATGAAGATGGGTATTGCGGCTCTCATTGGCGCGAACGCAATCAAATCTCCTTTCACGCCGCCCGTGGCACGAATTATCAAATCTGCGTGGATTCCGCGATCATCACCGAGGCGTCTTTCGAAGATCAGGCCATCCCTTGGGGATCTGTCACTCTTTACGAATGGGGTGTCACGCAAATGACTAACACGTTTGCCGGTGGCGACGTCATCGTCGGATTGCAATTCACCGCGGCGCCAAAAAATGATGATTTCGCAAACCGGCTCAAACTTTCTGGTGCCCGCACCTCGGCCAAAACCTCCAATGCTGGCGCCACCAAAGAAATTGGCGAACCAGACCATCTCGGAAATCCCGGCGGCAGTTCCGTCTGGTATTCTTGGACGGCACCAGCCTCGGGACGCGTCACCCTCTCCACGAATGAAATAGCGGCTTACACTTCACCCACCTCATCCGGCGGCGCTGGCTCGATTGGATTTGGCCTTTTTGACACCCTTGCTGGACCGCCCAGTTGCGGCGCAGAAATTGACCAAAATCCGCCACCCGTTTTTTATCCCGTCTTCGCCGCTTACATCGGTAATACCGTGGCGACGCTGACCTCGGCGAATTGCTTACTCATGTCTTTGGACGCTTTTCCCAACGCGGTGGAATTTGATGCCGTCCAAGGCCAGACCTACCAGATCGCCTTCGATGGCAACATGGGCACGACCGGCGCGATTCCACTTTATCTCGCCCTCACCCAACCGGCGGCGAACAATAATTTTGCCAGCCGCATTTCACTACACGGCATTTACGCCACGGCAACCAGTTACAACGCGGGCGCAACGCACCAAACCGGTGAACCTATTTTAGACGGCTCCACCGGCAAAACCGTTTGGTGGTCGTGGACCGCTCCCGTCAGCGGCGACGTTAGCATTGATTTGGGTGGCAGCGATTATGGCTTTCCCGTTGGCGTCTTCACCGGCACGAGCGTGAATCAATTACAACTGATTGCGCAAGCTGCCGGCGGCGTTTCATTCACTGCCGTGGCCGGTCAAACATATCAAATTAGCGTTAGCGACTTGGGCGGCCTGACCGGGGCCATTGCTTTGAAACTGCAAGCGCCCGTCGTGATTTTGCCTTTGGCAAATCCGCTCCAAAAATCGGCTCCGATTGCGTTACTCACTTACACCGCGCAGTTGGGGCAAATCGTCTTACTCCAAAGTTCCCTCGACGGCACCACTTGGAAAAATGTCCAACTCAGCGCCCCGGCAAAAAGGACGACGTCAAAAAATATTGAATTCATAGTTTCACCCTTCTATCACACCAAACCCCTATTCTTTCGTGCGATCGTGGTGGATATTTTTGTCGGCAAATAATTTTCGCTAAAGTTTATGTCCCTGGCGACTTCATCGTGGCCTGATTATTCCTCAAACACTTTTAGCGGCGACGTGCATTGACTCTCGGTTCCCATATCTTGTAACAATGACTTGGGCATGATTGGCACGATTGATTTTTTGATCCGGCACGGGGTGGCGGTTTTGTTTGCGGCGGTTTTTATCGAGCAAGCGGGAATTCCGTTGCCTGCCGCGCCATGGTTGCTGGCCGCAGGCGCATTGGCAGCGGCCGGTAAAATGAACGGCTTCGCCGCGTTGCTCGCGGCCTCAGTGGGTTCGTTACTCGCCGACCTGATCTGGTTTTATCTGGGACGCAAGTTTGGCAGCCGCGCACTGGGCTTGGTTTGCCAGATCAACCTGCAACCGGACTCTGGGGTTCGCCGGACGCGAAACTTTTTCCTGCGTTACCGGATGCCGGGCTTGATCGCGGCAAAATTTGTTCCCGGTCTGGGCGCACTGGTGGTTCCGCTCGCGGGCAGTTCCGGCGTCAGCCCGAAACGCTTCATTTTATTCGACGGCGTGAGTTCGCTGCTTTATGCCGGCACTTACATGATTTTAGGTTCACTGTTCAGCCGTCAATTGGAACAGCTCATCCATACGCTGTCCGGACTTGGACATAGCGCGCTGGGATTGATCGCCGCTGTGGCCGCGTTCTATATCGCCCACCGTTATCTGCGACGCCAACGGTTGTTGCATCAATTAAAAACTGCGCGCATCACGGTGGATGATCTGTATCAAAAACAAGAAGCCGGTGAAAATCTCGTAGTGCTAGATCTGCGTTCACAAATTGAATTCGAACAAAATCCCGCGCTGATCCGCGGCGCCTTGCACATGACCTTGGACGAAGTGCCGCTGCGGGAATCGGAAATCCCGCGCGACCGCGCCATCATTCTTTACTGCTCCTGTCCGAACGAAGTCAGCAGCGCGCGCGTGGCCCTGCAACTGCATGATCGCGGTCTTCATCGCGTGCGACCATTACTGGGCGGCATGGATGCGTGGCGAAAGCGCGATTATCCGACCGAACTCTACCAGCCCGCAGCCGCCGCCCCATCAAAACGGTAAGGACATCGCACTGCGATGTCCCCGTCGCCGAGCGCAGCGTCAGGCGACGGAATCGGCTGAACGTGGTAAGTCAAACATCTTCCCCATTCATTACGGGGCGCCCCGGCGCGCCTTCCGTTGGGGCGAGACTCCGTCGAGCCCAGATTAAAAAGCGTGTATTTTCAAAATCCCATCTGATTTGGTTTGCCCCTCCCAATCATTTCACGGCTCGACAGAGTCTCTCCTTACCATCCTTCGATCTTGAGCAGCGCTGCCTCAAACCACCTTGCCCCCCTGCCCGTCTTGCGTTAGTTTCGTCGCAACATGGATACACCACCCGACTTTCAAAATCCGGTTCCCCCAACGTTACCACCACCGCCGATCATCACGCCGCCGCCCGCCGCGCCGCGCAAAAGCTGGGGCTGGATGATTACTTCCATCATTTTATTTTTGCTGCTCGGACTCTGCGTCATCGTCATTCTCGCGCAATCCGTTTCGCACGCGCTCAATTTCAATCACAGCTTTAATCGCGGTTTCAAATCCGCCAGCTCGCGTGAAGTCGGGCCGAAGTTGGACGAAGCCATTTTGGTCAATAACGATTCGCGCCATAAGATCGCCGTCATCTCGGTGGACGGCATCATCTCCAGCCACACCGGCGGTTCTGCCGGCAACAACATGGTGGACGTCATCAAAGCCCAACTCGACCGCGCCGCCAATGACGACCAAGTGAACGCCGTCATCTTGAAAATAGATTCACCCGGCGGCGAAGTCATGGCCTCCGATCAAATCAACAAAGCCATCCTGGCATTTGAAACCGATGCACCAACCAATCACGGCCAGCCCGAACACAAAGGCAAACCCGTCATCTGCTCGATGGGTAGCCTCGCGGCGTCCGGCGGTTATTATATTTCCGCGCCCTGCCGTTGGATCGTCGCCAATGAACTTACGCTCACCGGCAGCATCGGCGTGATCATGGAAGGCATGAATTATCGCGGCCTCATGGACAAAGTCGGCGTCTCGCCCGTGGTTTATAAAAGCGGCAAATTCAAAGACATGTTAAGCCCGTTCCGCGAAACGAATGAAATCCCCGTCGAAGAACACGCGATGGTGCAAGCCCTCGTCAACGACACTTACGAAAAATTCAAAAGCATCGTCGCCACCGGCCGCGACGCCGCGCATGACGTGAACAAAAAAGAAGGCCACGCGCTCGCCGATAATTGGGCGGACTTCGCGGATGGCCGCGTCGTTTCCGGCAAGCAAGCGCTCGACCTCGGCCTTGTGGACGAACTCGGCGACTTCGACGCCGCCGTGGATTGCGCGGAAAAAATCGCCGGCATCCATAACGCGAACCTCGTCGAATATCAGGAACGCTACGACATCTCGAACTTCCTCTCCATGTTCGGTCAGAGCGGTCAGGCCCGCGACATCAAGATCAACCTCGGCGTGGATCTGCCGAAATTGCAGGCCGGCAGCATGTATTTTCTGTGGCAGGCGCCGGAGAATTGAGAATGGAATAAGCGGTTGGCAGAATGCAGTTTGTAAATAATATTCGCCCATGATTATTGATCCCGAAAAGATCAAGTCTGAAAGCATCACAACTTTGCGTTCGTGGAGTATTCCAACCGTTGATCATCTGCCGCAGCTGGAGGCTGAGGCTGATTTATCTCCTCAGTCAGCCATTGATGTTGCCAGGCGATGCATGATCTTGAGTCATGTGATTGGTATTGGTTTTGGTGGTAATGCTACCAAGCTACAAGAGGATGCAACTAAATGGGGGCTCATGCCATATGCGTCAGCTCACGAACGAGACATGTTAAACAAAACGACTCACACTGAGCAGGAGCGTATTAATGCTACTTGGCAAGTTGAATGCATGCAGAGTTTCGCATGGTGCCTTGGTCTAGCTGATTTAGAAGTTCTCAAACATTGCGATGATGATCTTGCATCCAAGTTTCCCGCTCCTTTCACGGATCCCGCAAAATTTATCGCCTCTGCAAAATTACGTCCATTTGAGGAGATTTACCGTCAGGCCGATCTTCATTATCGACTACATTGGGCAGCTCGTAATGCCCGCCTTGCCGGAGTCAAGTTTCCGGTAACCGAGGGATTTGTCACCGAACGCAGAAAAGCCATTGATTGGGTTATCGGTATCGAAGCAGATTGGGATGAAGTTCCATCGGATACATGACCGATCTTACCCCACCATTAAAATCTTAAAAATGAAAAACGTCACCGTCATCACGCATCCGCTCGTTCAACATAACCTCGCCCGCCTGCGCGACCAGCGGACGGAGTCGCAGGAATTTCGCCGTCTGCTCGGCGAGATCGCCGCGTTGATGACTTACGAGGCGACGCGTTCGTTCGGCGTGAAAAAGATTTCCGTGCGCACGCCGCTCGCCGCCACCATCGGCCAGCAATTGGAACGCGAAGTCGTGCTCGTGCCCGTGTTGCGCGCCGGTCTCGGCATGATGGACGCCATCCTGCAACTCATCCCGCACGCCCGCGTCGGCTTCATCGGCCTGAAGCGCGAGGAAACGACGTTGCGCGCGATGTTTTATCATAAAAGTTTGCCAAAAAATCTCGGACGCTTTGAAGTTCTCCTGATCGACCCAATGCTCGCAACCGGCGGCAGCACCGTGGCCGCGCTGGATCTGTTGCTCGAACAAGGCGCGAAACACATCCGCGTCGTGAACCTCGTCGCCGCGCCGGAAGGCATCCGCACCGTGCAAGCCAGCCATCCGCGAATTCCGATCTTCACCGCCGCCGTGGATACGAAGCTGAACGAAAAAGGTTACATCATCCCCGGGCTCGGCGATGCGGGCGACCGCTTATTTGGGACGTGAAACAAAGCGGCAGCGATGGTCGTGACCGCCGGAAAAAGCAATTCAGTCAAAGCCCGGCGGTTACAGAGCACCGCTCCAACTCAACCGTTATTTCACGAAATCTTTTTCACGAACTTGGCGAATCCATCCGCTTGCGCCTGCAAACGTTCGAGTAATTCCGCGTCTTTGATCTTGCCCGATGCATCCATCAGATTATTGATTTGCGGCATGAAAACGCGCACGGGATAAATATGCGCATTGCGATAGCCGAAGATCGCTTGCAGTTGTTCCACCGGCCGTAAAGCACCCCACATGCCCGCCGCCACACCGGTGAAGCAGACTGGCTTTTGCTCGAAACTTTCCGGAAATTTCAGCATATCAATGAAATATTTCAGCACACCGGGCACGCTGCCGTTGTATTCCGGCGTGACGAGGTGCAGTCCGCTGGATTGCAAAACCGTATCAGCAAACGGTTGAAAGGACGCCGGTTTTTCTGCATAGGAAGTGGCCGCGAAAATCTCCGGCGGCAGTTTCGCCAGATCCAAAATTTGCACCGGCAATTTCAGTGCGGTGTAAATTTCTTCCAATTGAGCCACGACTTTACGCGTGTTGCTCTGGGGACGATTGGTGCCGGCGATCAAAGTAATCATGTCGGCAATCTAATTAGCAACCGACGTTTGGCAAACTTTTACTCAAAGAGGGCGGCAAGGTTGCGGGGCAGTCAGGCGATAAACCGGTTGGGCAAGGCGGTGAAATTTATTGCGCATGGATTCCTGCTTCCTGCTGACAGACGAAACGATGCCACCTTAATTTTAGTAACTCAGCTGAACAAGCCTAAACGAAGAATTGACCCAATTTTTACAGGCCTTTTACGACGATACTTTTTCTCGCGGCGCGCGGCGGAAAGCGTTCTGCACCAACAACCACCAAACCATCCAGAACGCTTCGACGACAATGTGTTGCGATAATTTTGACGTGCCTTCGACGCGGTCGGTGAACGTGATCGGAACTTCGGAAATCTTAAAACCTTCACGCCACAAACGATGCGTCATTTCGATCTGAAAACTGTAGCCGTTGGAGCGGACGTCATCTAACGCTAGCGCTTGCAGGGCGCGACGGCGAAAACATTTATAGCCGCCCGTCGGATCCGTGAACGGCATGCCCGTGATAATCCACACGTAAATACCGGCGCAACGGCTCAGGAGCAAACGCTTGAGCGGCCAGTTCAACACGCGCACGCCACCGGTGTAACGCGAGCCGATCACGAGATCCGCTTTTTCCGCCGCCTTGAGAAAATTAGGAATCTCTTCCGGGTCGTGCGAAAAGTCGCAATCCATCTCGAAGATGAATTCGTAGTCTTTCGCGAGCGCCCATTTGAAACCAGCGATGTAAGCGCGGCCTAATCCGTTTTTTTCCGTGCGATGAAGAACGTTGATCTGCGGAAATTGAGCCGCGAGTTCGTCCGCGATTTTGCCCGTGCCATCCGGCGAATTATCATCTACCACCAGCACGTCGACGGCGACGGATAGCGATAATAGTTTCTGTGCCATGCGCGGGAGATTTTCCCGTTCATTGTAAGTGGGCACGATGATGAGCGTTTTGTTCATGGCAAGACGTGCGAATTGTTAAGCAAAATTGACATCAAAACAAGCGGACAGTTTTCCGCGCGTTAAATTCTTTCCCCGGATGAGCTTTGCGCTAAATTCCCGTCGTGCATTGGCTCGATACCCTCACCCGCTTCTGGCCGCATCTCGCCACCGGCTTTGATTTGCTGGCCGCGCTGCTGGCTTCCGCCCACGCCCTGCTCCGCAAACGTGATCCCCGCTCGGCCACGATCTGGATCGCCACCGTCTGGCTGGTGCCGTTGTTCGGGCCGATGCTTTATCTGGTGCTCGGCGTCAATCGCCTTCGCCGTCGCGCCGTCAAGCTGGCCGTTAACAAAACCGTCAGCCAACCCGTGCCGGAAAATTTGGGCGATACGGAACCGGACGGCGCGGAACATCTCAAACACATTGCACGCGTCGTCAGCCGCATCACCGCGCAGCCGTTGACCGGCGGCAATAAAATTGAACCGCTCATCAATGGCGACGAAGGCTTTCCCGCTATGCTCGCCGCGATCGAATCCGCTCAAAAATCCATCACGCTCTGTTCGTATATTTTCGACAACGACGTGAGCGGCGAGAAATTTGTCGTCGCGCTCGAACGCGCCGTCGCCCGTGGCGTGCAAGTCCGCGTGCTGGTTGACGCCGCTGGCACGCGTTATTCCTGGCCGACGATCACCTGGCGTCTGCGGCGCACGAAAATTCCATTCGCCCGTTTTTTGCCTTCGTCGATATTTACGCCCTGGCGCGTCGCCACCATCAATTTGCGGAACCATCGCAAATCGCTCGTCATTGACGGACAAATCGCTTTCACCGGCGGCATGAATATTCGTCACGGAAATATTTTGGGCAAAGGTTGGAATGAAACGAAGACCGGTCGCGGAACCAATTTGGGCGCGCCGGAATCGCGCCCCGCGAGCGATAAAAACGCCGTTCAAGATTTACACTTTCGCGTCCAAGGCCCGGTCGTCGCGCAATTGCAAGCCGCCTTCGCCAACGATTGGACGTTCGTGACGGATGAAATTCTCGACGACGAACTTTGGTTTCCTGAATTGAAAGATTTTGGCGACGGCATCGCGCGCACCATTTCGGACGGCCCGGACGCGGATTTTGATAATCTACGCTTAACCTTGCTCGCCGCGCTCGCCGAAGCCCAAACATCCGTCCAAATCGTGACGCCCTATTTTTTGCCGGATAACACGCTCATCTCCGCGCTGAACTTGGCGGCGCTGCGCGGTGTGCGAGTGGACATTATTTTGCCCATAAAAAATAATTTACCCTTCGCGCATTGGGCGTCGCGCGCGCTTTGGTGGCAGGTATTGGAACGCGATTGCCACGTCTGGCTCACCCCGCCGCCGTTCGATCATTCCAAGCTGATGATCGTAGACGGACATTGGGTGCTGCTCGGTTCCGCGAATTGGGATGCGCGCAGCTTGCGCCTGAATTTTGAATTGAACGTCGAAGCCTATGGTCGTGAATTCGCGCACGAAATGGAAAAAGTCGTTTTCAAAAAACTGATCGGGGCCCAAGCCGTAAATTTGGCAGAAATCGACAAACGTTGCCTGTCGGTGAAATTGCTCGATGCGTTTGCACGCTTGTTTTCGCCGTATTTATAAGCTTTTTTCAGCGCCGTTACGCGTGGCATCTGGGTCGAAATAAAACCCCGCTCCAGCGGGGCAACGGATTGAAAAGAGGTCGCTCCCGACGAAGCTTGCGGACCGATTGATTTACGATTTCTATAAATATGTCAGCTCGAGCGGACTTCCAAAAAAAGTTGCCGCGTTAAATGATTAAAGCGTTGAAGGCTATTTTCATAACGCTTCAACGCTTAATAATTCAACCGTTTTTCAGCCCTTCCAATCAAACGCTTTTTTCTTCAGCGCATAGAGGTAGCCAGCGAACAAGATGACGAGAAACGAAATCATCGAGGTGAAAATCAAGTTGCGCGTCATGTGATCGGCGAGCATGCCTTTGTAAACGACCGCCCACGGGTAAAGGAAAACGACTTCGATATCAAACAAGATGAACAACATGGCCACGAGATGGAATTTCACCGAGAAACGCGAACCGCCATCGCCGATCGGGTCTTTACCGCATTCGTAAGCCGCGTCCTTGGCCTTGGAACGCTTGCCGAATTTGCCAAGCAGCATGGAAAGCGTCAGCACGCCCGCCGCAAAACCAACGGCTGCGAGCAGCAAAATCAAAACCGGAATGTATTGTATTAACTGGGATGAACTATCCATGCGGAAAGTTTAAGACTTGTGGATCAAATTTCAATAAAGAATGCAGGAAAACAGGAATTAAACATTTCGCTGCCAGCCTTTTCCTGAATTCCTGCTTTCCTTATTTATAAACAAGTGGCCGGTCCGCAAATGAATCCGAAACTATTTATTAAATAAGGAAAGCAGGAATTCAGGAAATAGGCTGATAAATTACCCGTTTAATCATTAGGGGCATGGAGGCAAAGTTCAGCAACAAGCCGTGTTCCAAGCCGCTGGCTTTCAAATAGGAACGGACAATTGAAAAATGAATGTCTTCCAGTTCTGAAACCGCTTTCAATTCGACAACGATTTTATCGTCGATCAATAAATCAAAACGATGTTCGCCCACTAAAATTTCGCGGTAATAAATGGGCACTGTTTTCTGCCGTTCTACTTTTAATCCGCTGCGCTTCAATTCAACCATCAGCGCCATTTCATAAATCGATTCCAGAAAACCCGGACCCAGCGCTTTATAAACTTCTAGCGCACACGCGATGATGCGTCCGGTTAATTCTTCGTGCGCTAGTTTATTCATGTCATTTTTTAATAAGGAAGGCAGGAAATAAGAAAAAGAATCTCGCTACTGCTTTTTAATAATTCCTGCTTTCCTGCCTTCCTTATTCATCCTTCTGATTCATTTTTCTTGATCGAGAAATTTCACCATCGCCGCGCCGAACGGCGCGAGGTCTCGCGGCGTGCGGCTGGAAATCAGGTTGCCATCTACGACGACCGGTTCGTTCACCCAGATGCCGCCGGCGTTTTCCAGATCGTCCTTGATGCCGAGCGAACCCGTGACGCGTTTGCCTTGCAAAATTTTCGCCGAGATCGGAATCCAACCACCGTGACAGATGAATGCGACGAGTTTGCCTTGCTCAAAAAATTCGCGTGTCAATGAAAGCACCTTCGCATCGCGCCGCAATTTATCCGGCATAAAACCGCCGGGCACGAGCAATCCGCAAAAATCCTGACTCTGCGCGTCCTTCAATAACAGATCGGATGCCGCCGGATAACCGTGTTTGCCCGCGTAAGTTTTGATCTCTGGCGCGGCGCATTTGAGCGTGTAACCGGATTCTTCCAAGCGCAGTTTAGGATACCACAATTCTAGGTCTTCATAGATGTCATCCAGAAACGCGAGCACAGTTTTATTTTGCATAACGCAGTTATTCTCTAAAAAAATCAATAAGGAAAGCAGGAATAAGTAGTTTCCACTCCTTTTCCTGACTTCCTGCTTTCCTTATTAATAAATTGTTTCCACATTTCAGTCCTGTCATGGACTTTCTCAAGTCATCAGCGGAGCCGCTTGGCTGGAAGAAATCATTTCTGTGGGTTGCATTCGCGGTGGGATGTTTTCATCTTGCTTATACTTCCCTGAAATTTCCGGCGGCAGGTTTGCTGATTTTCGGCTACGCATTTGGTTTGGTGCAATTAACTAATCAGCCCTCCGTCAAACGTGCTTTTTATTTCGGCCTGACGACCGGATTTCTTTGCGGCGCGCCGCAACTGTTTTTCTTTTGGAAAATCTTCAGCGTCGCTGCGATCGTGCTCTGGCTGGTGTTTGCGTTTTGGATCGGACTGTTCACCGCCATCAGCTGCGGCTGCATTCTTCGTTGGGGAAAAATTCGGGCGATGTGGTTCCTTCCCATCATCTGGACGGGCTTGGAATATTTCCGCAGCGAATTGTATTATCTGAAATTCTCGTGGCTGAACATTGGATATGCGTTGCCAGTCAAGTTAATCGGCTTGGGCTCTTATCCTATTGGAATGTATGGTGCAGGATTTCTGATTTTTGCCATTTGCACCGCCTACCCATTCAAATTCCTAAATAAAATCAAATTGTTTGAATGGTTTCTAGTTGTTCCTATTTCTCTAATTATTGTGGCGCTACTTTTCCCAACAGATTCGAAATCAAGACACCAATCCATTCCACCTATCGTTGGCATCCAGATGGAATTTCCGCCCGCCGGTGTTTTGCCCAAAGCCCTTAACAATGCGTTGAAGAAAAATCCCGATGCGCAAATTTTCGTTCTGAGCGAATATACGCTCGACGGCGCAGTGCCTGATTCATTGAAAGAGTGGTGCCGTGAACACTCACGTTTTCTCATAGTAGGCGGCAAAGATTTTGTGACGAATGATATTTATTACAATACGGCTTTTGTCGTCGGCACGAATGGCGAAGTTGTTTTCAAACAGGTTAAAAGCGTGCCGATCCAATTTTTTCACGATGGCTTGCCCGCGCCAAAACAGGAAGTTTGGAATTCGCCGTGGGGCAAGATCGGCATCTGCATCTGTTACGATTTAAGCTACACACGCGTCACGGATGAATTGGTCAGACAAGGCGCGCAGCTATTGATCGTCCCGACGATGGACGTAGCGGAATGGGGTAAACACCAGCATGAATTGCACTCGCGCGTGGCACCGGTCCGCGCCGCGGAATACGGCATTCCCATTTTTCGGCTGGCAAGTTCGGGCATTTCACAGGCGATTGGCAGCGGTGGCAACGTCATCGCACAAACGGCATTTCCGGGTAACGGCGATGTTCTCGCGGCCAAACTGCGGCTGCCAATGCGCGGTTCGCTGCCGTTGGATCGATGGCTGGCACCGGTTTGCGTTGGCATGACGGGCATTGTCACCGCAGCTTTATTGTTCATGGCTTGGAAAGAAAAAAACACCAAGCTGAAAAAGGTGAAAGCATAGAGCGCTTTTCTATTTGCGCTGACCGAAATCAGTTGTAGTTTTTCAATATGAGTTTCGCGGAAGTATTGAATGAATTGCCGATGTTGACCTTAAGCCAACGGCAGTTGCTCATTCGTCGCACTTTGGATTTAGACGAACCTTCTTTATCACCTATTGAAGAAGCTCTAGTTAAAAAACGGTTGGCAGCGCACCATCGAAATCCCCAATCCAGTGTGCCGCTGGAAACCATGAAATCTCGCCTGCGGTCACAATTCAAAAAATGAAATGGCGGGTCGTCATTCGGCCTGAAGTAGAAGCGGAGGTTGCGGAAGCCGCTCTTTGGTATGAAGCTCGTGAGGTCGGTCTCGGAGCAGAATTCACCGAAGAAATAATTAAAGCCTGGGATGCGTTAGCGGAAAACCCTTTACTCCATGCTCGTCGGCATCCGCAAAAAAACATCCGCTGGCGTTATCCAGAACGTTTTCCTTATCGGATCATCTACGAAATTTTGGAGATTGAACAGATGGTTATTGTGGCCGCCGTTTTGCACGCTGCGCGGCATGACCGGCATTGGCAGCAACGTTTTCTAAAGTAATATTTTCCTTTCACCTATTCTCATTTGCCCTTTCAATTTCCCGCCATGTCGCACGAATATGTTCTAAAACCGTTCACGTCGGAGATCCGATTGAACATTGACTACGCGCGCGAACTCAACGAACAACAACACGCCGCGGTCACGGCGCCGCCGGGGCCGGCGCTCGTCATTGCCGGCGCGGGTTCGGGCAAGACCCGCACGTTGACGTATCGCGTGGCGTATTTGCTGGAACAAGGCATTCCAGCGGACCGAATTCTACTGCTGACGTTCACGAATAAGGCCGCCGCGGAAATGATGCGCCGCGTTTCCGATCTGCTCGGGCATGAATTGCGTTCGCTTTGGGGCGGCACGTTTCACTCCATTGGCGCGCGGATTTTGCGCACGCACGCAGAGCTGCTCGGCTATCAGCGCGACTTTACAATTCTCGATCGCGACGACGCCAAGGACTTGATCAAAGCGTGCATGGCGGATGCGAAAATTGACGCGAAGGATAAACATTTTCCCAAACCGGACGTGTTGAACGAAATTTTTTCGCTCGTCGCTAACACGCATAAAACCACCGCTGAATTGGTGGCGACGCAATTCAGTTATTTTGCCGATTTCGCGGAACAAATCGCTGATTTGCACAAAAAATATGTCGCCCGCAAACGCGCGGCGAACGGCATGGACTTCGACGATTTGCTCGCGCTGTGGCTGAAGTTATTGCAAAACCACGCCGACGTGCGCGAACTGTATCAGCGCCGCTTTCAGTTCATTCTCGTGGACGAATATCAGGACACGAACAAGTTGCAGAGTGATCTGATTGATCTGCTCGCGGCGCGACATCGCAACGTGATGGTCGTCGGTGATGATGCGCAAAGTATTTACGCGTGGCGCGGGGCAAACTTCGCAAATATTTTGGAATTTCCCAAACGCTACACGGGCGCGAAAGTTTTCAAGATCGAAACCAATTATCGCAGCACGCCGGAAATTCTCAAAGTTGCCAATGCCGCGATTGCGGCGAATGTAAATCAGTTCGCCAAGGAACTTTCGCCCGCGCGAAAATCGGGCGTCAAACCCGCCCTCGTCGCGTGCATGGACGCCGGACAGCAAGCCGCGTTCATCGCGCAACGCGCGCTCGAATTGCGCGATGAAGGCACGAGCTTGAATAATATTTGCGTGTTGTATCGCTCGCATTTTCACGCGCTGGAATTGCAACTGGAATTGACGCGCCGGCAGATTCCCTTCTCGATCACGAGCGGTATCCGTTTTTTTGAACAGGCGCACATCAAGGACGCGACGGCTTATCTAAAATTTGTCGCCAATCCGAAGGATGAAATTTCTTTCAAGCGGCTGGTGCTGTTGTTACCGGGCGTCGGCGGCAAGGGCGCGGAGAAATTGTGGCGGAATTTTCAACATGAAATTCAAACGCCTAAAACCAACACGCCGCTGGCGGTGGCGTTGCAGGATTCCATCGCGGGCGTTCCGAAAAAAGCAGCATTGAGCTGGGCGCAATTCACCGCGACGATTGCCCAGCTGGAGGATGAAGCCGTTCGCAAGAGCGCGGCGAAAATGTTACGGCTCGTGATGGACGCGGGTTACGACGATTATCTCAAGGAGACCTACGATAATTACCAGCGCCGGCTGGAGGAACTGCAACAGCTCGCGGAGTTCGCGTTTCAATTTGGCAGCATTGAGGAATTTCTCACGCAACTCGCGCTGCTCACCAACGTCGAAGCCGAAGACGGCAACGCGCCCAAGGACGAAACCGATCGCCTCAAGCTCTCAACCATTCATCAGGCGAAAGGTTTGGAGTTCGAAGTCGTGTTCGTCATCATGTTGTGCGACGGATTATTTCCCTCCGCACGTTCGACCGAAAGCGCCGACGGCGAGGAGGAAGAGCGGCGGTTGTTTTACGTTTCCGTCACGCGCGCGAAGGACGAATTGTATCTCGTTTATCCGCTGATCCGCGGCGGTTTCGGCAATTCTGGCAACGACACTTACCAATCGCCCTCGCGTTTTTTGTCCGAGATTCCAAAAGATTTAATCAACGAATGGAATCTGCGTTGAAGCCCTCAGAACATAATCTCAAGTGCCAATTTTAGCTTGAGTCTTTCTCACATCGGCACATATTCGAGTCAACAAACAGGTAAAGCGATGAAGTCTGCAATATTGGCAACGACCCTCTTAGCCGGACTGACTTTAATGAGCAGTGGCTGCGCTTCTTTAAATCCATCCGCCGCGAGTAGTTCTCCAAACTGGCAAGCGCAACCAGCCTTCGCCCGGACTGATGCTGCCGCCGTCGCTGCCGACGATTCAATGTGGCAAATTGTAGGTTATTTCCTCACCGTTGGCGGGATGGCGTTGGAGTCCAGATAAGACCGATCACCTATTTCATCTCCGCCAAGCATCTTGCATTTGGGGCAAAGCATGATATTTTCAACATTCAAATTTATGCCGACAAAACTCGAATCTAAGACCAACGAACTGTGCCAAGCGATTCTTGAAGAAATTCAAACCGCTGGCATCCGCAAACGCATGGACACTTTCATGGCGGACGCCACTGCGCGCGGCCAATATGAATCGCTGATGACCAAAGGTCAGGCGCTCCAGGAAAAACAACATCACGGCCAAACCCTCGACGCGGCGGAAATCGCCTCGTTCGAGACCGACCGCGAAGCCCTGTTGAAAAACCCCATCGCCGCGAGCTTTCTCGATGCACAGGAAGAAATGCACGCCATTGAAAGCACCTTGAAAAAGACCGTCGCCAAGACGATCGAACTCGGTCGCATTCCGCTCGCGGAAGATTTGGCCGAAGGTTCCTGCGGCTCCGGTTGCGGCTGCCACTAAGAATTATTTTTCCACGCGCCCGCTGGATTTTTCCGGCGGGCGTTTTTTGTTTTTACCAATCCTCCTCATCGTCATCGTCATCCTCGTCCTTCGTTCTCGTAATCGAACATTGCCCACTGTTCCAGAAAGTTTTTCGAGGACGAGGATGACGATGACGATGAGGAGGATTAGATAAAACCTTCCGCAATAAACTTGCCCGCATCGGTGATTGGCAAAATAATCTTTCCGTGACTGAACAATTTCAAAGCACCATCCGCCGGTTCGATGCCGAAAACTCGCTTGATCCGAACCTCGAAAACGGTCAGCCGCGCGAACTGCTTTACGCGCAGCGGCTCACGGATTGGGTGCTGAAGCTGTGCCCAGACGCGAGCGAACCTTTGCGCCTCGCCGCACGTTGCCAACACATCTGCCGCTGGCAAAGTCCGCGTGAAAGTTATCCGATGACACGGCCCGGCTATTTGAAATGGCGAGCGGAACTGAAAAAATTTCACGCTCAAAAATCCGGCGAAATTCTCCGCGAAACCGGCTACGACGATGAAACTATCCGCCGCGTTCAAGATTTGAATCTGAAAAAATATTTTCCCGCCAACCCTGAAGTCTGCGTGTTGGAAGACGCGCTCTGTCTAGTGTTTTTGGAATTTCAATTCGCCGCCCTCGCCTCCAAAAGCGACGATGAAAAAATGATCAACGCGCTCCGTAAATCATGGGAGAAAATGACCGAAGCTGCCCGCGCTGAGGCGTTGAAACTAAATTACGGTGAACGCGAAACGAGTTTGATCGGTCGCGCGTTATCAGCATAGCGCTAATTTTTCCACTCCAAATCCACGATCACTGGCGCCCACGAAATATGTTGCACGACGCGCTGTAGCTTAGGATTGGCATCTGGCGTCGGCATCAACGCTTCATCGCGCACGCGCACGGTGACGAGTTCGGGATGTTGGCGTAACTTGTCGAGTAAGCCGATAAAGCCGCGATAATAATCGAATTGCGTCAGCACGAGTTTCGGCGGGCGCAGTTTCACGATACCGTCAAAATTCACCCCTGGCGCGGTCAGCGCGCGGTCGTAATACCAGTCGGAATGAATCGGATGTTGCACGCCAAATTCCGCCGCGCTGTATAAAAACGCCGAAGACAAAACGACGGGTGCGTCCGAATCCACGAACGGTTTTAGCTCCGTGCGTAATTGTTCCTGCGTGTGCCAGTAATTATTTTTCCACGCGCATGCTGCGCCCCAAGTCGTCATGCCCACGGCGCGGACGGATACCAATACCACGCAAGCCGCGAACAACGCGCGCGGCCAGCATTTACTTTCGGGAAATAATTTCGGTGCCAACGCCAGCAATCCCGCCGCCAAAATAATTTGCGCGTAAATGGTATAATTGACGTAATCCGGCGCGATCAAAGTCATCGTCAAAAACAACAAGGTTGCGCCCATCGCAAAAACTCCGGCCACGAGGAACAGCCACGGCTCGGCGATCAATTGTTTACGCCGCGCGAACCCGAATGGCAGCGCGGCCAGCGCGAGGAGAAATACCGGCGTCGTGCGGATGAGCTTGATGATTTCCAATGAATGCGGCGCATGAAAACCGCCCATAACGGATTGTTTCTTTCCATTCTCCAAAAAGCCTTGCCACCAGAGTGGATGCGTTTCGATGACTAAAACAACGCCGGCGAAAAAACAAATGGCGGCGACAATGAACGGAACAAATACGGTCACCTTAGGGCGGAGCGGCCGCTCTGCTCTCCCATTTTTAAACAGCCACGCCGCCGCGCACGTTAAAAATCCGGCGCCAAAATAAAACGCACCGACGATGACCGAAGTATAAAGTGCCAGCAACAAGGCCAACGTAATTCCCGCTGCGTTCCAAACTTGATTGCGCGGCTGAGAAATCTGCCGTGCCACCAGCCAGAGGGAGGCCAGCCCGAAAATGTGCGCCAAGTCTTCCGGTCGGTCATTGAAAGTGATGCCGAATAATAGCAAGGCGATCAGGGCATAATTCGTTCCGCCCGGAAAAAATTTCCGCACGAGCAGCAGCACCAGCAACGCCGCCGTAGTAAACATCGCCAGGTGCATCGCCATCACGGATAATACGCTGACCCCAAACACGGGCAGCCAAATTAAGAGTGCGATTTGATACCCGGGCGGGTAAATCGAAAAAACTTTGCCGCTGGAAATGGGATAGCCGACTTCGATGCACGGATTGACGTAATGCCCGTGCTGCAACCAGTTGATCATGCCACCGTCAAAAATAAATGCATCGTTCGACGGGATCGGTTGCGCGGTGAAAATCAGCAACAACACGCGCCACAACACGACCAGTCCGAGGATGCAAAATGGATTGCGCAGGGAAAATTTCACCGTGCTAGCGTAGTAGAAGTCTTGTCAACGGCCAACTCAATCCGCCAGCATAGCGTGTGGCTGATACTAAAAATGTTCCGCTCGCCGTTGACCTTGATGGCACGCTGATCCGCACCGACATGTTGTGGGAATCACTCGCGCGCCGACTGCGGCAAAATCCGCTTTCGCTTTTTCAGATTTTGTTCTGGTGGCTGCGCGGTCGCGCCTTGCTCAAACAAAAACTCGGAGCGCGCGTGACCATCAATCCCGCCGACCTGCCTTACAATGAAAAATTTCTTACGTGGCTGCATGTAGAAAAGAAAGCCGGACGCAAACTGATTCTCGCCACCGCGTCCGACATAAAGATGGCGCAGCCGATTGGCGATTATGTCGGCATCTTCGACGAAGTGCTCGCCAGCAATGGCAAAACCAACTTGCGCAGCGAGAATAAACTGCGCGCGCTGACGGAAATGTTTGGCGAACGCGGTTTTGATTATGCGGGTAATTCGTCCGCAGATTTCGCGGTCTGGCGCGGTTCGCGCGAAGCGGTTGTCGTCAACGCCAGTCGTGCCGTTTTACGCCAAGCCGCCGATTGCACCAAACTCGGCCCGACGTTTTGCGAAGATTTTTCGCGATTCGAAATCCTGCAAAGCTTCTGCCACGAACTATTTTGGCGCAGCGGTTATTTCGTCGCCATCATCGCCGGACTCCTGCTCGCCAGCGCGTTTCCGAATTTCAATCTCGCGGGTTTCGCGTGGCTGGCTCCGGCCTTGATGTTATTTGCCGCGCGCGGAAAAAATGGCGGCGACGCATTTCGCGTTGGCTACGTCGCGGGATTCGCGTTTTGGCTCGCGTCACTTTCTTGGCTGCTATTGATTCCCGTAACGGGTTTACCAATTCTCGGTTGGCTGGTGTTAAGCGCTTTTCTCGCGCTGTTTCCAGCGGTGTGGCTCTGGCTGATTTCAAATTTCAAATTTGAGATTTCAAATTGGTCACAACGCACAGTGTGGACGATTGGCGGCGCGGCGGCGTGGGTGGCGCTGGAAATGTTGCGCGCGCGCATCTTCGGCGGTTTCCCGTGGAACCTCCTCGGCGATTCGCAATTCAAACTCGTTCCGCTCATCCAAATCGCATCCGTCACAGGCATTTGGGGCGTGTCCTTTTTGGTGGCGTGGTTTTCGCTGGCGCTGTTTTCTGCCGCCGAAATGATTTTTCGACAACCCACCAAACGCCTGATTTGGCAGGCGGAAATCATTCTTCCGCTCATCACCGTGGTCGGCTGCTTCATCGGCGGATTTTTTGCGATCAGCCGCGAGACACCGATGGAAAGCACGTTGCGCGTGACCGCCATTCAACCGAATATTCCGCAGACGGTTATTTGGAATCCCGCCGCGGACGAAATTCCTTTTCAAAAATTTCTTGCACAAAATCGCGCCGCGCTCACGAACCAAACCGATTTGCTCCTCTGGCCGGAATCGGCCGTGCCGGATATGAGCGAGGAAAATGTGCGGCTCATCGCGCAGCTCGCGTGGACTGAGCGCGTCTGGCTTATTTTCAATGGTGAGGATCAGACGGTTTCTCACACCGAGACCAATGATTTCAACGCCGCGTTTTTGCTCAATCCCAGCGGCGGGCTCGCGGGCACGTATCACAAACGGCATCTCGTCATTTTCGGTGAATACGTTCCGCTCGTGCGCTGGCTGCCCTTCATGAAATGGTTCACCACCATCAGCGGCGGCTGGACGGAGGGCGACAAGGCGGCGCAATTCACCGTGGAACGTCGAACTTCTGATCGGCACGAAATTGAATTGATTTCCCAAAGCGCCGGTCAGGCGACCAGCACTCCGCCGCGCACAAAATTTCAAATTTCGCCGCTCATTTGTTTTGAAGATGTTTTCCCTTCCGCCGCGCGCGATGCCGCCAGCAACGACACCGACCTGCTCGTGAACCTAACTAACGACGGCTGGTTCGGCACCGGCGCGGCGCAATGGCAACACACCGCCGCCGCAGTTTTTCGCGCTATTGAAAACGGATTACCCCTCGTGCGCTGCTCAAATAACGGCGTGACCTGCTGGATTGACGCGCACGGTCGCCTGCAACGCGTGCTCACCGACGCGACCGGCGATGTCCACGGCACCGGCGCCATGACCGTCGAGATTCCGCTACCGGATAAACGCACGCCGACCTTTTATCATCGCCACGGCGATTGGTTCGGCTGGAGTTGCGTGGGCATTGCGGTGGGAATGTTGCTTGTGCGCGGGCGTAAAAATGATTCACGAAAGGAATAAAATCATGACCGACGACGAATTTCTTCAACAATTCGAAATGTGCACTTTCCCGTTGGATCAATGGCATCATCGCGCACATGTGAAAGTGGCTTACCTTTATGCCGCGCGTTTTGGCCTCGACGTCGCCGCTAAAAAACTCCGCGATGGTATCCGCGCCTACAACGCGGCCAATCAAATCCAAGATACGCCAACGGGCGGCTATCACGAAACGATGACGCAAGCTTGGTTGCGCATCATTCATACCACGATCCAAGAATATGGCCCATTACCGACGGCAGATGAGTTCTTTGATTTTCATCCGCAACTCAGTCAAAAGAAGAATCTGCGGCTATTTTATTCCGTAGAAGTTTTCATGTCACCCCGCGCCAAGCGCGAGTTTGTGGAACCCGATTTAACTCACTTGCCAACCAAGCAATGAATCACCAAAAGCGTCCAATGACGCACTGCCGATTCCCTCGCTCCTCCGAGGGGAGAGGGTTAAGGTGAGGGGTGACGACCGTCCAAAAAACCCGCTATCTCCTTCGTCCGTCCCATACGCATCATCAACTCATGCCATATTTCAAACCGAACCATTTCGACTTGCTGACGCACTTGATGATTCCAAAACCGTAACACCTGGATTCCTTGAAAAATCAGAAATTGATTACGCACCTCGTCCCGTGCTCGTTGATCGGGAAAGCCATGACCGCCGCCATCCAGCTCTACTGCCAACTTGGCGAAGGAACAGTAGAAATCTATAAAGTAAACGCCGCAGGGATATTGGCGGCGGAACTTAAAATCTTCAAAACGACGGTCACGCAATAAACGCCAGAGACGTTTTTCTGCGTCAGTGGATTCTTTGCGGAGTTTCCGGGCGAAGTCGCGGGCGTCTGTTGTTCTCGTGCGCCGCCCCCTCACCCTAACCCTCTCCCCCGAGGGGGGCGAGGGGATCGGAAACGGATTCGCATTGTCTTCTGTGTTGATGACAGCATTTGGTTTCATTACGACTTTTTCCAAATTTTTCCACCCCATCATTACATTACCATTTTCTCATGTAGTTTATTTCAACAATGCCTCCGCGTGTTTCCGTGCGGCCTCGCTCTGGCCGCCGAGCATGCGGGCGAGTTCGGTGACGCGGTCTTTTTTATCCAGCAGATGGATTTCAGAAATGGTGCGGCCATTTTTAAGCTGCTTGGTCACGACGTAATGCGCGTCGGCGGGCGCGGCGACTTGCGGGAGATGCGTGATGCACAAGACCTGTCGTTTGGCGGCGATCTGCTTCATTTTCTCGCCAACGGTGTGCGCGGTTTCGCCGCCGACATTGGCATCCACTTCGTCGAAGACCAGCACGGGAATTTCGTCTTCCGCCGCGAGCACGGTTTTTAAGGCCAACATCACGCGCGCCATTTCACCGCTCGACGCGATGGCGCGCAGCGGCTTGGCTGGTTCGCCCGGATTAGGCGCGAATTGGAATTCGATTTCGTCGAGACCAGAACTAGCTAATTGAATGGTGGGGCGAGACTCCGTCGAGCCCAAATTTTTCCCGGCTGGCTTGCCTGAAAATTCAGGACTCAACGGAGTCTCGCCCCACCCCATGGTTGTGATTGCCACATCGAACTGGCTTTGTTTGAAACCTAAGTCAGCCAATTGCTTGCTCGCGGCTTTCGCAAGTTGCGGAATCACTTTTTTGCGCGCGGCAGAAAGCTTTTTGCCGGCGCTTAAAATTTCGGCGTCGAGTTTTTTTAACTCACTATTCAAGCGTTCCAGTTCGACATCGCGGCTTTCGAGCGATTGCAATTTCTCCTTCGCTTCGGCACCCGCAGCGATGATTTCAGCCAGCGAACCGCCGTATTTGCGTTTGAGTGAATGAAGCAAATTCAGACGCTCCTCAAGTTCGGCGTAGCGCGCGGGATCAACGTCCACCTTGTCGGCGTAACGGGAAAGTTCGGTCGACAATTCGCGCCACGTCTCGGTGGCTTGCGCGTGCAATTCGGCGAGCGGCGCGGCGGCGGCATCCGTGCGCGTGAGTTCACCCAGCACGCGGCCAATCGCGCCGGACTGCGTGAGCAACGAATTTTCGTTCTCGCTCAAAGCATCGAGCGCCGCCTGGCTCAACTGCAATAATTTTGCGGCGTTGCTGGCGCGTTGAAATTCCTGCTCCACGGTTTCATCTTCGCCCGGCTGCAAACGCGCGGCGGAAATTTCCTGCACTTGAAAACGCAACAAGTCGAGTTGTTGCGCGTAAGTTTTTTCATCCACGACGAGCGCCGCTTTTTCAGTTTCCAATACGGCGAGACGTTCGACCAATTCACCGAACGCGGTGCGTTCTTTTTCCAAACCACCGAACGCGTCGAGAATCGCAAGTTGTTTCGCGGGATGCAGCAGCGATTGATGATCGTGCGGGCCGTGCATATCCACGAGGCCTTCGCCGATGGACGCGAGCACGGCCAGCGTGGTCGGCGAACCGTTGACGAACTGGCGATTCGTGCCCGCGCTGGTAAAGGTGCGTTTGAGGACGAGTTGATGATCGTCGCACGGTTCGAGACCGTTCTCGTCGAGAAAACTTTTCAATGACGAGCGAAGTTTTTTCACATCGAACACCGCCTCGACGCTGCAACTTTCTTCGCCGCTGCGGATGAGGGTGCGGTCGGCGCGTTCGCCGAGCACGAGGTTGAGCGCGCCGATGATGATGGACTTGCCCGCGCCGGTCTCGCCGGTGACGACGTTGCAGCCGGGCTGGAGTTCCAGCGTGAGGTCGCTCACGAGAGCAAGGTTTTTGATGCGCAGCGTCGTCAACATGGCCAAATTTTGTGCCACAGATAAACACAGATGAGCACAGATGCAAAAGTGAAAATATGCAAATGGTTCTAGACAATGAAAAATCAGAGGATTAGCGTCGCAAGCATGCAAACAGACCTCGAAAAAAAGACATGTAAAATGTGTTGTATGGAAATTCCCAAAGCGGCTCGCAAATGTCCATATTGCCAGCACTTTCAAAATCGTTTGATCTTATTTCTATATCACCCTGCATTTGCCGTTCTCCTTACTTCCGTTCCTTTCATCGCCATGCTGATTATCTTCGCTAGTTTTTTTGATACTGGTGAAAATTACCAAACATACAAAGATCAGATCACTGTTACTGAAAGCCAACTTGCTTTCGGCGATATAAAATCCGGTGCAACCGTAGATGTCATCGGAACCATTAAAAATACTAGTTCCATCTCGTGGAAAGAAGTTCAGTTTCACGTAGATTTTTTTGACGGGGCAGGCAAACGGATCGATGTGGGCGAAAAAGAAAATTATAATTTCTATTTAGCGGCAAATGGAACGACTTCATTTAAGGTTTCCTTTCCAAGGGAATTCCCAGAAACCAACTACCAGAAGCAAATTGTTCATGTGGTTGCCGCCAGGGATGTGAAAGTCAGGTGGTGATTTTTTACATCTGTTACGCGTCGAATCTTTTTAGCTTTATCGGGTTTTATTTCACTCAAGTGTGCGTGCTTATTTGCCGCTTTAGAGCGTTTTTAAATCATGTTCATTTTCATTCGCCGATTTTTCCAATTCTGTTAATTTCAAAATCGCATGGCGTTTGAATTTACTTTTCTCGGCACGGGCACGTCGCAGGGCGTGCCCCTCATCGGCGTGGATTATCCTCCGGAATTTCTCGCGAATCCCAAAAACTGGCGCACGCGCCCGGCCATTTATGTCGCGACGGATCAAGTGAAGCTCGCGGTGGACACGCCGCCGGAATTTCGCATCCAATGTTTGCGCGAAAAAATCAAGTGGCTCGATGCCGTGCTCGTCACGCACGCGCACGCGGACCACGTTCTCGGCATGGACGATTGCCGCCGGTTCTGCGATCTGCGCGGCAACAAGGCGCTGCCGATCTATGCGAGCGAAGAGACGATGAAACATTTGCGGCGCGTTTTCATTTACGCGTTTCATCAAGGCCCGTGGCCGCGCGGCTATTTTATTCCCGAAGAACATGTCGTGAGTGAACCGTTTGAAATCGGCGATTTGAAAATCACGCCCCTGCCCTTGCCGCATGGTTCAATGACGACGTTTGGCTTTCTGTTTGAACAAGCGGGCAAGAAGCGGCTCGCCTATTTGAGCGATTGCAAAGAGGTTCCTGACGCGGCGCTGGAAAAAATTCGCGGCGTGGAAATCGCCGTGCTGGACGCGTTGCGTTACAAGGAACATCCGACGCACATGTGCTTGGACGAGGCGTTGACGGCGGCCCGGCGCATTGGCGCAGCGCAAACTTATTTCACGCACTTGACGCATGATTACGACCACGACAAAGCGCAGGCAGAATTGCCGGAGGGCGTGATGTTTGCGTGGGACGGATTAAAAGTGACGAGCGGCGAATGACGGATGACGGCTGGAGCCAAGCCATGCTCGGCGCTCCGGTTTGCCATGAGTTCTCACGACAAGACAGCGGCGCACGATTTCCGTTATCGTGAATTTTCCATGAAAAAAATTCATCTCCTTGGCTGGTTATTGGTGGCGACGTCGCTGTCAGTTTTTCAAGCCTTCGCGCAACCGGATGCGAATGAAAAACCGTTCACGCCGCAAAATCCGCCCGCCATGCAACCGATTGCCCGCCATGACACGCCCGCGTATCGCGCGGCCAAAATGTTTTTGCACGGCGTCAATCTGGGCGACTATCTCGAATCGTCGCCGCGCTATTTTGGCCGGGGCGTGACGGTGTCCGCCGACGAAATCGCGCTGATGAAGCGTCAAGGGTTTGATCATGTGCGCGTGCCGATTGGCTGGCAACATTACGCTGGTCCGGCGCCAGATTTTACGTTGTCGTCGGTGATTTTTGAGCGGGTTGATTTTATTATCACCAACGCGCTCGCCAATGATCTTGCGGTCATTATTAACATCCATCACTTTGATGAACTGGACAATAATCCGACGAATGCGACGGCTGAATTCTTGAAAATCTGGCAGCAGATTGCCGCGCACTACAAAAATTCTCCGGCGCAGCTCGCGTTTGAACTCGATAATGAGCCGCACGAAAACGCGACGACGGCGTTGATGAATCCGATTTACACCCGCGCCATCGCAGTGATCCGCGCGAGTAATCCGCAACGGACAATTTTTGTGGAGCCGGGCGCTTGGGGCGGGATTGGCGAATTGAAAAACCTGGTATTACCGCCGGACGACAATGTCATCGTTTCAGTGCATTGCTACGAACCGTTCCATTTCACGCATCAGGGCGCGAGTTGGACGACGGCAGATTTTCAGCAGACTGGCATTGTTTTTCCCGGTCCACCCGCGCAACCGCTGGTGCCAAATCCAGATTTGAATCTGAAACCGTGGGTTTTGGATTGGATCAAAAAATATAACACGTTGCCGACGGCGCAAAATCCGAGCAGCGCGCTGGCGTTTTCCGGCAAATTAAAATATGTTCATGCGTGGTCGGACTTTTACGGTCGCCCGGTTCACCTCGGTGAATTTGGCGCTTACATCAAGGCCGACCCGCAATCGCGCGCGCATTTTTACGCGGCGTTCCGGCAAACGGCGGAAGCGGAAAATCTCGGCTGGTGCATATGGGATTGGAGTGCGAATTTTCATTACTGGGACAAGACGAAAAACGAACCGCTGTCGGGCATGCACGACGCGCTATTTGGCACGCTAAAATAAAACGACCTCTAAACCGAGGTCAAATGATTGAATATGAACCTGACCCGGCTTAGATTTTTTTTACTGACCATCACAGCATTGTTGACCCCGACCTTCGCCCGCGCTGACGGCGGCGATGACGTGGTGGTGCTTTATAATTCGCGCGTGCCGGAGTCCAAAATGGTGGCGGCCCATTACGCCGCCATGCGGCATGTGCCGGCGAATCAAATCTTCAGTTTCGCGCTCACGACCGGGGAGGTGATGCAACGCGATGATTTCACGGATGATTTGCAGAAACCGCTGGTCGCCGACCTCGTCAAAGCGAAATTGTGGAAATTCGGCGAAGCCCAAATCGTCGCGAATGGAAGACAACCCGCCCACACCGAGACGCGCGTGGTGGAATCAAAAATTCGCTACGCGGTTTTGTGCTACGGGATGCCGTTGAAAATTGCGCCGGACGCGGCCCTCAAAGAAGCTTCGGCCAAAACGTTGAACAGCAGTTTCCAACACAACGAAGCGTCCGTGGATTCCGAACTCGCGTGGTTACCCTTGGTCAAATTGAAAGTGCAGTTGACCGGCCCGTTGCCCAATCTGCTTTACATGAGCACCAATCAGCTGAGGTTGACGCCGACTGAAGGTTTGCTGCTCGTGGCGCGACTCGATGGGCCGACCCCGGAAATCGCGAATGCGCTCGTGGATAAAGCGATGGCGGCGGAGAGCAACGGCTTTTGGGGTCGCGCTTATTTTGACGCGCGTGGTTACAAAACCAACGATGTCTATTATCTCGGCGACCAATGGATTTTGACGGGCGCGGCGATTACCCAGCAAGTTGGCTTTGACACCGATATTTATACCAATTGGGAAACGTATCCCGCGTCGTATCCGTTAAGCCAGATCGCGATTTACGCGGGCTGGTATGCGACGGATGCGTGCGGACCTTTTGCGTTGTCGAAGGTTGAATTCATGCCCGGCGCGTTTGCGTATCATCTGCATTCGCTCAGCGCGGAAACGTTGCGCAGCACCACTCATAATTGGTGTGGCCCGCTGCTCGCCAAAGGCGCGACCTGCACGATGGGATGCGTCTATGAACCGTATCTGCAATTCACGCCCAACGTCGCGTTTTTTCTCCAGGCATTTTGCAACGGCTATACCTTCGGCGAAGCGGCGTGGGCCGCGCAAGCGGCGTTGTCGTGGCAAACCACGGTCATCGGCGATCCGTTGTATCAACCGTTTAAAAAAACGCTGCCGGAATTGCACGCGCAACTTGTGCGTGATCACAATCCACTCCTCGAATGGTCATTCAACCGCTTGATCAATCTGGATCTCGTTCACGGTGTGCGCGTGCCCATCCTTGCCAGTTTTCTAGAAAATCTGCCGGCGACGGCGCACAGCGCGGTGCTGACGGAAAAGCTCGCCACGCTTTACGACGCGTGGGGCAAGCCGGATTCGGCCACGGCGGCTTGGCAGCGCGCGCTGACGCTAAACCCAACGCCGGAACAGCGTCTCCGGCTCCGCCGCACGCTCGCGGAAAAATTGGTCGCCGACGGACGGGATGCGGACGCCGCGGAGAACTGGCGGCAACTCATCGCCGAAGCGCCCGATTATCCCGGCCTGCCGATCGTTCGTGAAAAATTAAACGAGCTGGAACAAAAAATCGCGGCGCAGAAAGCGAAGCCTTAAAGGAGCGGCGGAGCGGCCGCCCGGCCCGACCGGGAATTTGTTTTTGCTTTCCCGCTTTCCCGCTTTCCGCATGGATAATTTTCGTGTATTTCGTGGTTGAAAATATGCCTGATTTTTTCGACACGCACGCGCACTTGGATTATCCCGAATTTGCCCCGGACTTTTCCGATGTGCTCGCGCGCGCCCAAGCTGCGGGAATTTCCAAAATGTTTTCCATCGGCACCAATCTCGGCAGCAGCCAACGCGCGGTCGCGCTCGCCGAAAAATTCCCCCAGATTTACGCCGTGGTCGGCTGGCATCCATCGGATGTGTTGGAAGCGCCGGCGGATTTTCGGCCGGCGTTGCGCGAATTAGTGAAGCATCCGAAAGTCGTCGCCATCGGCGAAACCGGATTGGATTATTATCGTCTGCCCAGCACCAACGGCGGCAGCGCCGACGACGACGCGCATTATAAAAAACGACAGGCGGAGCTTTTTCAGCAACAACTCGAAGTCGCGGTTGAAGTCGGGTTGAATTGCGTGATTCACCAACGCGCTTCGTTCGACGACACGCTTGCGCAATTAAAACCGTTCGCCGGCAAAGTGCGCGGCGTTTTTCATTGTTTCGGCGAATCGGTGGAACGTTTGAACCAGATTTTAGCCATTGGCTCGCTCGTCAGTTACACCGGGATCGTCACCTTCAAGAACGGCCAAAATATCCGCGACGCCGTAGCGGCGACGCCGCTGGATAAGTTTATGCTGGAAACAGATTGTCCGTATCTCGCGCCCGTGCCGTATCGCGGCAAACGCGGCGAACCGGCATTTGTTAAAGAAATCTCCGAAACGATCGCGCAGGTGAAGCTGATTTCACCCGAAGCCTTGAGCGTCGCGACCTGTAAAACGGCGCTGGAATTTTTCCCCAAATTAAGGGCCTAGCCGCAAAAGCCTGAAAATCAAGCGCTTGTGTCTCATTTATAACCCATTGGTGTCCAATCTTCTAACAGTGAGGGGCCGGGCAAAAACTGCCGCTTTTCGAAACCGCCTTGGTTGCAAACACATCCAACAATTCGTCTAATTTTAAGTCGGTGAATATGCCTTGGCACGGGAGTTGCGTTGATAGAAATACGGTGTAAATGATATTGCAGAAACTTAATAGCAACAATAAGATACCAACGTTTGTAATTGGGAGAAAAGGGAATTATGAAAATTATAGTCTTGTCCACTGTGTTAGCTTTACCAATTTTATTAACATCTTGTGCAACGCCGCCGCCACCGCAGGCTTTTCATAAAATTGACGGCGCAGCTCTCGTCATTGAATCCACGGACGATAGCAATTGCCGGATGCTACAACCGATGATCACGGATCGGGAACCAAACGATCACGTTTTGACCAAAGTGAACCAACTGCCGCAGCACGAAACGGCGGTGGTTATTCTGGAAAATTATACGGAGCAACAACCGGGCGACCAATTTCGCGACCGCAGCACGTCGCTCTTCGTCGCCTTGCGCGGCGCGGGCTACAAACACATCGTCTTTCTGCAAGGCAAAGGCGTGACCGATCCGGAAGGTTTGGTCACCGTGGCCAAATACGACTGACCGACGCCAACGCGAAAAACTTGAATCACCGACGCCGACAATGAATCATTGTCGGCGTCATGCTTGAGGAACTTCAACTGCGCATCTACGGCGACGCTGCGTTGCCAACGTTGATTTACTTTCCCGGACTGCATGGCGATTGGACGTTGGTGGGCGGCTTTCGGAAACATCTGCTCGGTCATGTTCGTTTTGTTGAATTCACTTATCCCCGCACACTCACTTGGACGCTGGAGGATTATGCGGCGAACATTGAAATCGCCCTCGCCAAAAATGGCATCACCCACGGCTGGCTGCTCGGCGAATCGTTTGGCTCGCAAATCGTATGGCCGTTGGTCCGGCGCGGGAAATTTCAAGCGCAGGGAATTATTCTCGCCGGGGGATTTGTCAAACATCCGATGCGTTGGGGCGCGCGACTGTCGGAAAAACTATGCGGACAGATCCCCTTTTCAATCCTCGTTCAGATCATGCTGGCATTCACTAAATTTGCCCGGGCGTGTTATTGTCGATCTTTAGAAACCTCGATCGCGATTGATGAATTCGCCGTCCGCCGAACCGAACTGGATCGCCAGGCCATGCAACATCGGCTGCATTTGATCGCCGAATCCGATCCGCGAACCGTCGCTAGCGCGACCAAACTGCCAGTTTTTTATCTCAGCGGCGGCTTCGATCCCATCGTGCCGTGGCCGTGCGTGAAATACTGGTTGCAGCAACATTGTCCCACGTTGCGCGCGAGCCAAATCATTTTTATCGCCGATCACAACATCCTCGGCACAGCGTCCGCCCAAGCCGCCCGGCAAGTTTTGGCGTGGATAAATCAACCACCTGTTTTACGCATTGCGGCGTAACAATTCCGCCGTATATTTCGTCCAACAAAACGTATGACACGGCAACAGGTTTTAGACCTCTACTTTCTCGATGCGCGGCACAAGCTGATCGAACTTGCCGCGTTCCTTGATCGCATCGAACGCGCCGAGGGCAAAGACGATTTCCGCTTAAAAAGCTTCCGTGCCGCGTTGACCAAACTCGACGGTAAAAAGAAAAATAAAGCGAAAGCCGTGTTACTCGCATTTAGCGACCCAACCATCGCCCCCATCGCCAAAGCAACCAGCAAAGGTGCCGTCGGAGCTTTCCCCAAATGAATCAGCCACAGATTTTCACAGATGGAACACAGATGGGAAATCCCACCATCGCTGGCTTTGTCTTCATCTGTGTTTCATCTGTGTTTCATCTGTGACCATCTGTGGCTAAAAAAATTATGCGCTACATCGAACCCCACGCCCACATGGTCAGCCGCACGACCGATGATTACGAACGTATGGTGCTCGCGGGGTGCGAGGCCGTTTGCGAACCCGCGTTTTGGGCGGGCTTTGATCGCAGTTCCGTGGCCGGCTTTCACGATTATTTCAGCCAGCTCACCGAGCACGAACCCAAGCGCGCCGCCAAGTTCGGTTTGAAACATTTTTGCTGGCTGTGCATCAATTCCAAAGAAGCCGAGGACGTCCAGCTCGCGGCGGAAGTCATCGCGCTCGTGCCGGAATTTATCGAGCGCAAAAATGTGCTCGGCATCGGCGAAATCGGGTTGAACAAAAACTCGCGGAACGAATTGCGCGTGCTGGAGATGCAAGTTGAACTCGCCGCGAAATACGATCAACTCATCCTCGTCCACACGCCGCACTTGGAAGATAAATTGAAAGGCACGCGACTCATTCTCGACGTGTTAAAGAATGACAAACGCATCCGCCCCGAGCGCGTCATCATTGATCACGTTGAGGAACACACGGTGGAAATGGTTTTGGATTGCGGCATGTGGGCGGGCATGACGCTGTATCCCGAGACGAAATGCACGCCCGCGCGCGCGATTGATATTCTGGAAACTTACGGCCGCGAACGTATCTGGATGAACAGCGCCTGCGATTGGGGTATCAGCGATCCACTGGCCGTGCCGAAGACCGCGTTGGAAATGAAGAAACGCGGCCATCTCGCGACGACGATTGACGACGTCATTTTCCAGAATCCGAAGAAGTTTTTACAACAGTCGGCAAATTTCAAGCTCACCTAGCCACGGCTTGAACCTTTATCGACGGCGCCGGTTTTCGCGTTGAAAACACGTCGGTTGGAAGCTGACACGCGCGGTTGCCACTAAATTTTTGAAACCATGTTTGCCATGGGCGCGTCAAATACTTACCTTGAACGCCATTCCCTTATTCTTTTTAAAGCAAACCATGAAATTCAAAACTGTTCTGCGGCCGGCCTTTGCCGCCACGAGCGCCCTGGGTCTCGCCGCGCTGCTCACGACGGCTGACACGGGCCACGCCCAATCCGCCGACGGTTGGGTTAATTTGTTTAATGGCACGAATCTGGATGGTTGGGCCGAACACAGCGGTAAAGCCAAATACAGCGTCGCGGATGGCGTGTTGACCGGCGAATCCGTTTCCGGCAGCGGTAATAGTTTTTTGTGCACGACGCAGACGTTTGGCGATTTTGAATTGGAACTGGAATATAAATGCGATGCGTTGCTGAATTCTGGCGTGCAGATTCGCAGTGAAGTTTTTCCCGAAGCGACCAATCAGGTGATTGACGGCAAGGAATACAAATTCGCGGCAGATCGCGTCCACGGTTATCAATGCGAAATTGACATGGACGCCGCGCGCGGACGCATGTGGACCGGTGGTCTTTACGAAGAAGCGCGTCGCGGTTGGTTTGTCCCGGCGGATGGCGAAAAAGGACCGCAAGGCCTGGCGTTTTCCGAACAAGGACGCGCCGTCAGCAAAAATGGCGAATGGAATACGCTGCGCATCGTGGCCGATGGCCCGACCATCAAGACGTGGTTGAACGGCGTGCCCCGCGCGCAAATCAACGATAATGTTACCCCGCGCGGCATCATCGCCTTTCAAGTTCATGGCGTCGGCAAAGACACCAAAAAAGTTGGACTGAAAGTTTCCATTCGCAACATGCGTCTTCGCGAAATCAAAAATAATACGCTCACCGACGCCGAAAAAGCCGACGGCTGGCAATTGCTCTGGGACGGCAAAACCACCGACGGCTGGCGCAGTCCGAAGTCTGATGAATTTCCCGCGAAAAGCTGGAGCATGGCCGACGGCGTATTGATAGTGGATCCGGGTTTGAATAACGGCGAGGCGGAAGGTCTTTCCGGCGGCGATATCATTACGCGCAAACGCTATTCGAATTTCGAACTCACCGCCGATTTCATCACCACCAAAGGCTGTAACAGCGGCATTAAAATTTTCGTGCAACCGAATTTGTCGCCGATTGATAAAGTCACCGGCAAGCCGACCGGCACCGGTTCCGCCATCGGCATGGAATATCAGATTCTCGACGACGTAAATCATCCGGACGCGAAGCTTGGTCGTAACGGCGACCGCAAGCTCGGTTCACTTTATGATTTGATTCCTGCGCCGACTGATAAGAAAGTCAATCCGGTCGGCGAATGGAATCACGCGCGCATTGTGTCACAAGGCAAACACGTTGAGTTTTTGTTGAACGGCGTGAAGACGGTAGAATTTGAGCGCGGTTCCGCTGCGTTCCGCGAAGCGGTCGCGGCGAGCAAATTTAAAGACATCCCCGAATTCGGGGAATGGGCGGACGGCCACATTCTGTTACAAGAACACGGCAGCATGGTCTCTTTCAAAAACGTGAAGCTCCGTGAATTGGCCGCACAGTAAAATGAACTCCAAAGTGTGTTTTCAAAATATTCTGGGTGGCACAGGCCTCCGGCCTGTCGTTGCGGGCGTCGCACCCGAAACCGTTTGGGGACTCTGAATGTTTTTGATTTGCTGATGCCCATGACCGCTATGAATCACAAACGAAATTCGGCGAGACGCCGAATTTTACAGGCGGGACGCCTGTGCCACTCATTTAAAGACACACCTAAAAATTAACGACACACCAACTATGAAATCATCCCGCCAAAATAATTCCGTCAACGCCGCCATGCGCCGCCGTTCCTTTCTGAAAGGTATTCTGGCGACCGGCACGCTTTCCGTCATCACGCCGCGCACGTTGTTGGCCCAAGATGATGCGGCAACGCCATCCGTGACTCCCGTTCAAAAAGTAAATATCGCCTGTTGCGGCATTGGTAATCGCGGCGGCGAAGATGTGTTGGCGCTCCATGCCTCGGGCCTCGCGAACTTCGTGGCGTTCTGCGACACCGACATGGGCAGCAAAGCCACCTTGGCCGTGTTGAAAAAATTTCCCAACGTCCCGCGCTTCCAAGATTTCCGCGTCATGTTCGACAAGATGGGCAAGGACATCGAGGCCGTGTGTGTTGGCACGCCGGACTTTTCCCATTTCCCCATCGCGATGCTGGCGATGTCGCTCGGTAAACATGTTTATTCCGAAAAACCGATGGGCCACAGCTTCCGCCAGATCGAACTGATGATGGCGGCGGAAAAGAAATACGGCGTCGCTGCGCAGATGGGCAATCAAGGTCATTCTGAGGCGAACTATTTTCAATTCAAAGCGTGGACCGAAGCCGGCATCATCAAGAACGTCACCAAGATCACGGCGTTCATGAACGGCTCGCGCCGCTGGCATGGCATGAAAGTTTCCGGTCTGCTACCCGAACAGCCGATCCCACCGACGCTCGATTGGGAAACGTGGCTCGCGACTGCGCAGGAACATCAATACAACGTCGGCTATTGCAACGGCGACTGGCGTTCGTGGTTCGATTTCGGCAACGGCGCGCTCGGCGATTGGGGTGCCCACATCTTCGACACCGCGCACGAATTTTTGCACCTCGGCCTCCCGACCGAAGTTGAGGCCGTGAAGCTGGATGGTTGGAGTCCCTATATTTTTCCGCAAGCCTCGACGCTCGCCTTCCGCTTCCCGGCGCGCGGCACCATGCCGCCATTGGAATTGACGTGGTATGACGGCCAGAAAAATCTGCCGCCGTTGCCTTCAGATTTCGGCGCGTCCGTGGTGGACCCGAATATTCCGCCCCCGTCTAAAGGTTCGCTGGAAACGAAAACGCTCGCGCCCGGCAAAGTGATTTACGGCGAAGGCCTGACGTTCAAAGGCGGCTCGCATGGTTCCACGCTGAAAATCATTCCCGAAGCGAAGGCGAAGGAAATGGCGTCGTCCCTGCCGTTCGTGCCGAAAAGCACGTCGGAACATCACAAGAACTTCCTGCTGGCATGCATGGGCAAAGAAAAATGCCGTTCGCCATTCGCGGTCGCCGGGCCTTTGTGCCAGACGATGGCCATCGGCGTCATCGCCCAACGCGTGAATGCCAAGCTGGAATTCGACCGCGACACAAAAACAATCACGAATCATAAAGTCGCCAACGGCCTGCTCAACGGCGTGCCGCCGCGCAAAGATTGGGAGCAATATTATTTGCTCTGACAATTTGTGATATGCGATTGACGCGCGGATGCGTGGGTGGGGAGAGTGGTGGGCGAACCAATTCGCATGTGTTAAATGAAAATTCGCGCAGATAAAATTAACGGTGATCCAACACACGGTCTTTCTGTGCGTGATGTAAAAACAATTGTGTCTGGCGTTCCATCCAATTGGATTCAGGAACTTACTAATGTTCGTCTTGCTAATGGCAAACATGGGCCGGAGGCATTCTTTAACCGCTACGATGGGCAACTTACTATTTATTGTCGATACGGCACAAAAAGACAGATTTTAATCTCTGTTCTCTCTGTGTTTGCAGCACCTTCGCTCAATATCCAGTCCACTGTTTCTCATAAGCCTTCAAAGGCAGAGGAGCACCGCCTTGAGCAGTTTATTGAGCCATTCGTCGAACAGATTTTACCTAACCTTGAGCCTCCAAAAAAATTAAGTCCGGAGGCTCATGCGATGTTCCAACCAATTCCATTCCCAAATGACATTGTTTAATCCGTATCCTTTTCTTAAATTCGTTGCCGCAGTGGCCCGGGCAGAACGCCCGGGCCACTATAAAGTGCTACCGACATTTTGTCGGCAGAAGAACGCGTCGCTTGCAACTGACTGCCGACAAAATGTCGGCAGCACATTTTTCCCTTCGGCGCGTAAATCGTAAATCGCATGATTAATCAAACCCGTCGCAGTTTCCTGAAATCCGTGGTTCGCGGCAGCGCGGGCTTGGCGATTTTGCCGAGCATTGTGCCCGCGCGGTTGTTCGGGGCGGACGCGCCGAATAAAAAAATTCAGGTCGCGCAGATCGGCTGCGGGCGCATGGGGCGCAGCGATCTGGGCAATGTCATGACGCAACCGCTCGCGCGTATCGTGGCCGTGTGCGATCTGGATACCAAACGCGTCGCTGCCGGCAAGCAGATGGTGGAGGATTATTATCGCAGCCAGGGCGAGACGGACGTGAACGTCAAAACCTTTCACGATTACCACGACATTTTGGCGTCGCCGGAAATTGACGCCGTCGTCATCACCGTGCCGGATCATTCGCATGCCTTGCTCGCGATCAAGGCCGCCATCGCCGGCAAACACGTTTACGTCCAGAAACCGGTGACGTATTCCATCGCCGAGGCGATCGGTCTGCGCCGCGCGGTCGAGGCGAAGAAAATTATTTTGCAGACCGGTTCGCAGCAACGTTCCGAGAAACCGTGGAAAAGTTTTCGCGCCGCGAGCGAAGCCGTCCGCAATGGACGCATCGGCCAATTAAAGACGATCAAGATCGGCGTCGGCCTCGATAAACCTAGCGGTCACGCGCCCGCGGCGATGCCGGTGCCGCCCAATTTTGATTACGAACGTTGGCTCGGTTCCGCGCCGGAGCAGCCTTACATGGAACTGCGCGTGCATCCGCAAGACGACGTAGAAGGTCGGCCCGGCTGGATCACGACGGAAGATTTCGGTCTGGGCATGATCACGAATTGGGGCGCGCATCACGTGGACATCGCGCAATGGGCGATGGCGCAGGAACTCGGCGGTCCACTGACGGTGGAAGCACATGCCCAATTCATGCGGCACGATGCATGGACAGTGCACACGACGTATCACGTAGAGATGGCGTATCCGAAAAAGGTGCAGCTCATCATGGATAATAAATTTCCCAATGGCATCCGTTTTGAAGGCGATGAAGGCTGGGTGTTTTGCACGCGCAGTCCGGAAGAATTCACGGACGCCGACAGCACCAAAAAATTGCCACCGCTGCTGGCGAGCGATCCGAAAATTCTTTCGCCGCTGGACGGCAACGCCGTCCGCTGGATGCCGAGCAAGAATCATCACGGCAACTGGTTGGAAAGCATTCTGGCTAACCAACAGCCGATCGCGCCCATCCAGCAATCTGCGCGCAGCCTTGAAGCCTGCGCCGCCGCGTGGATCGGCATGAAGTTGAAACGTAAACTGACGTGGGATGCAGCCACGGAGATGTTTGTGCATGATAAAGCCGCGAACAAAATGCGTTCCCGCGTCGCGCGCAAACCGGAATATGATTTTGAGTTGGTGTTGAAACAGGCGGGGATTGCGTGACGGTTTGGCCGGAGCGCCGATCTCCTGATCGGCAGGCTGATGGAAGTGAACATCGAGCCGATCAGGAGATCGGCGCTCCGAAGTTCTGGGTGGCACAGGCCTCCAGCCTGTCGTTTCGGGCGTCCCGCCCAAAACCGTTTATCGGCGTGGATATTTTCCGATGGCCGCGCAGCCTTGACCCAGCCAAGCCAAAAACGAAATCCGGCGGGACGCCGGATTTTACAAGCGAGACGCTTGTGCCACCCACCGGCATTTTACTTCACAATTTCACTTTGACGTTTGCACTGGTTTTTCTACATTGCCGTCATGTCCGAGATCGCCAAGTTTGTGAACAGTGGGGCCGCTAGCATTACACCGGGGCTGGCGGAAAAAGTTTTGCGTCAATTGCCGCAATGGAAATTGGAATTCACGCAGATTAATGCGCCGAAATTTCCCCACTTGGTGGACCAACTCGAGTTTCTCACCGACGCCGTTGAGGACGCGGTTGAAGGCGCTTACAAAGAACTGCCTTACACGGCGGTGGCGCAAGCGGTGTTCGCCTTGCTCTTCGCGCATAAAAAAATAAGCATTCTTCCCGAAAGCGTTTTGGAATTGGGCGGCGCGGATAATTCCAGCGTCGTGCGCGCGGTATTGATCCAAAACGAAAAAGCCTTCGCCGTCTACGCCAGCGCTCAAGGAATCAGCTGGGAGAAGATCACCAGCCAACCTTAAGTTTTCCGATCATGCCAATTCCCCTAGTGATGACTATAATCGGTGCGGACCGCACCGGTCTGGTTGAATCCGTCGCCCGCATTGTGGCGGAACACGGCGGCAACTGGCTGGAAAGTCGCATGTGTCATCTCGGCGGCGAATTTGCGGGGATTCTGCGCATCGAAGTTCCGGCGGAGAAACAATCGGCTTTGCTGGCGGCCCTACAAACAATTTCCGGTCTGAATGTCGCCGTTCGTTCGGGCGAAACCAAAATTACCGCAGCACCCGTCCGCCAGACGCAATTTGAGATCATCGGTTCCGATCGTCCGGGCATCGTCCGCGATATCACCAGCGCGTTGGCCCGGGCGCAGGTGAATGTCGAAGAATTTTCCAGCGAAGTCGTCAGCGCCCCCATGTCCGGTGAAACATTATTCAAAGCCAGCGCTCGTTTGCAATTGCCCACCACTTGTGATCTTGCCGCGCTGAAACGCGATCTGGAAAAGATCGCCGCGGACTTGCAGGTGGATGTTTCGTTTGCCGAGCTTGGCAATTGACGGTCGATCAGCTCAATCATACTGTTTGGCTGATGACTGCGACTGCGACCATTCTTCACCGTTCCCCAGAACGCGTTTTTTCCGCCGCTGATCGGGGCGAAAAAGTAATCATTCGCCGCAGCAAATCAGAATATATCCTGACTAAAAAAGGTGGGCAAGGTGCGCTTTATGGCTGCCTGCGCGGTTCGATTTTTCAAGATTCCGGCAAGCCAAAGGTAAAATGGAAGGCCATGCAGTGAGCTGTTTGCATGATACGAACGCTTAGAAATGACTCGTCTCGGGCGGCAAACTTAAACCTGCGGCCCGTTTCATCGGCGAAGAAAACACATCACTTTTCTTATTGGACGTTTCGTTCTGGGAAATTTGCAAAGTGGTTGAGCACGAAACATTGCGTTTAAGCCTGCCGCCACTTGAATGGATCCAAACGGCTCTCAAGAAAAATATCACTGTCTTAACGATCACTCCCGAAATCGCCGATCAATCGTGTAAGCTGACACAGCAAGGATTGGAAACTGAAGATCCCGCTGACCAGTTGATTGTGGCGGCAGCCTTGACGAACAGATTCATTCTGATCACACGCGACCACAAAATTATCCGCTGGGGCGGCGTCCAGACTTTGAGCTACTAGCGCGTTATTCAAAGCCGACGTGCGCCGTTAAGTGTGCAATTGGCACCCTCGCTTGGGAGATTTAATTGCCAATTGGAAAAATCCGGTTAATTTGACTGGCACCCATCCATTCCAGCCCGTCTCAGCTTTTTGAGATTTCTCACCCGAGGTCTTTCGGTATGGATCGGTTGTTTAACGAATGAAAAAAACCGATGTATCCATCCGGAAACTAGCGTGGGCAACATTTCCTTACCGGGCCAGCTTCCTTCTCGGCGCGATTCTTTGGTTGGCCCTGACCTCGAGCCGGGCGGCGAATCTCACGACCATTACGTCACAAGGCACGGGGGCAAGTTGGAACGATGCGATCTGGAAAACCAACGGAACGGGAACCGCGCTCATGCCTGTCAGCGCGAATACTTACGAATGCGTTTCGAACGGGATCGCTTTCGGAAATAACACGGGCAACACGCGCATCCGCAATCCGACCGGCGGCGGTTTGACGACATTTCCGGGGGCTTCGTTGACGTTGGATACCAATGCGGAAATTCGTTTCAAGACGGCCACCAATCTGCTTTTGAATTTTCCCGGTGTGTCCAGCAATCCCGGGCTCATCCTCAAAGGCGGCGTATTGAACGCGGGCGACGACGCCATTTTTGTCATCACGGGAAAAGTCCAAGTCGCGAGCCAATCTTATATTGCTCCGGCGGATGGCGGCGGCGGCGCGGTCCAGCCGTTGCGCGGATTTAATTTCACCGGCCAACTTTCGGGCAGCGGACCGTTGGTGATATTCAACGCCGGCACCACCGTGGCGCAGCAGATTTCCGGGACGAGCAATACGTTTTCCGGCAAATGGATGGTGAAGGCCGGGTGGTTGCTGGGCGTCACCGTGAATTCGCTGGGCACTAATGATATCACCATTGATCCCAGTTTCGTTTTGCCTTTGAGCACCAACATCGTCAATGTCGCCGGCCCGGCTTTGTTGGAAGTGAATTACGATCTCAACAGCGCGGGCCGACTCACCCTCACCAACGGCGGTGTGATCAACCTCCATCAAAACTGTATTTTCAGTTCGGTGAAAATCAGCGGGGCCACCTTAATTGCGGGCACGCATCCGTATGCGGAATTGGCGGCGAATTTCCCCAATAATTTCGCCACGGGCGGCTCAGGGAATCTGATCGTGCAACCTTATGGGCCGCCGCCATTGATCGCTCCCAGCATCGCCACGCAACCGATTTCGGTCACTTTGAACCTCAGCAATTCGACGCAATTGGTCACGTCCGTTTCCGGCTCGTCACCGTTGCATTATCAGTGGCAAAAAGGCACCAATAATCTTTACGTCAACGTAATCAACAGCGGCGATGTTTCCGGTTCCGGCTCAAATATCCTGACGTTCACCAACGTGGTTTTAGCCGATGCGGCAGATTACCGTTTGATCGTCACCAATTCGGTCGGAGCGGCGACCAGTCAGGTGGCGACGGTGACGGTGCTGCTGCCGGTGACGAATTTTAACCCGGCTATTTTCCAGCTCAACCCAGCGGCCGGCGCGACCGTGAGCACGCTCACGCAGCTTCAGGTCACCTTCAATAAAACCGTTACCGGCGTGGACGCGGAAGATTTATTGATCGGGGGAAACCCGGCGAATTTCGTGTCTGGCAGCGGCTCAAATTATGTGTTCACCTTCACGCAACCGCCGTCCGGGAGCATTTTTATCAGTTGGGATATGGACAGCGGAATCACGGACTTAGCGGGAAACCAGTTTGATAATTCCGGCAGTTGGGCTTACACGCTGATTGATAACATTGCGCCGACGATTATTTCCACCCTGCCTACCGCCGGTGCCACGGTCGGCAACCTGACGCAAGCGCAGGTGAATTTTAGTGAAGTGGTCACCGGCGTGAATGCGTCCGCGCTGTTGATCAATGGCGTGGCGGCGACCAATGTCAGCGGCAGCGGGATCGGACCGTATGTTTTTCAATTTCCGCAACCCGCATCAGGCAACGTGCAATTTTCGTGGGCGCCGGGCCAAAATATCCAGGATGTCGCGGCGAATCTTTTTGGCGGCAGCGGCTGGACGGCGCTGTTAAGTCCCGCAGTGAACGCCGCGGCGTTGACCAACGTCGTCATCAACGAATTTTTGGCCGCCAACACGAGCCCCAACGGATTAGTCGACGAAGACGGTTTGCTCGACAGTTGGATTGAGATTTACAACCGTGGAACGACGGCGGTGAATCTCGCTGGCTGGTCGCTGACGGACGACGCGACCCAGCCGGCGCAGTGGACGTTTCCGGCGACGAACCTCGCGGCTGGATCGTATCTCGTGGTTTTTGCCTCCGGCGCTAACCGGCAGATTCCCGGCGCCAATTTGCATACCAATTTCAAGCTCGCAGCCTCGACGAATTATCTCGGGTTATATGATGCGGGTTTTCCGCCGCACGTCGTGAGTGAATACGCGCCCGCTTATCCGGAACAGCGGAATAACATTTCCTACGGTTTGGACAACAACGGCGTGCCCGGTTATTTCGCCCAGCCGACCCCGGGCGGGCCGAACGGTTTCAGCACGATCACCGGGGTTGTTGCGCCGTTAACTGTGAGTGTCGGCTCCGGATTTTTCAGCCAGCCGACCAATGTGACGCTGACAACGGCAACGCCGGGTGCCACTCTTCTTTATACCACCGATGGCAGCGTGCCCAGCATCAGCGGCAGCGTGACCAACGGAAATATTTACACCGGCCCCATCAATATCACCAACACGACGGCGTTTCGCGCGGCGGCTTGGGCACCGAATCTTTTGCCGACGCTCACCGTTTCGGCGACGTATCTTTTTCCCGAGAACATTATCCGGCAGCCGAATAATCCGACAGGTTATCCGGTGGGAAATGTTTGGACCCCAACGCCCACCAACATTGAAACCGGCTCGCGGGCTTATTACGAAATGGATCCCACCATCGTAAACGATCCGCAATATACCAACCTCGTCCGCACCGGATTAGTTTCTATTCCGACGATGTCAATCATCGTGCCGATTCCTGATCTGTTCGATCCCAACACCGGCATTTATACGCATCCGGAAGCGCACTCCAACGACGGTGGCGATGACGAATGGGAACGCGCCTGTTCGATGGAATTGATTTTTCCGGACGGCAGCGCGGGCACGCAGATCAATTGCGGATTGCAGATCCAAGGCGGCTCGCAACGTCAACCGGGGAAAAACGCGAAGCATTCCTTCCGGGTCTCTTTCAAAAGCATTTACGGCCCCGGCAAATTTAAGTTTCCCATGTATGCGGATTCGCCCGTCACCAGCTTCAACACTTTTGTGCTCGATGGCGGCATCAACTACTGGTGGCATTATGTCGGCTCCAGTGTTCCGACCGACCAACGTTTCCGCGCGCAATGCGTGCGCGACCAGTTCACCAGCGACTTGATGCTGGCGATGGGCAACGCTTCTTTTCACGGACAATTTTACAACTTATATCTCAATGGCATTTATTGGGGAATTCACTACGTCCACGAACGGCCCGACAATGATTTTGCCGCGAGTTATTTTGGTGGCGACGATACGGGTTATGACGTGATAAAAAATACGGCGGACGGAACGGAACTGCTCACCGGCGACCTCAACGCTTGGAACACCGCGCTGGCTTTGTCCAATACCGGCCTGACGAACAATGCGCAATACGAGCAGTTGCAGCAGTATGTGGATGTGGACAATCTGATTGATTACATGATTGTTCAGCATTGGACCGGCGATGACGACTGGCCGCAGCATAATTGGTATTTGATCCGTCCGCGGGCGGCGGGCGGGACGTTCAAGTTCATCGTCTGGGACGCCGAACATACTTTGAAAGACGTGAATGAAAATGTCACGACCGCCAACGCCACGGGCAGCCCGGCGCAAATCTACAACGCGCTCCGGAACAACGCGGAATTTAAACTGCGCTTTGCCGATCACCTGCAAAAACACTATTCCATCGGCGGCGTGCTTTACACCGACCCGGCCAATCCGATTCCAGATCCGGCGCATCCCGAACGCAATGTGCCGGCGGCGTTTTATTTGAAACGCATCAATGAAATCAACAGCGCCATCGTGGACGAATCGGCGCGTTGGGGCGGCTATCTGCTGACGACCAATTACACGCGCAACGATCATTGGCTGCGTGAGCTGAACAATTTGCTCGGCTATACGAACAATCCCGGCAACACGACGAATTATTTTCCGCTCCGTTCGGCCAAGGTATGGAACCAATACAAAACCATCGGCCTCGTGCCGAATAACGGCGCGCCCACGTTCAATCAGCCCGGGGGAAATGTGCCCGCCGGTTTTACCCTGACGATGAGCAATCCCAATGCGGGCGGAATCCTCTATTACACGACCAATGGAACTGATCCCCGCGTCTATGGTTCCGGCGCCGTCACGCTCGGCACGCTGGTTTATACCAACGGCATGCCGGTGGTTTTGACGAGCAGCATGAACGTGCAAGCGCGCGTGCTCAATGGGACTTGGAGTGCGTTGTCGGCGGGCAATTTCACCGTCGGCTCGCTCGGCGTTCCGCTCCGCATCACCGAGTTGATGTATAATCCGATCGGCGGCAGCAGCTACGAATTTCTCGAAGTTCAAAACATCGGCGCCACGCCGTTGGACGTGAGCGGTTTCAGTTTTGTTGGAATCACGTTTGTGTTTCCGAACGGCACGATCATTCAACCCGGCGCGGTGCTGGTGTTGGCGAACAATGGGAGTCCGACTGATTTCGCCAGCCGCTATCCGGGCGTCACGGTCTTGGGATATTACAGCGGCAACTTGAATAATGGCGGCGAACGCGTGGCCATTCTCGACCACAACGGCGAGGTCGTGACCGAAGTGACTTACAACAATAAAGCGGGCTGGCCGACGGCGGCGGACGGCGGTGGTTATTCGCTCGAATTGATTGATCCGTATGGCGATTTGAATTCGCCCGCCAACTGGCGCGCCAGCACCGCGCCCAACGGCACGCCCGGATTGCCACCCGTCACGCCCACAACGGGCGACATCGTGTTGAACGAAATCATGGCGGATAACCAAACGGCGGTGACCAACGGCAATGATTTCCCCGACTGGTTGGAAATATGGAATCGCGGCACCAATTCCGTGAGTCTGGCCAATTGGAGTTTGAGCGACGGCGGCAACGCGCGCAGTTTTGTTTTTCCCGGTGGCACCACCATTGCAGCGGGCGGCTATCTCGTGGTTTGGTGTGATACCGACAACGCCGCGCCCGGTTTGCACACGGGCTTTGCCTTGTCCCGGAGCGGCGAAAATATTTTTCTCTATGACCCGAACACGAATCGCGTGGACGCCGTTTCCTTCGGCCAACAAGTCGCCGATTTGTCGCTGGGCCGCATCAATGATGCCTGGCAGTTAACGCAGCCCACGCCAAAGGCGCCCAATCTCGCCGCCACGTTGGCCGCCACCACCAATGTTGCCATCAACGAATGGTTCACGACCGGCGCAACCAATTGGATCGAATTATTCAATCGCGCTTCGAACGCGCCAGTCGCGCTGCAAGGCACTTATCTGGCCACCAGCAATTCGTTATTTCGCATCGGCGCGCTTTCATTCTTACCGCCGCGCGGATTTCTCCAACTATTCGCCGATCAACTGCCCGGCCCGGATCACGCGGATCTCAGCTTGACCGCCACCAGCAATACCATCGTGTTTTACGACGACACCGCCGCCGAAATCGACCGCATTAATTACGGCACCCAGACCAATGGCATTTCCGAAGGCCGCTTTCCCGATGGCACCACGAATATTTTCTTCATGCCTAGCCCGACGCCGGGCGCGGCGAATGTCATTCCCAATAACGCGCCCGTGCTGGCCGTCATCACGAACAAGTTGATCTATCTCGGTCAGACGGTGCAATTCACCGCGACGGCGACGGATCCAGATAGTTGGTATCAGACGCTTACCTTCAGCCTGACCAATTCACCGGCGGGCGCGAACCTTGTTCCAGTGACCGGCAGTTTCACGTGGACGGCCACAAATATTTTCGCGCCCAGCACCAATTCATTCACCATCCGCGTGACGGATAACGGCACGCCACCCGCCAGCGATGCGAAAACATTTTCCGTCATCGTCCAACCGCCGCTGCAGTTTGCCTCCATTACCGCTAATGGAAATGTGGTGAACTTCACATTTGCCTCCCTGCTTGGCCAAACCTATCAATTGGAATACAAAAATAATCTAAGCGATCCGCAATGGACGTTGCTCGGCACTCCCGTCGCGGGAACGGGCGGCCCGCTCGCCTTGAACGATAACTCACCTCTGCCCATGCAACGTTTTTACCGGCTCGTCGTGACCGCGCAATAATTTTCCATACCTTAAAATTTTCATCTACAGTCGCGCCGAATTGGATTTATCCGCTTGAGACAGCAACTGAATTAGTGTTTTTTATCGGCGCTGGTGGAAATCGGCAAAGCCAGTTCTCTCAGAAAAACACGTATCATGAAGAAAATTATTTTCAGCATCCTGTTCGTCGCCTCGGCACTAAACTTCACCCACTGTGAACCGGCCCATGGAACTGGTCGGACGACTTCGTCCGGTTATTTTCAAACTGATTTTCAGGATGAATCGCAATTCATCGTTGAAAATATTACTGCCGATCTGGCGGAACAGATTTATTACGCCAAGTTTCATCATCCGCCCGAGGCCAAGAATTTTTTTATTTCCGCGACCGAGACACCCGATTCCTCGTTTGGTGCGCCGACGTATGAATTGGAGATTGATTTGGATGTCAATCATCGCGGCATAAAAAATAAACTTAATATCAATGGCCCGATCTGGTCGCCGGAAGTTTATGAAGCCTTGGCAACGCAATTGGCTAAAGCTATCGAATTGCCGGCCAGTGAAAATAACTCCACGCCCAATACGACGTTGCTGGCGAGCCTGACGGATGGCGCGGCCACAACCATCGAGGACGAAAATCAAAAGCTTTCACAATCGCTGGGAAGTAATTTTTCCAAAGCCAGCTTGCATGAAGAGGCTGCCATTCTTTTAGGCGCATTCACGTTGCGCGAACATTCTGGTAATTTTTTTGAGATCCGTTCGCCACTCTGCCGGATCACGGCGCACCTGACGATGGCGCGCTATTTGAGTGGTGGGAATTTATCCGCGATCAACGGACAAATGGCCGAGGCGATGTTGCTGACCTTGATGAACAATCAAACGGCGGCACTGGATAAATTGTCGGACATCAAGACGAACGTCACGGCCGTGACCAGTTGGGTGCGGGCGTTGCAGGCTCGGAACACGGGCGATTATCGTCCACTGGAAAAACTTGGCGGCCTTTCGCAAGTTGAATGTATCAATTGGTTTTACGCGCTGGATCACTCGGCTAATACAGATATCGCCTGGAACAAATTAAGCGATGTGCAGAAGCAAACTGCAGATTTCGTCCGCATCGCGAATGAAGGTAATTATTCCGTTGGCGTGGGACATGAATTATTGGCGGTGGCTTTACGCGCGGAGTTTTCGGAAATTGCCGCCGTCTACCAATCCTCGCATCAGAAAGTTTTGAAAAAGGACGGACTCCCGGAGGCGTTAAACGAAATGCCGGAACGTTGTTTCTCTGTGGATTCAGACGGAAAATCGGTCGTGCGTGTGATTGGTTGGGGCTTATGGGCCGGATTTTTACAACGTCAATTATGCCACGCGGTGCAACATAATTTTGACTTCATGCAATGGCGTTGGGGCGTGCCGGAAGACGCCCATGCGTTTTCCACCAACATCGACCAGACGTTGAACGGACTGCGGCTTTACCCGTTCGTGCGCCGGTTTAATTGCGTGGATGTCGCGTCCTACCATCAGTCGGTGGATGATGGATTCAAAGTGACCGTGGCCACGCCGCAACTGGTTCCGGCAGAATGTTGGAATTATCTGTGCTACGAATTTTCTGACACGGAACGCTATCAGCCGAATCCAAACCCGCACGTCAACGAATGGCACAAGCATAATCCGCCGCCCGGCACCGTTTATGACATAAATCCGCGATTGAATCATCCCAGCTTGATCGGTCGTTCAGATTCGGCAGCGATGCTGGATAAACTGCATGAGCAGGCACCTTACGATTCGCAAATCGTCAATTATATTTTCAAGCATAAATACGGAACAATCCAGCCGACTTATGAACAGGCGGCTGACCTGTATCAGCCGGTGCTGGCCTATGCGAGTTACGCCATGCAAACCGTAGCCAAAACGGTTCGCAACCAGCCTGAACGCTATGAACAATTACTTTCCAAAGCGGCGGTTTTAGACCCGAAAAATTATATCGTCTTGGGCAATTATTTTGCCGCGCTCACTCAGGACGACAAAGCGGCGGCTTATTATGAAAAAGCCAACGCCTTAGATCCCGACAGCGTGCGGACTTCGTATGACGCCAGTTGGCTCGTAAACTATTATTTGAAGCATAATCAAAAAGAAAAAGCCCGGGCCGTGGCCGACGCCGCCGGCGAAGTTTATTCGTCGGGAGGATTGCGTGCGAAGGCCGAATTTTTCGAAGCCACCGGCGATTATCAAAACGCTTTCCAATGGTATTCCAACATGGAAGAGCGCTGTAACGAATCCGGCGCGGTCATCACCTTTTGCCTGCGCTACAAAACCAAAACGCACGGCACGCAGTTCGATGGCGAACTGCAAAAACGCTTTGGCAAACTGTTCCCCCGGGGCCTCGAAAAAGTAAAGGTTGCCGATTTCCAGTCGCCACCAAAGGATGGCGTGGTTTTCAAAGGCGAGAATGATTTGCTCCGTGCCGCGGGATTAAAAATGGGCGATGTGATCGTGGCCGTTTATGGCATCCGCATCTATGACAGTTTTCAATACGATTACGGACGCAGCAGCACCACAGCACCTGAATTGGATTTGATCGTCTGGGATTCGCGCGACCGGCATTACCATGAAATCAAAGCCAGCCCGCCGAATCATCTTTTTGGCGTGGATATAGACACCTATTCGCCAAAATAAATTTGGCTCAATCCCGAAAAAATCATCTGCAATCGCGCCGGATTTAATTTATCCTCTGCGCGATGTTTGAACTTCTGAAAACTGATTCCCAAACGAAAGCGCGTTTGGGGAAATTGACCACCGCGCACGGCGTCGTGGATACGCCCGTGTTTATGTCCGTCGGCACGCAGGCCAGCGTGAAAGCACTCGACCCGCGCGAACTCCACGAGATGGGCACGCAAATCATTCTCGGCAATACGTATCATTTGAATCTGCGGCCCGGACTCGACGTGATCCGCGCGGCGGGTGGACTGCACAAGTTCATGAATTGGCAAAAACCGATTCTCACTGACAGCGGCGGTTTTCAAGTTTTCAGTCTCGCGAAAATTCGCAAAGTCAAAGCGCACGGCGTGGAATTTCGTTCGCATCTGGACGGCTCGTTGCTGTTCATCGGGCCGAAAGAATCCATGGAAATCCAACGCGTGCTCGGCTCGGACATCGCGATGGTTTTTGACGAATGTCCGCCGCACGACGCGCCCGCAAAAGATCAGCGTCTCGCCGTCGAGCGCACCATCCGTTGGGCACGTGAGTGCAAGGAACAACCGCGCGCGGAAGGCCAGAAAGTTTTCGGCATCGTGCAAGGCGGTTCCGATCCGGCGTTGCGCACGGAATGCGCCAAGGCATTGGTCGCGATGGACTTTGACGGCTACGCGATCGGCGGCGTGAGCGTCGGCGAACCGGAACCAGAAATGATGAAGGCGATCGAACTCGCCGAACCGCATCTGCCCGCGCACAAGGCTCGTTACGCGATGGGTCTCGGCACACCGGCGCAGATGGTCGAATTGATCGCGCGCGGCGTGGACATGTTTGATTGTGTATTGCCCACGCGCGTTGCCCGCAACGGCACGGCCTACACGCGGCGCGGCGCCCTCGGCATCAAAGGCGCCATTTACAAAACAGATTTCGGCCCGATCGAAGAAGGTTGTGAGTGCTATGCGTGCAAAAATTTTACGCGGGCTTATCTGCGGCATCTGTTGCGCGCGAATGAAATTCTCGGCCTGCGCATGTTGAGCGTCCACAACTCGCACATGTATATAAAAGTGATGACGGATGTGCGCGCCGCCATCGCGGGTGGATATTTCCCAGAATTCTACCGCGAGTTCATCGCCACCTTCACGCCCTCGCAAAAGATTTTGGCGGAACGTAAAAAAGAAAAGGCGGGGTGAAATCAGGTTTATATCACGGCAATTTCCGCGCGTGCGCCAGCCATTCGGCATTTAAGGTGGCGATATCAGGCGTGGATGAGGAGTAATAAGCCAGCGTAAACTCCTCTTTCATCGTGGCTCCATTGACGTGCAATTTGGAAAGCCTTAGGTGAAAGCGGTGCCAATGGTCAGTTTTCAGCCGGGCCAAGTCTAAAGTAAAATGGCCATTCCTGACCACGCACGGAAATGTTCGCGCTTCATGGTCGTCCATCTGGTCGCTGTCCGGCCAGACATAAGCAATGACTGCGTAGGCCGGCATGGCGTCGGTGGCGACTCCTTCAATGCGAACCGCCCCATTCGTAGCGGAAAAATTGAGTCCTGAAAAACTCCGCGGCACACTGTCCCAACGTCCCCGATTCGAGCCGGTGAAAAGGGGTTCGGACAAGAGTTGCAGCACCGAGGCCCGGCCCAGATACGTCGGCGGTCCCCCGCCCCAGACTTCCTCGCGATAGGTCAGATTGCCAATGCCCATCAAGGAAACACCGAATGACGCCTCAGCTTCACCACCGTTGTCGTGCGGCAGGCCAAGGCAGTGGCCCAGCTCGTGCGCCACACCGCCCAAATACCAACTATTGAATCTAGCCACAGTAATAGTGTTCGGTATCGACGTCGGCCCCCGAGACAAATCAAGGGTCCGGTTCGTAACCGTCAACCGAAGCGGGTCCAGCAATTCGCAATCCGCCGCGTGACATATTCCATTGCGTTGGGAACCGGAACCGTAATACGGCGTATGGAACACAAAGCGACCGTCATTCGTTTTGCCACACGCATAAAACACCAGCAGATGTTCGCGCGCGGTGTCGAACTGTGGCTTGAGGGCGGCTCGAATTTCTTTCGCCGTGCGGTCGCCCGACGCGGCGTCATATTTACCTGCCGGCAATCGTCCCCGCACCAAATGAATCACCAGCTTGCCATCCTCTCGCTCCAACGGCAGCCCCTCCGAATCGAGGCCAAAGCGCCGGAAGCCATCGCGATAAAAATCACTTACGTCATTCACCGCCCGGTCCAAGCGAACGGCGTAATCGGCGAGCGGCTGACCGTCTTTCGGGACAAAATAAACCACGCGCAAAAGATTCGTGGGGGGCAGTTGACCGGCATGATACGCGGCCACCATTCGCTGCGCCTCCTGCAACATGACGCCGCCCGCCGGATCAGGAACAGCTCCCGCAGCCAACAACGCCCCGGGCAAAGCCAAACAGGACATCAAAAGGCAGAGAAATTTTTCCATTTTAAATAATATTTTCCATTTGGCTTCGGGCACACCGGCACGGACTTTTTTGCGATTGTCTTCGCACGCCACAGATTGGCAAGGATTTTTCCCGTCGACACCGGTTATTCTCCCGCTTAAGCGACGTCGCTCGGTAAAGCCCATTTCAGTCGCCAAATGTCCGAGCGTGAAATTATTGGAAATTCGGTGAGCGCTAATCAAGTCACCCACCGTTTTACGCTCAAAATCAATAATTTGTGATAATTCCGACAGATGGCCGCCGATTCAAATTCAATTTAAACAAAACGTTCGGCAATACCCAACCCAGCTACTCGCCCCCGGTTGGAGCCGGGGAACCGGAATCGGCTGGCGATGCGTTCTGTATCGTCTGCAATCTGGCGATTGAGTCGCCGTAATTATTCGCTCGCACCTTATTGATCCCCTTTCTCCTCGGCCGTCAAAATTTCCTTTTCGTGGATTTCGTATATTTCGCGGTGGAAAACTTGCTCGCGAGCCGGCAGCGCGCCCAGTTCCATAAATCGTTTCACTTTGACGCTAAGGGTTTCCTCGCGTATCGTTCACGCTCAATTTTTAACCAGTTACTGAAAGATTATTGTGAATTTTTTAAGAGCGATTTTCCCGTCGAAAAACGACCGTGATGTCAAAAAAATGCGCCCGATCGTGACGCAGGTCAATGAGATCGAGGCCGGACTCCAGACGTTGTCCGACGAACAATTGCGCGCCAAGACGGCGGCGTGGAAGGCCGAGCTTTCTCAAATCACCGACGACGCAGAACTGGCCGCGAAGTTGAATGCGATTTTGCCCGAGGCGTTCGCCGTCGTGAAAAACGCCTGTCGCAAAATGTGCGGCACGGACGTGATCGTGCGCGAACATCCGTTGCGCTGGGAAATGGTGCCGTTCGACGTGCAATTGATCGGCGGTTACGCGTTGCACACGGGACACATTTCTGAAATGGCCACGGGCGAAGGCAAAACCCTCGTCGGAACGTTGCCGGTTTATCTCAATGCGTTGTCCGGTCGCGGCGTGCACGTCGTGACGGTGAACGATTATCTCGCGTCGCGCGACAGCGAGTGGATGGGTTCACTCTACAAGTTTCTCGGCCTGACCGTCGGTTGTATTTTAAATAGTCAGGACCCGCGCGTGCGGCGAGAACAGTATGCGTGCGACATCACTTACGGCACCAATGCAGAATTTGGTTTCGATTATTTGCGCGATAACGGCATGGCCAAGCGCAAGGAAGAGCAAGTCCAGCGCGGCCATTATTTCGCGATCGTGGACGAAGTGGATTCCATTTTGATTGATGAAGCGCGCACGCCGTTGATCATCAGCGGCCCGTCCGTCCGCACGTTTGACGAACAATATGCGCAGTGGAAACCATCGGTCGAATCGCTCGTCCGTGCGCAACAACAACTTTGCAATCGCTTTCTCCGCGAAGCTGAAGAGTTGATCAAAAAGCTGAAACCGGCGGACGGCTCGAATGTCCAGAACGCCAGCCAGCTCGAACACGAAATCGGCATTTTACTGTTCCGCGTCAAAACCGGCCAGCCGCGCTCGGAAGGTTTGATGAAAATTTTGGAGCACCCGGAATTCGCCGGTTTGATGAACCGCGCGGAACTCGAGTTGCACCGCGATCAGAAGAAAATTGATTTGTATCGCGAGAAAGAAGAATTGCTGTTCGCGATGGACGAAAAAAGTCACGAAGCCGACATGACGGAAAAAGGCCGTAATTTCATCAGTCCGCAAGATCCGGATGCGTTTGTGTTGCCGGATTTGACGACGCAATTGCACGACGTGGATGCGGGCCCGGAAACCGACGCGCGTAAACGCCTGGAAGTGAAGGCGAAATTACAGGCGGAATTTGAAGCGAAAGCACAGAAGATGCACGCGATCTCGCAGCTGCTCAAAGCGTATTCGCTGTATCAGCTCGACGTGGAATACATGGTGCAAGATAACAAGGTGATCATCATTGATACCAATACGGGACGCCCGATGAATGGCCGCCGTTGGAGCGATGGGTTGCATCAAGCGGTCGAAGCGAAGGAAGGCGTGACGATTGAACGCGAAACGCAAACGCTCGCGACGATCACGATCCAAAATTATTTTCGTCTCTACCAAAAATTGGCGGGTATGACCGGCACGGCGGAAACCGAAGCGGCGGAATTTTTCGACATCTATAAACTCGGCGTGCTGACGATTCCTACGAACCGTCCCAACATCCGCAAGGACGGACACGATTCTGTTTACAAAACGCGCCGCGAAAAATTCAACGCCGTGGCCAAAGAAGTCAAAGAATTGCATGCGCAAGGTCGTCCGGTGCTCGTCGGCACGGTTTCCGTGGAGAGCAGCGAAATGCTCTCGCGCATGTTGAAAAAAGAAGGACTGATCCATTCCGTCCTCAATGCGAAATTTCACCAACAGGAAGCCGAAATTGTCGCGCGTGCGGGGCAACGCGGCGCGATCACGATCGCCACGAACATGGCGGGTCGCGGCACGGATATTAAACTCGGCGCCGGCGTCGCGGAAGTCGGCGGTCTGCACGTGCTCGGCACGGAACGTCATGAATCACGCCGCATTGACCGCCAGTTGCGCGGGCGTTGTTCGCGTCAGGGCGATCCGGGTTCCTCGCACTTTTTCATTTCGCTCGAAGACGATTTGATGCGCTTGTTCGGTTCCGACCGGATCGTGAAATTGATGGAGCGCATGGGCTTGGAAGAAGGCGAAGAATTGAAGCACGGTTTGCTCAATCGCTCGATTCAGCAGGCGCAAAAACGCGTTGAAGGCCACAATTTTCAACAGCGCAAACGCACGCTCGAATATGACGACGTGATGAATAAACAGCGCGAAATCATTTACGGTTTCCGCAACGAGATCATCAATTCTGACGACGTGCGCGATCGCTTGATGGACATCATCGAGGAAGTGGTCGTGCTGAAAGTCGAGCAGTTCACCACGCATGATACCGACGTGAGCGAATGGAAAGTGCGTCAACTCGCCGATTGGGTGAACTTGAATTTTCCGCTCGGCATGCCGGAGGGTGAAATCCTGAAAGCCGCCGCGTCCGGCAAAGAAAAACCCGTGGCGGGTTCGTTGTTTGACACCTTGAACGAAGCGCAATTCGCCGCCTGCATTTTCATCAGCGACGCCATCCGCAAAGCTTACGAACTGAAAGTCAGTTTCGAAGAACCGGATAAACTGACGACGGTCGAACGTTACACGATCTTGAGTGCGATTGATAAATTGTGGCAGGAACATCTTTACGAGATGGACAGCTTGCGCCAAAGCATCGGCCTGCGTGCGCACGGCCAGCGCGATCCGCTGTTGGAATATAAATCCGAGGCCTTCAAGATTTTTGACGAACTCATGGTCAACGTGAAAACGGAGATTTGTCACAACGTTTTCCGCAGCGCGTCGAGCATGAAAGCGTTTGAAGACTTTCTGCGCAATGTGCCGCCCACGACGACGCATCAACCGCCGCCGAGCGCGTTTGACGACAAGAACAAGCCTAAAGATCCAAACAAGTCTAGCGACGTGGTCAGTCAGGCAGCGGACGATGTTTCCAAGGAAAAACCGAAACCGAAACGCACCGGCCCGAAAGTGGGTCGCAATGATCCGTGCACCTGCGGCAGCGGCAAGAAATATAAAAATTGCTGCGGGAAATAATTCTGATCGCGCCTTGATCTTCAATCAGATTGAACCATGTATCGAATCGGCATAGACTTAGGTGGCACGAAAATCGAGGGCGTGGTGCTCGATGCGGCGGGCCGTGAAATTTCCCGCAAACGCATCGCCACGGAACGCGAGCACGGCTACCAACATATTTTGCAGCGCCTCAAAACGGTGCACGATGAACTCGTCGCCGTCGTTCCCGGCCAGCCGACCACGTTCGGTATCGGCACGCCCGGGGCGATCTCGCCCCGCACCGGTTTGCTGAAAAATTCCAATACCGTTTGCATGAACGGTCAGCCGGTGAAGGCCGATCTGGAAAAATTGCTCGGTCGCAAAATCGAGATGCAAAACGATGCAAATTGTTTTGCGATGGCCGAGGCGTTGCTCGGCGCGGGCAAGGGACACAAACTCGTTTTCGGCATCATCGTCGGCACCGGCTGCGGCGGCGGCATGGTTTATAACGGCGAAGTTTTCAGCGGCAAACAGGCCATCGCCGGCGAATGGGGCCACATGAGCATTGATCCGAACGGCCCGCTGTGCTTCTGCGGTTCGCGCGGTTGCGTGGAAACCTTTATCAGCGGCGCGGGTTTGGAAAATCGTTACGCGGAAAAATTCGGCGTGCGCCGACCGCTCAAAGAAATTGAAAAAGATTTTTTTGCGGGCGAAGCGACTGCGGTCGAATTCATGCAAATTTTCTTCCGCAACTTTGGCCGTTCCGTCGCGAACCTGATCAACATTCTCGATCCCGATATTCTCGTGCTCGGCGGCGGCGTCTCTAATTTCAGCGCGCTCTACACGCACGGCCTCGAAGAAGTGCGGCGCGTGGTGCTGACGGATAATCTGCAAACACCCATCGTGAAAAATCAACTCGGCGATTCCGCCGGGGTCTTCGGCGCCGCGTTAGTGGGCGTTTGAAATCATCGTTGGCGGGCGGATTGCCGGATCGCAACGCGGACAAGGCTGTCCGCGCTCCGTTATCTCGCGCGTTGCGTGACCGCCATTTTGCCGATGCGGGTTAATACATCCCACGCCGGGCCGGGAAATTTGTGCATCTGCACCATCACGTCTTCGAACGCGGTCAGGAAGTATTTCGCGTCCGTTTCGTTGAGGATGAGCGGCGGGAGTAGTTTCACCACGTCCACATTGTGGCCGGCGACTTGCGTGATGATGCGATGCTTGTCCAACAATGGAATCACGGCGGCTTGCGGGAACAAACTTTTATCGAGCGCGTGACACGTCGACCACGCAATTTTCAGCGTGAGCGATTTCGGCGGACCGAATTCAATGCCGGTCATCAAACCGCGCCAGCGGACTTCCTTCATGAATTCAAAACGCGGAATCATCGCGGTCAAACCGTGGCCAATGAAGTCACCCATTTTCGCGGCGTTGGCGATGAGGTTTTCGCGATCGAGCACATCGAGCGCGGCGAGACCGGCGGCCATCGCAAAACTGCCCTGGCTGAACGTCGAGCTGTGCACGACGGAACGTTGCATCGAAGAAAAAACTTTTTCGTGAATCCACTTTTTGCACAACACCGCGCCGACGGGCACGAAGCCGGCGGAAAGTGTTTTGGCGAGAATCACGATGTCGGGATCCACCGCGCCTTCGTGTTCGATGGCGAGAAATTTGCCCGTGCGGCCCATGCCGGATTGCACTTCATCGTCAATGAACAACGCGCCTTGTTTGCGGCAAAGTTGTTGCGCGGCGAGGAGATAACCGGGCAGAGGCAAATTGACGCCTTTACCTTGGATCGGTTCGGTGATGAACGCGGCGACATCCCCCTTCGCCAATTCCGCTTCGAGCGCGGCGAGATCGTTGAACGGAATCGCGCGGCAATCCGGCAGGAACGGCGCAAAACCATCGCGAAAACTATCGTCGCCGTTGATCGACAAGGCGCCGCTGCTCAGGCCGTGAAAGGATTTTTTGCAATGGATGATCGCCGGTTTGCCGGTGGCGCACTTCGCGTATTTGATCGCCGTCTCCACGCCTTCCGCGCCGGAATTGGTGAAGAAAACCATGTCGAGTTCATTCGGCATGCGCTTCTTCAATTCTGCCGCGAGCAAGCCGGAGAGCAACGGCGCTTCCATTTTCACGAGGCTGGGATATTCGAGATCGAGAAATTCTTTAAGGATGCGCCGCACTTCGGGATGATTGCGACCGAGACCAAACACGCCGTAGCCGCTCAATAAATCCAAATATTTTTCGCCCTTCACGTCCCACAAATACGAACCTTCAGCGCGCGTGTAGCAGCGATCAAAGCCGATGGTCTTCAACGTGCGGACGTTCGCGGGATTGATGTGTTCGGTTTGCAGCTCGTAATTTTTCCCCGCGTGTTCCTTCACGAGCGCGGCGATGTCCAACGGCGGACGACTCGCGGGCGAACCATTCAAATGTGAATCAGACGACATGATTTGAACATTTTAGCACAAGCTGAGGTCAGGAAAAGCGGAAAGCGAAAAAGCGGGAAAGTGGAAACTCAAGCCGGACACCCCTAAATGTTTTCGCTTTCCCGCTTTCCCGCCTGCCACTTTTTGTTAAGCTCCGCCGCTTCTGGAGGCAGGCAAAGCGACCGCTCTGCCCCGCCAAATAATGATGAACTGGATTATCGCCGTTCTTTTGTCCGCGTTTTTTCTCGGGATTTACGACCTTTGCACCAAGCATGCGGTGCGGGCGAATGCCGTGACGCCCGTGCTTTTTTTCAGCACGCTCACTGGCGCGACGGTGTGGACCAGTTTGTTGCTCATCCAATTTTTGCATCCCGGCTGGCTGCCGCATTCGCTCGTCACCGACCCGTTGACGGGCAAACAACATCTCCAACTGATGCTGAAATCAAGCATCGTCGCCGTGTCGTGGGTGGGAACTTATTTTGCGCTGAAACATTTGCCGCTCTCGCTCGGGGCGCCGATTCGCGCCACAAGTCCGCTCTTCACCTTGCTCGGCGCGGTTTTGATTTTGGGCGAACGTCCGACCTTGCTGGAAACTGTCGGCGTGCTGACCACGCTGGCGTCGTTTGTGGGATTGTCGTTGGTGGGCGCGCGCGAAGGTGTGCATTTTCACCGCAATCAATGGTTCTGGTTTTTGGTCGTCGGCATTTTATTCGGCGCGGTCAGCTCGCTCTACGATAAATATCTGCTAGGCACGCTGAAATTCTCCGTGCCGACGGTGCAATGTTGGTTCTCGATTTATTTGGTGATGTTTTTTGCACCGTTCGCGCTCGGTTGGAAATTGCGCTTATGGCCGCGCCACGAATTTCACTGGCGCTGGAGCATCCCGTTCATCGCGCTGGCGTTGCTCGTGGCGGATTATCTTTATTTTAGCGCCTTGCAAAATCCGCACGCGCTCGTTTCCGTCGTGATGAGTTTGCGGCGCGGCAGCACGCTGGTGGCGTTCGCGGGCGGATTATATTTTTTCCACGAAGCCAATGGCTGGCGCAAATTACCCGCCGTCATCGGCATTTTACTCGGCATCGTGCTGACGTTGCTGGGCTAGAAAAACTCCCGACATTGGGCTGTTTCTTTGGTTCTAGCCGAGCCGTGCTCGGTGCTCCGGAATCAGGAGGCGGAGCGGCTGTTCCGCCCTGCCCTTTGATTTTATTGCGTGTAAAGGCGGATAAAACCCTGCGGAGAACCATTGAAAACTGAGATCGGGATCAGGACATTTTTCAGAGTTCCATCGCCGGTTACACTGGAATAATTCTGCCAAGCGCCTTGCACCAAATTCGTGCGATATTGAACCGTGTTGGTGAACCCGGTTTGTGAAATGAAGGACACTTGATAATTTGTTCCGACGATCTGGGCGGTCAGGCTGACGGCTTGCGCGCTCGCAACGCCATCCGTGACTTTGCCGAGATAGCCGTCGGGCGCGGCGCTGAAAATAGTGTTGGTCCCCAAGACGGCGAGCTGATTGAAAAAGCCGCAAGCCCAGACGCCATCTGCAGCCAGCATGATGTCGCGCGTGTTCAGGTAACTGATCTGCGATTGCGCGGTGCGCGCCCATTGCGGATTGCCGTTCAGATCAAATTTAGCGATGAAGCTCTGGCCGGGAATGCGATTATCAATGGTGCCGGCAAACTGGATCGTCGCATTGAACGGGGCCGCAATGATGTCCGGGCCGAAAATGGAATAGGTATCGAAATCACCCCCCACGTAAACCGCGCCGGCGGCATTGGCGACGATCGCCCATGGCCACGTTGTCTGGCTGCCAAACGTCACCGCCATTTGCGCGTTTCCGTTGGTGTCATAACGGGCGAGATATTGTCCCTTGGCCGTCGGGAAATTGACGGCGAACGGACTGAAGACGGCGTTGGATCCCCACGCGCTGCCGGACACAAAAACATTCGTGCCGGAAACTGCCACCATCGCCGCGTCATCAATCAAGCCGGCGGGATTGCCTTGATCGTGTTGCGCCGCAATGCCGTGCACCCAGAGACCTTGACCGTTGGTGGCGTTGAGAGCGAAGAGCGCTTGTCGGCGATCAGAAAGATTGGTCACGCCGCCAATGTAATTGATGGCAGAACCGCCCATCGTGCCGTAAATGCGACCGTCGCTATAGGCCAAGTAACTGGCCCAGCCGGAGGGAACTAGCGTCCAACGCACAGTGCCATTCGCATCGAATTGCACCAGCACGCCCAATTGTCCATCGGTGAAAATATTGGTAGTGCCGATCTCGGTGCCGCCGGAGATCAGGGCAGAAACCGTGACGTTGCCAGCCGGATCAGAAATCAATTGATGATATTCAGTGAAATTCCCATTGGTGCCCACAAATGCCCGCACCCACAGAATATTGCCGTTGGCGTCGATGCGCGTCAGAAAAGTCGAACCGGCGATCGGGCCATTAAGCTGGTTCGTGCCCAGCCAGTTGGTGCCAAAGAAATCTCCCGATACATAAACGCCATTGCCCGGCGCAGGCACCACACATTCGGCGAAGGAAGAAGCGGAAGGATCACCATTGTTCGTCATGCTCAGACCCCAAATGGCCACGCCCGCAGCGGTTTGCTTCAGGATCGTCGCGCCGCTGTTACCATTGGTGGCAATCAACGTGTTTCCGGCGAACGAACCCGCGCCGGTCACCGAACCGACGGTGAAAATATTACCAGCCGAATCCAGCGTGCCCGCGATGTTGTAATTGCTCACGCTGTTGGCATAGGGTGTTTTTAAGACGCGCGACCAATCGGGCGGCAGCGGTGCGTTCGCGAACGTCACCGTCGCCGTGGAAGTATTGGCCGTATCCACAAAATTATTCGCGAGGGCGTAATAACTTCCCGCCACGCCGGAGCTGCCGGAATTAACCGGAATATAAAGCGCGTTGGTGGCCCCGGCGATCGCCCCGGAACCGACTTTGAACCATTGCCAGGTCGGGGGCGGATTTCCGGAAGCGGCGGCGAATAGGGAAACGTTGTAGCCCGGATAATTCGTCTGGCTGAACGGATTGACGGTGATCACGGGCGGCGTGTTGGTATTGATCGGCGTGGGGACATAATTCACTTCGTCCAGAAAACCAGCGTCTGCGCCATCACTGTTACTATCGTCTTTATCATATTCCCAGCGCACTGTGTCGCCCGCAGAAACGGCATAACTTTCCTGATTCCAATCTTGTTCTCCGGAAATGGCATCTTGCTCCTCTCCGTTGATGAAAAAATGCAGATAATCGAAATCGGATTCGGAGGAAACTTTCCAAAAGAAAGAAAGTTGCCCGTCCGCTGGCACCGTGGTTTGAATCCAAGTCGAACCGTCATCGGTGATCGCTCCGCTTTGCGCCGCTTCCTTGCCGTCGTAAGTGGTCTGCGTTTCCGTGAACCAGCCGAGATCGCCGCCGGTGGACCAAATCAAATTGGTCGTGTTCAGGGCCGTGCTAAAAGCGCCGCCACCGCCATCGGGCACGACATGGCCGGGATTATTATAGAGGTAGGCCACGTCGTTGGATGAGATCGCGCCCGCATAGATTTGCAGATCATCCACTTCGCCAGCAAAACCATTGTATTCATTAAAATCATTCGCGTTCGGATCACTCGCATCCGCCATCGCGCCGATAGTTAGCTTCTGGGGATCACTCAACACATTCGTCGTGCCCGAACTAAAACTGTCCAGCACGCCGTCAATGTAGATGATTTTCTGTCCCGTCGGCTGATTGCGAGTGACGACGATGTGATGATAATTACCGTCGTTGACGCCGGCCGAGGAATTTAGCGTGTCATCCGAATTACCGCCGGTGTTAAAACCAATTTTACTACCAGTCAATGCGAGCGGCACCACGTCATTAGCCAGACCGCCATTGTCCGCAGCTACAATTCCTGCGCCCTGATAAGCGGGCGCGTTGTCATAGGCAATGTTCTGCGTAGTTTTGATCCAGCAAGAAACCGTAAAACTTCCGGACAACGCGGTGAGCACATTCGGAGGCGTCGTGGTCCAGCCCAGGTAACCGCCGCTCTGATTGTCCCCGTCCTGAAATTGAACCGCGCCCACGCCGACCGCAGAATCGGAAGTCATTTGCGCACCGCCCGCCGAGCCAAAACTGCCGCCAAAACTCAGGTTATAACCGTTGTCTGAAGTATCGTTGGCCGCATCCAAAACCGCGCCGCTGGTCGCATCAAACGGATAATGAGCAATCAACGTATGCGCGGTGCCCGCTGGATCCACAGCCCCGACCGTGAATTGGGAATCAAAATAATCCTGTAAATGCGCCGTCGAAACCCAGCTTGCGATCGGCTGCGAACCACTATCCAGCGGCACGGAAGAAATCACGTCGGTCGTGGAATAATGATCGTAATGCGGGGTAAAATCATTGAGGCCGTCCGGCAGCACGGAAGGACTGAACCAGCTGGTTTGCGTGACGGGCAGATAAGGGCTGTTGTGATATTCATAACCGACCAGATCATCGTAATTCGTCGGACCTTGCCAGGTGAAGGTTGGCTGATTCGTGACGCCCACGGAACCGTAAGCGGGAAAGGTGACAATCACCGGCGGCAGCGAATTGCTCGTGATGCTCGCCGTGACCGAAAAATGATAAACGTTCGTGGTCGTCGCATTCGTGACAAAAATGGACCATTGGCCATTCGTCAGGCTTTTGAGCATGGAATCATTAAAATCCGGCGCATCAAAGTTATTGAACCCGCCTGAGCCGCCACTCGTCTGATTAAAACCCGTCGCGTCAAAGTGATACAACGCCGTGGCGCCATTGGTCGGAAACCCCGGTGAAGCCACGAAATAATCACCGAAAGTAATATTTGGCGGCGTGTTATTCGTGCCTAGGTTAGGCGAAAAATAGTAATAATAATTACCGGCGTAACTATAGTGGACAACGTTCATCTCCAACGTCAGGCCAGCGTGCGCGACGCTGGAAACCAAAACGCAAAGTGTGAAAGCAAAAAAAGCCAGCCGCGCCAAACGGCTTTTGGCATAAATGACAAAAGTTTTCATTTCGGGTAAAAACTGAATGATTCGTTAAATGTTTCTGAGCCCCCTGATTTCCCTGAGTCCCTGATTAGAAAAATATCTGGCTCTTTTCACAGACATCTTCATCGGCATTAAACACATAATCCTGAATGGATTACAATTAAAATCCCGGCGCCACCGCGGGTCTGCGGAACCCGCGCTTTCAGCAACGAACACTTAATGAGCCGTCTGCGTCACGACGGGAACCGGCGCCGGCACGTCGGTTTCCCCTTCAAAATGTTTGATCAGCACCGCCACAAATAAACCGGCGATCAAGGCGATGGATAGTTTGAAACGGTCGTGCGAATGAAATTGTAATTCCGGCAATAAATCACTGCTCGCGATGCACAGAAAAGTTCCCGCACAAAACGCCAGGGCGCAGCCGAGAAATACGGCGTTGGAATCCGCAAACGCACCCGCCCCGAAATAAAATAAGATCGCGCCGAGCGGGCTGACAAAGGCGAACGCCGCATTCAAGAGATGGCGCGCAAAACGCGAACTGCCGCTCGCCGTCATCAATGCCGAAACCGCCATCGCATCGAATGGCTTGTGCAAAATCACCACGAGCGCGACGCCGAGGCCGGCGAGCCCGGCGTGACCGTGCACGCCCGCTTCCACCGAAGCCGCCAAAGCGATGCCGTCGAGCAACGAATGCAAGGTCATACCCAACGCCGTGCCGACCCACGAAAGTTGCTGCGCCGATTTATCCGCCAATGTGTGCGCGTGATCGTGATCGTGGTCATGGTCTTCGGCGTGATCATGCCCTTGGCAACAATCTTCGGGATCACCTTCTGGCGAATCGTGATGATGAAAATGGAAAAAACGTTGCAGAAAAAACATCGCCAGAAAACCACCAAGCAGCCACGCCACCGTCCGGTCAATGGAATGCAACTGCTCCTCCGCGTCCGGCAAAAAATGCAACAACGCGATCCCGAGCATGAGGCCGGCGACAAAACTGATCGCCACTTGCAACCGCGAATGCGTCGGGCGAATGATCAGCAACACCCAGCCGCCCGCCAGCGACGCCAGCAATACCAGCGCACAGTAAATCGTCAGCAGCCAACCAGGAGAAATCGTGTGTTCAGTCATATTAAACCAATCATCAAGCCAGCTCGGGCCAACTCAAATTCGTTATCGCAAATGATTTGCAATATAGCAAAACGCAAAGTGGACGCAAGCGTTTCTGTTTTTTGTGGCCGGGCCAAGCGGCCCATTCCAATCGGAGGCGACGAAGGGCTGAGCATGGCCCGGGCTTCTTTACTTATTAGAAGAATCGCTCGCGGCGGCTTGCAGTTTTTCCACCTGCTTCGCGAGGTCATTATATTTGGCGACGATGTCGTTCCGGTCTTTCACTTCGTCGTTATATTTTTTAACAAACTCTTCACGCTGCGCGAGCAAATTGGTGAACGCCACATTTTGTTCGCTGATGCCCGCGTAAGCTTCTTTCAATTTCACCTGCAACATATCAACGCCCGTTTTGTATTGGGTGATTTCATTCGTCAAACCGGCACTGATAAATTGCCAGCGCGCGATTTCCGCCTTTTGTGAAATCGCCAATTGTTCATTCGTCGCAGCGGCGGTTTTAAGTTCCGTGATGCGCGCGTCCATCTGCATGACTTGTTGATTCAACGTCGCGATGGAATTGGTAAAACCTTGGATATCCGAATTTTTCTGAAACAACATCTGGTTCTGCGTCTCAATTTCATTGCGCTGCACCGTTTGGATATGCCATTGAAACGCGCACAACCCGCAAAGCGCGAGCGCGAGCACGACCAGTAAGTTCGCTTGGAAATTTTTCATATAAATTTAAGGCTGATCCGCCGCCGCCTTCACCGCGATGGCGACGTTTTGAATGCCCGCGCGTTTCACAAAATCTAAAACGCCGATAATTTCGCCGTGCGTGGCGTCCTTGGCGCCAGTGATGTAAACGGGCAAATTCGTGTTCAAATTGAAACGATTCGTCAGCAGCGTGTTCAAATCAAACAGCGACAATGGTTTTTTATCCACGGAAACCTGTCCGTCGCGATTCACAAATAAATCTACAATGTCCGGTTTTTTGGACGAAGTCGCCTGCGTCGCCGTCGGCAAATTCGCTTTTTCCGTGCGAACGATTTGTAATTGCAGGCTGATCATCATGAACGATGCCAGCAGAAAAAACATGATGTCAATCAGCGGGATGATTTCCAGCCGGGTCTTTTGAACGGGTAATGGCGTGCGGATTTTCATCGGATTGTTTTGGCCACAGATGGGCACAGATGAAACACAGATAAAAAGCCGAGGCAAATTTTCCCGCCCGATTCATCGTGGCCTGAACCTGCAAAAATTTGCGTCATCTGCGAGCAGCCGATCTGTGTTTCATCTGTGTCCATCTGGGCTAATTGATAAATAATCTATTTTGAATTTTGACCCGTCATGAAGGCAATTTTCTGGATGCCGACGGCACGGACAGTTTGATAGACGTTCACCATATCGCTGTGCAATGTGTCCTGATCGCCGCTGATACAAACCGGCAGATTAGTGTCGGCGCGAAAACGGTTGCTTAAAACCAAGCCGAGTTCGGCGAGTGAAACTTCCTTTTTCGCCAGCCAGAGCGCACCGGATTTATCCACGGCGATGTTGATCATGTCCGGTTTGTAATCCTGTCGCGCTTCCGAGGCGGTCGGCAGATTGACTTTGATATTGGCCGTGCGGCTCATCTGCAAACTGATCATCATGAACGACGCCAATAGAAAAAACATGATGTCGATCAGCGGGATGATGACAATCCGCGATTTGCGTGGCCGGATGGGGGAAACGATTTTCATTCAATAGTTTCAGGCATTTACTTGGCTGCCCCCGGCTTGATTGCACCCACCATCACCTCGACATTCGTCGCGGCGGTTTCCAGATCGAATTGCAACTGGGTCAGCCGCGAAGAAAAAAAGTTGTAAGGAATCAGCGCAAAGATGGCGATGCCGAGGCCGCACGCGGTTGCGATCAAGGCTTCGCCAATGCCACCAGTGACGGCGGAAACGGAAAGTTCCGCGCTGCCGATGTTCAAAAATGCGCGCATCAAACCCGTCACCGTGCCGAGCAAGCCGAGTAGTGGCGCGAGCGTGACGAGCGTGTCCATGACGGTGAGAAAACGGCCGGCGCGTTTGAGTTCGATGCCGGCGGCGAGTTGCAACGCACCTTGGAGCGAGGTGTGAACGTGATTCAGGCCGCGATAAATCATCCGAATGACCGGATCTTCCGAGCCTTCGGCAATTTTCGTGGCGGCCGGAATGTCAGAATTTTCCAGCGCGGCGAGCACTTGCTCCATTTTTTTCGGATCCCGTTTAGTGCTCTCACGACACCACCAGAACGCACGTTCGCCGACGACGGCAATGGCGACGATGGCGCTGAGAAGAATCGGCCACATGATCGGGCCGCCTTTATCGAAGAATTGGAAGACAATGTTTGCGAGCATAATTTTAATTTTAAAAAATCAATCTAGTTGCAGTTTGTAAGTTATTTTCGTTTCAAAAGTTTGGTTGCCCCCGCCCGGCGGCAGTCGCCAATGACGTTTGATAAAATCGGTCGTGCTGCGATCTAAAATCGGGAAGCCGGAAGTTTCTTTTACAGTGACGGAAACCACATTGCCCGCCGCATCGCCGACGAGCGTGAGCGTGATGGCGCCTTGCTCGCCTTGTTCCAGCGCGATCCGCGGATACGGCGGTTGCGGGCGGTCGCCGCCCGCGCCGGTGCTGCCGACGGAATCAATTTGCGCCACGGTCGTTCTTTTCTGCATCGGTTCCAGCGGCGGCGCGGCGGCGAGATTTGCGGGCACGACGAGCGAGCCAATGGTCGGCACAGAAAAACTGATATTCGGCATTTGCGGCAACATGACGGCGACGGGCGTGGCGTCGGGCTTGGTATCTTCCTCGGTTTTTTTCTCAGCGGTGGGCGGTGGCGGCGCGCTCGGTTCGACAATGACGGGAATGATTTCCGGCAACGCGGGCACGGGGTTGATGGCGATCAATCCACGGCGCGCACCCAAAATACCGATGAGCAAAAATACCAAGCAGACGGAATTCATCCACGCGAGTTTGCGATTGGGATCGCGCTCCGCCTCGGGCAGGCAGAACCGCGCCAATTCGTCTTTTAACTCATAACGGGAATCCAATCGATTTGCCTCGGTGGGTTTCACAATTTCAGAATGAATAACTCAGCGATCCAAAAAAGCCAATGCGCGCACCGTAAGATGCGGCGTTGACGCCGACGCCGCTGCCATCGCGCAATTCGTAGCTGTTATCCGTGATGTTCACGATGTCCAACCGCGCTTTCAGCACTTGGCTTTTGCCCAGCTTGAACGCCTGTTCCGCGCCCAGATTGACACTATAATACGACGGCACCGTGCCGCCATTCGGAATGGTCGAGCCATCCGCCGCCGTGGCATCCGTGCGCAAACCGCTGCCATAAAGCGCGTCCACATAAACGGTCGTGCGCGATTTGCTCCCTTCCTTCCAAGTGTAAGCCGCGCCAAAAGAACCGCTCACGCGCTGATCGTGATCGAGATAAATCCAGTTTTTTTGCGAATACGCCAGATCCGCCGGATCAAACTGAAACTGCGCGGAATTCCAATCTTTGCCTTGCGCCACGGAATACGCGACGTTCGCGTAAGTGGAAAATCCGCCGCGCGTGTAATTGCCGGTGAACTCCACGCCGTAGATCCTGCCTTGCGCATAATTAAGCGCGGACGGAATCAGCGATTGCCCAAACAAGCCATCGTCGAGCTGGTTGTGCGCGTATTTATAATAACTATCGACCCCGAGTTGCAGATGCTTTGTGATTTTTTGCGTGATGCCAACGTCAAAATAATCAGCGCGCTCGGCCTTGACCGGATCGTTCGCCGCGCCCGGTCCGCCGGGTGATTCGTTGGAAGTGCCGTCGAACTGCGCGACGTCGCCACTGGAAACACTTTCCAAGGGCGGCGGCGTAAAATAACGCGAATAACCCGCGTGTAACGTCGTCGAATCCGTGGGCGTGTAAACCAGATTCACGCGCGGGCTCAACTGATTTTCGTTGTCCGTAGAGGAACTGTATTCATCAAATCGCGCGCCGTAGTTGAGGGTGATTTTCGGAAAAATCCGCCATTCGTCCTGTAAATAAATACCCGCGAACAACGCATGTTGACGGTTGTTTTGCGTGATGAGTTGCTGGATCGTCGGGTTGCCGCTGCCGTCCAGATCAAACACCGTCGTGTTCGCGTCGGAAAAAAGCACTTCATCCATCGCCATCGCGCCGCCGCGAATGGTGTGTTGGCCGAGGTCGTAGCTCGCATCCGCCTGCAAGCCGCCGGAATATAACGTGCGCGCTTCATCGCTCGCGACGCCAGTGAAAAATAAATCGCCCGTCTGATCCGGACGAAAATGCACGCCGCTGCCACGACCGAACAGAGAGATTTGCGAGTTCAAATCGCCCGCTTGTTTTTGATACGTGACGACGCCAAAATAATTTTGCTCGCGCTGGTTTTCATTCAAATCAGCGGAATCGAACGTCGCCGGCATCCCGCTGCCGGTGGACCACGCAGCGCCGCCGGGCGCGGTGAAATTCGCCGGATCATTTTGCAACCCCGGCGTGTTCGGCAACTGATAATTACTGCCCGCCGCGCTGCCCATAAAACTCACCCGGCTCGTATCATCCATCACATACGACAAGTAAGTGAACAGTTTTAATTGATCGGTATCGTCGTGAATGGCGTTATGGCTTGGCGTCGGATTTTCAATGCCCAGCGCATTATGTTCATAGCTGCCGTCCACGAAATAATTGAACTTCCCTTCCGCCCCGCCGAATTCAAAACTCGGGCGGATCGTGTCATGACTGCCGCCATAAACTTCGCCGCTACCGCCGTCCGCAAATGCGCCGCTCTTCGTCTCGATGTTCACGATGCCCGCGGTGCGAAAACCATATTCCGCCGGCAACGCGCCCGTGATGAGTGACAGCGTGTCCACAAACCGCGGATCGAGTTCCAAGCCAAAACCAGTGATGCCTTCCGGCAACAACACGTCGTTGATGCGATACTGCAAATTCGCGTGTTCGCCGCGCACGTGTAATCCGCCGCTCGCCGCGTTATCTTGTGCCACGCCCGGCGCGCGCAAAATGATCTGGTCCAACGGCGCGTTACCACCCTGCGAAACATTCGCGATCTGCGCCTGATTCATCGAGTAAGCCGACGCGCCCAGCTCCGGCTGAATCCGATTGCGGGCCTGATCCAATTTACCGACGACAGTGACATTGCCCAAATCCGTGACGCCCGGCGCCGCATTGGTCGCACTCATCGCCTTCGTTCCATCGCCCGTAACGACGACATTCGTCTGCCCAAACGCCGTTCCACCGCACGCTAACGCCACCACCGAAATGACCGACCAATACATTCTGCGATTCAACATTTTCTGTTCTTCAAAAAATTTCATGATTTTTCTGCTGGTTAAATAGTTCGAGATAATTTCGTGAATTTTATTAATTCACGTTTTGCCCAACGCCGATTGGCGGATAGCAAAAATTTGGTTTAAGGAAATAATCTTAGACGAAGCAATCCGTCTAAAATCACTGAATCAGGAAACCGTGCAGAAAACCGGCGGACCGCGACCATCTGGCAAAATCACACTCGCGGTGTGCGGAGCAGAAAATTCGGGAAGAAAAATAATTTCCAGCGTCGTCACCGGCACGACGACCGGGATATCGGCGACTATCGTCTCAACTTTTCCATGCGCCACCGCGACCACGGCGCAATCGTCCTGATCGGGAACTGCGCCGCCGTGCAACCACGCGTGCAGGGTCGGACATGCTTCCGCCGCCGCCATGAACAACCACAGCGCCAGCGAAAAGCCCGCCACGACTGCGTGCCAACGCGGCCGCCACGAACGATTCATGGGATTTACAAGTTGCAAATCGTTTGCAATATAGCAAAAGTCCAAACGGGTGCAAGTGTTTCTTGAAATTTTGCGCCGGAACGCGGCGGTATTGCGGAGTTGCGGTGGCTGGGCGCGCACGACACCGCCGCGCTCCGACATTTTCAGACGCGCTTATCGACCGCCGCTCCCACCGAACAGCTATTGCACTTTGAAGCTGACCCGTTAAATTTGCCGTATGAAAACGAAATTACTTTTATTGGCCATGATCGCGGCGGTATTGGCCGGTTGCGCGACGCAATCAACCGCTTGGAATAATCGCATCGGCACTTATACCTTTGATCAGGCGATCATTGATCTGGGACCGCCAGATAAATCGGCCAAGTTGACGGATGGCCGTCGCGTCGCCGAATGGATTACGCGTTATAATGGCGGCGGCGGCACCGCGATTGTCAGTGGCTTTGGATCTTACCCGGGCGGGGTTGGATTCATCCAAAGCACCGGCCCGCAATATTATGAAAGCAAACTGCGTCTGACCTTCACCACGAATAATATTCTCTCCGCTTGGGTGAAGAATTAGAACCATTCCCTAATCAGCAGCACTGTCCGAAGGGGAAGAGACATCGCGCGGCGCCCCGTCCCTACTCGCGCTTAACCGACGCTACATTTTTTATGAAGCACTCTTAGTCTACCAAAAGGGACGCCGATGTGGCGTCCCTAGATTATCGTTTCAGCAATCCCAAACCCGCCTCCTATGGCTGCAAAATCAGTTCGTAGAATTTCATCACCATCGCCGCATTGGTATCCGTAAAGTTGAAAGTGCCATTGGTCGAAGTGATGATGCCCGGGAACGTCATCCAAACTGGTGCCGCGAGGTTCGTCGTCCATTGAACTTTGAATTGTTGATTCGTCCCCGCGAGCCATTGGAAGCTGACGCCATTCGACGTGATAATTGCGTGGCTGATGCTCGGAATGGAGGCGACAAATACATTAAAACTATTGGTTGCACTCAATGTGCCGTCCGTAACGACGGTGGTAAACGCAAAGGTCTGGTTCGTCGTCGTGGCCGGTGGCGTCCAAGTAATAAAGCCATTGCTGATCGCGGCATTGTTCGTCGGTAATGTCACCAAGGTATAATGGAGTGTCACGCTCGGATTAGAATCTGTGGCCGTATTCGTCACCGTCAAAGCCACGCCGGCACCGGCCACGACGTTGGTCGGTAGCGATGGCAACGTGAGACCAGCCGCACCGCTGCTTAACAAATTTAACCGATAGTAACGCGTCGGGCCGAAGCCGCCGGTCTGCGTGCCGTTATCAAAGAAGTTGAACCGCGCGTTCGTCGGGCTGACCGGCACGGCAGCAGGATTATAACTAACAACTTGATTGAAGTTACTCCAATTTGCGGGCGCGAGGCTAGTCGTCCATTGCACTTGGAACAGTTCATTGCTCGGGGCGAACCACGTCAGCCAGAAGCCATTCGTGCCGCTGATATTTGTGTAGATAATGCTGCTGATAGAAACTGCATTAGTGATTGGCGGCACACTGAAGGCAAAATCCACTTGCAGCCCAAAAGTAACCGCCACGCCATTGGGATTTTGCACACCGAGGAAATAAATTTCACCCGCAATAATATTCGTCGGCGAGGTATTGGTGGTTAACACACTAAACCCATTCATTGCGTTGGGAATCAAATCCACGTCGCTGGCGGTTGTCGTTGTCGGCGGCACGTTGGTGCTGAACCAGACATTCACCGGCAGGTTCGTTGCGAAGAGCAACCAGTTTGTCGCCGCGATGGCATTGGTCGGCACATTGACTTGGAACCAACTGATGCCACCGGCGGCAACGGTATTTGTCTGCGGTTGACCCGCGATTAAATTCGGTTGGAGCACGGTGACATAAATGGTATTCGTCGCGCTTAATGAGTTACCTCCGACCGACGCCCATTGGTTCGTATCCGTAACAATTGTCGTGAAGACATAATTTGTCCCCGCCTGCGCCAAAGTCGGCGTCCAGGTAATGATGCCGGTATTCGTATCAATTACGGCGTTGGTTGCCGATGGTGAAACGGCAAGCGTATAAGTTAGCGGGTTAATGGGAATGTCGGTATCGGTCGCCGTATTCATCACGGTAAGCAGGTTTGACACCGCGATCACATAATTGGTTTGCGCCGGAACTCCGGGCAGCCAGAACGGCGGCGTATTGGATTCCAGCACATTGATCGTAAAGCTGTTGGTGACGGTGAAGGAGCCATTGGACACGCTGATTTGGATCACATTCGTGGACGGCCCTTGCGCTTCGTTCGGCGTCCAGTTGAGCACACCGGTCGTCGGATCAATGGTCATAACATTGGTTGCCCCGAAGACATTGGTCGGCTGGTTCAATAAGGTAAAGGTCAACGGCAGCGGCGGGGTATTAGAATCCACGGCCACACACGTCATCGAGAACGGGAAAGTTTCCACGATGTTCGTAGCCATATTATTCGTCGGGAAAATAAATACCGGCGGCACGAGGCTATAATAAATGGTAGCCTTGACTGAGTAAGTGACATTAGATCCCGCAACATTGACCACCGCCAGATACCAATCACCATTCGCCAGAGCTACCGGCGTGGAATTAGTGGTCACAAATATGTTCTCACTGGTCAACCAAGAATTGGTGCTGATGTAATCGTAACTAGACAGCGACGGCAAGGGTAGTCCGTAGCGCGCGACCAATACAACCGGGCCGGTGGCATTCGTCACACTGAACAAAGCCGCGATGGCATTGCTGCCGGACACACTGTTCGTCACCGTGATCTTGTAATAATCCGAACCGCCGAAATTGGTATTGGCGTAAGCGACCGCATTCGTCAAGGTGATGATCACTGGCGGCGTGTTGCTATTGATGGCGATGGGAGTCCCACTGACGGCCACTTTCACCGTCACCGGGCCAAAGTAAGCGACCGTTTGGGTGTTCGTGACATACACATCAAATGAAGCCATGCCGCTAAACGCATTCGTCGGCGTAAAGATAGCAATGCTATTGCTCCACGGCCCAGAGTTCGTCACCGAACCTAAAATATTCGTCAGAAATACGGAGCCGGAAACGGCATTACTCACCGAGAAGCTCAAGTTGCCCGTATTGCCAAAAATCTGCATTAAGTCTACACCTGCGGGTGTATTTGTGACGGTCAACAGGTGCGGGCCCGCGAGCCAATTGTTATATTCTTCCAGATAAGTATAACCATCGCCGAGATTGCTTAATTGCGTGCTATCCGGCGTGAACCGATCGGAGCCAAACATTTTTTCCCAGAAATCCGGGATACCGTCTTGGTCCGTGTCTTGGAACAACACGCCAGTTTGAGTCTGGAATTTTCCAGCATGACTGGCGGTATAAACAGCAGTGATTTCACCGGGAGTACGCGCGCGGTTATAAAGACTGATTTCGTCCATTTTCCCATGATAAGTCTGATTTAGACCAATGGGCTGGCCCGTCCTTCTGCCGATGTTTAGTAGTGAATAAGTGGTCTGGGGCGTAATATTGCCAAAATTCGTCGACGCAACGGCAACACCATTAATATAAAGAGCCGCTATGCCAGTGTTCTTATTGTAGGTTCCAGCCACATGTTGCCACGTGTTGGTATTGATTAAATTGTTAGGCGAAAACAATGTATGAGCATTGCCTGCGGTATCCTTAAGGTTCATGTAAAGCCTATAGGATGTCTCGGCCCATAACTGCACCCCATCAGTAGAGGCAGAATCCCATTCTACAATTGGCAAATCCTGTGCTGCTGAATAGTTTGGATTGATCCAACCTTCAATTGTAATCCCACTTCCAGTCGCTCCAATATTCAAATTCGTGGAGGCCGGAACCGAGATATAGCTGCTGGCGCTACCATTAAAATTAAAGGCCTGACCCACCACGCCATTTGTGTAAGTGACGTTTTGGTTAATACCGTTGTTACCGCCAACACTATCAAGCGTATTACCTTCAGCCTTCCACCAAGCGACCATGTCAGACGCAGGTGTAGAAATAATCCGACCGGTCTGGACGCGGATTTTGTAAGCGATATCCGTATCCACCGAGTCGCGGAAGCCTGAATTGACGCCGGCAAAATCCATAACCTATTCATAGGCGAGGAAAGCTTCATCCGTCGGCACTTGCAACAACGCGAACGGTTGAGCAAACGGAGTGTATTGGTTGGTGAACATCGCCCACTGCGTGTTCGCACCGTCAAGAATACCGTTGGTGTTGCTATCAATGAAGTTATTGGTTTGGAAGATCCAAGTATTCGTTGAGCTGCCGACGAACGCGATGTTGGTGATATTCAGATTCGTCGCATAATACGCCGTATCTGGTCCCGCGATCAGATAGTTCGCCACATAATTTAGCTGGTTCGTGACCCCGTTCGGATAAGCCGTCAAATTATCATTCGTGATGGAGAATCCGGACTGAATACCCCAGTTGTAGATGACGTTATTGACGAAATCCAAACTGATATTATCGCCCAAGCTCGGACTGGCGTTATAATTATCTGCATAAAGATTGTGATGCAGGCTGATCGCACCAGAACCACCGCGCACGAGCGATCCAAAACCGAGTGGATTATTCGTATTCAGCAAGCTGTCGGCCATGATCGACCACTGCACCGTGACATTGGTTGAACCCAGCACGGACAGCAGATTGTTCGCACTCCACGAAGCCGAAACGTGATCAGCAATGACATTGGACGCGTTCAAGAACTGGAAGGAATCACCGACTGCTGCCGATAAACTTACTGAATCCAAATAGACTCCCGCTATATTATTCGCAGGATCTAGGGAATGAAAAGCCAGCATTGTAGAAGGCGAAGTTGCCGTAAACACAAAAGAAGTTGTTTGCCATTCGGGATTCGCAGCAGAGTTGGCAAAATTCGCGGTCACAGTCGCCAACGCATTGCCGTTAATAAGAACCTGGGCTCGCGGCGCGGGAATGGAACCCAATCCAGGATTTCTCGTATAGGCAAAATTCAAGGTATAGGCCACCCCTGAAACAGTGGGGATATTTGTAGAAATTCCACCGGCACTACTGCCATCCAGATCAACAAAATTGTTCCCTTGATAAGATGGAAAACCATCAAACCCAGTGACAAACCAATCCGACGAACCAAAGTCAACCAACCACCCAGCTATATGATTTCCAGCAGGGTAAGTAGTGCTTTGATTGGTGCTTTCAAAGCCATTAGCCCAAACAACTGCCAGGCTATTTCCACCCTGCCGGAAGCGCACGTCGCGGATGACCACGTCATGTGCGCTGGACACGGTAGTCACGCCGCCCGCCACCGTGATGCCGCCGCCCGGCGCGGTCTGGCCGGCGATGGTGAGATAGGAGTTCGTGATGACCAGCGGCGAAGCCAGTTGAATTGTGCCGTTCACGTCGAAGACGACCGTGCGGTTAGTGACCGAGACGGTGGCGCGCAAACTGCCCGGGCCGGAATCCGCCGTAGTCGTGACGTGATACACTGTGCCGAAACGTCCACCCACGGCACCACCGCCGGCACCCGCGGCACCGGGGAAGGCAGGGAAATAGCTATTCGTCTCAATCACCGCGACGATGGTGTAATTAATATTAGTTATCTCATTATTCGGCACGCCGAGATACCAGTCCGCCGCCAGATTCGTGAGCGCACTATTCGTATAAACAAGCACCAACTCGGGCGAACGGCGCGGGTTTTGGCTCGTCTGGAAGAACGGCGGCGAGAGCGGCAGGGCATTGGTCTGCACTACTAAGTCGCCATTGCCGGTCAGGTTATACACTTCAAAACGGACACCTTGGATCAGGTTTGTGGGCGTCGAGTTGGTGGCGTGGAAGACGAAGAAATTCGTCAATGCCGCGCCCGGAACCGCCGTATAATTAAACGGCACGCCGTTGGTCAGCGGAATGATCGAAATAGAGTTGGTAATCGGGCCGCTCGTGTAATCAAGTTCTTTAGCCAAGACGCTATAATTCACCACGCCGCTGTCGCGCTTGACGACCCCGAGATACCACGTTCCCGCGGAGAGTGGCACGGGCGATGAATTCGTCAGGACATAGATGCTTTCATCCAAATTACTCACGTTGAAACTACCGTAAGCGGAGTTCGTCAACGTCGGCAACGGCGTGCCTTTACTGACGACGAGGTCGGCATTACCGCTCAACTTCAACAACTGGAAGGTCGCTTCATAAGCGTTCGATGAAACGTTGAAGGTGTAATAACGAACCGAATCATTCGTGTTCAACAAGGTGGTGAAAGGAGCGCTATTGGTCAGCGCTGTGAGGTCATAGTTTACTTGCAAGACCACCGCGGCAGCGTTCGGACCGGGGTTTCTGACGCCGAGATAGTAGGATTGATAAGCCTGACTTTGCGCCGTAAAGGGCAGATTCGTGTTGACCGTGATGGCGGTTGAAGCGCCACGGGTTGAAGCGGTCAACAATGTCTGGTCGCCGGGGTTGCCCGGATTGGAGGCTGACGGCAGATTCGTTGGATTAAAGAGTAAGTCCACGGGCACACTGGATGAAACGAGAATGTTCGTCGCGAAGTGCGCCCAACTCGGCACCGGCACATAGTAATAAACCGTTTGACCGGCAGGGACTGTGCTGCTCACGGGCGCCTCGGGCGGCAACGAGGCGGCGACCGGCGAATTGGACTCCAAGATAAAGGATAATTGCCAACTTAATAACTGCGATAAGTTGGTAACGGCGGCGTTATTGAGATTGTCCCAGACTTGCAACGACCAATCACCGAGCGCGGAAGTGCCGGTCAATGCGGCCAGCGTTTGTTCCGGCAAGTAATAGAGATTGGTCAACGGGGCTTGGGCGACCGCAAAGTTATCCAGCAAAATGCCGGGTTCCAGACCCGTGATCCGCAACGGCATGGAATTGCTCGACGCGGTGAAGGTATAACTGTTTTGCTCCCATTGATTGTTCAGGCCATAGATAACATTGCTCGTGGTGCCAAAAATAACGGCCGCTTCGGACAAGCCAACGGCCGGCGTAATGGTCGGATCAAACTTCCCGGTCGTTCCATTGGTGGCGAACGCGGAGACTTGATAGATTGCCTCGATTTCCGAACCGGAAAGCGGGCGGCGATAGATGCTCATTTCATCCATCAAACCACCATAATAGTTATTGGTATTCGGACTCATGTCGCGACCGAGCAGCACATCGCCATCCGTCTTCGGCACAAATGGCGCGCCAAAGTTCGTCGTGGCCACATTGGTGCCGTTGAGATACAGCATAGCGATGCCGCTGTTTGTGTCATACGTCAGGGCGACGTGTTGATAGACGTTGCTTTGGAGCAAGCCGGGGGCGGAGAAAATTTCGTGCGAAACATAGTTCGTATCAATGATGTTCGCGTAGAGACAACCATTGCTGTTGACGAACGCTGCGTTCGTCGTGCCCGGCGTATTCGTGACCGAGATCCAAAATTGCACGCCGTTGGTCTGGATATTATTCACTTCCACCACGCCATAGAACTTATTCGTCGTGGCCGAACCGGAGATAAATCCGTTCGTCGTAGCGAGCACCCACAGGCCGGCATGCAAATTGGTTTCACCCAACATACCGGTGTAATTATGATTACCATCCGGATTTAATGGCTGGCCAGTAACCCAGTTGGTGTAAGTAATGTTAGTCAAGCCGCTCGACCAGATGAACGGTTGCGTCGCGCTCGCGGTATTGGTTAAACCAAGCCACAGGTTATGATTGAAACCGCCGTAGCTGGCGAAATTATCGAATACCCAATTCTGCTCGTTCGCCGTATCAACGGTGGCCAGGTGGCCGCCAAGGGCGACCGCCCATTGTTCGGAGGTGACCCAATCCGTCGAGCCGAGCATGTAATAATAGTGGCTGGTAGCCGGGTTCCAATACGGCCCGGCTTTGATGACCAGGTTCGTGACGGCGGAATTTGTCGGCACCTGCGCGAGCCATTCGAGCACCGGCTGCGGCTGCGCGAGGTTCGTCGGATTAATCCAACCTTCGACGGTAAAGCCACCCGCTTTGCCGACGTCCAGTGAAGGACTTTGCGGAATTTGAACGTAAGTATTCGTGCCGGCAAAATCGAATTCGTTGCCGCCATCTTCAAACTGGAAAGCTTGACCCACTTCGCCCGCCGGGAAATTAAAGCGTCCGACCAAAGTGCCGTTGTTGCCATTTTTTTCGGGATCGGAACTATCGCTGGCATTACCTTCGCCGCGCCACCAGCTGGCAATACCCGGACCACGGGACCAATAGGTGACGTTGTAAATCCGTCCCGGAATCGTCGGGATCGAACGCGTGATCGTGCCGTCGGCGAGCGCGAGATAATTGCTGCCCACATGGTCACCCAAAGAGTTCGCGGGATCGGTGACGACACTGACGCGATTATTCGTCAGGATCAAAGTGTTGGTGATCGTTTGAAATTGGCTATTCGTCACGTTCACTACCGTGGTATAAGTCACCAGATTTGTCGGCACCGTCCAGCCACCGAAGGCGTCGGGAATATTATTGGAACCTTGATAGATGCCATTGGTCGCCAACTCAAAGTCGGACAAGGTGAAATTGGTTCCTTCATCCGTCAGCCCATAAGGCGTGGCGGCGAATTTGATCGGCACGTTCGCCAGATTTGTATCATCGGTGAAAGCCAGATAGGAATAGTTGGTGATCGCCGCACCGGCGGTGTAGTCCCACTTATCACCGCCAATGCCGTTGGTATTGCCAAACTGGTTCATGATGATGGTGATATTGGTATAACCCGGCTGGGAGTTAACATTGATCGTCACCGGTCCGTTCAGAGTGTTGGTCATCCCGGTGTCATAAAGAAAGGTCGGTGAACCGAGATAAAAAGTTGCTGGATTGGTTCCATCATAAACTGTCATTTGATCCGGCACGCCATAGAAGTTATAAGTGATCGGCACCAATTCGCCGGCCGGCATAACTGCCAAGTAGTTCGTATTCGGATCCGCGTTGCCAGTGGCTGGGGCATTTACAATATTCGTATAAATAAACGTCGTGCCCGCACCGTTCGTGCTATTACCACCGCGATTTTCCATCAACAACACGCGCTGACCGGTCGGGCTCACGAGCGTGAAGGTGTAATCAGAAATCTGCGACGACTGAACGACCAGCCCGACGCTTACCGATTGAACTAGTTGCGTGGCGGTCATGGAAATCGTCGAGTTGGCCGTGACGCCATCCGGCAACAAAGATTGCGCACCCGTGGAAGTATAATTGAAATTTAAGTTAGCCGTAGAATCAGCACCTAACGTGGCGGAAATGAAGACGTTGGTCGCATCGGTCAGGCTCGGATTGTAAATCGCGATGAAGTAATCACCACTCGCCAGCGGCGGTCCGACGGAAATCAAATTACCCGGCTCCAAGCCCGTAGGATACGTGCCGACGATACAATTCGTCAAATCAGCTCGTTGATCATAGCCCGTCAAAGTCGGCTCGGCGTTAAATCGTTCATACATTTGCAACGCCGGCTGAATTGTCGGCGGCAAATTCGTCGCGTAAAACGTCAAGTTGGTATAACCCGGCGGCACAGTGATATAATCTACAAACCAGCCGCCCGGGGGAACATCTACGATCACACCGGGGAACAAGAGATCGCGGTGCGGCTGAATGGTCATAGTCAATTGACTGACCTGACCGGTCTGGGTATGCGAGTTATCAATCTCGTTCAAGATGAACATGCCCGGAGTCGTCTTGGTGCGAAAACTGGTCAAGTTACCCGGCCCGTCGGTATGACGCGGCTGGATACCGCTCACTGCGGCCGGATGCGCCGAATCATCATAGAGCAACGGCCCCGTATCCGGGCTCGTGTTATTGTAAGTGTTACCGTAGCCGTCGTGAGTATTCAACACCACCGAAGTGTCGTCGAAAGTGAGGCTCCCAACCAAGTCACCGAAGTTTTGGTGTTGGTTCCAATTCAAGACCGACACGTTCTCCACCGTCATCTGCATGATCGCAAACCCAAAGACATTGGTGATGCCGGGATGCGCGGGCGTGCCATCCGGGATGGGCACGGCCAGTAATTGTCCGTTAACCACCTGATTCCCGTTCTTATCCAAGGTGCTGAGCGGCGTGTCGGTGAACAAAGGTAAGAAAGCATATTCGGACGCCATTTGATCCTCCGACTTCACGCCGACGTAATAGACGGTGCCCGGCGCAGAATCGGCGAAGTAAACAAACTCCGTTCCTCCCTGCCCTATCGATGCGTGGTTATCACCTACACCCGCCAAGCAGTTAGAGACCGTCACGGGACTTAAATTCGTCAAACCAGCGTCGGTCGAGGCATAAATATCAATGTCCGCTTCCGGTCGCGTGGCATTGGCGGGATCGGCTTCTTCAAAGACGCCCAGGCGCGGGACCGAGAGATTAACGGCATTGAATGTAGCGAACACGGCATTCGTGAAATCTGCCGCGGTGCCGGTATTCGTGATCAGGTAGAAATGCCATTGATTCGTCACGCCAACAGTCAATTGGCCGGTGTTACCCCAGACTGTATTCGTGCCGAGCGTCAAGGTATTTGTGCCCACGAACGGCGAGTTCGCGCCCACAAACTGATTAAACAACGGCGAATTCGTGGTCGTGACCACCGTGATCTGTTGGCCCGCAGTAGGATTGATGGTCGCTCCTGAATCGTCCACTGAAGTAATCGCCCCCGGCACTTCCCCTTCGCCCACGGAAACGACTAACGCGAAATCTTGCACCACGTCACTGGCTTGCGCGGTGACCGCATTCACGTTCACCTCGCGACCGATCACGGTGACGGAATAGTTGCCAGCCAACAACGGCGGGAGAATGATGTTCTCCACATTATTGATCGTATCCAAATTCGGCGGGGCGTTCGTATTCCACGGCAAGTTGTAGCCGAGGCTGGGTTGAATATCGTTGCCGAAATAAATATTGGTCGGCGCATCCAAGTTAGTAATAACCAAGTCGAGATTGTTGACCAGCTTGATCGCCGCATTGGGATCGCCGGGCGGGTCCGTCCAAACCAAGGTCGCTTGCAGATTGAGATACTGCGCAAAGTCATTCGGATTCGTATCCACATGGATGATGTAAGTATGGCTGGCACCCGTCGCCAAAGCATTGGTCGGGCTCTGATCCACAAAGAACAACGGCGAAGTTGCACCGGTCAATTTACTGGGCGTGAACGGCTGTGCCCCCGAAGTCAACGGCAAGGAATTGATGATGCTCGGCAAACCCCAACCTTCAAAGTTATTACCATTAGTGATGGCATACGAATAGCCGCCGACGGAACGCGAACCATTGATGAGCATGGCCTTGAGCAACGCCGGACTCGGGGTCAGTTGCAACGTGTTGGTGAAGTAATCTTGGATCAAAGCCAGCACGCCAGAAACGGCGGGCGTGGCCATGCTCGTGCCGGATTCGTAGTGATACCACGGGGCCAACGTGTCGTTCAAACCTTCCAATACCGAGTAGTAATCACCCAGGTCATTGGTCGTGGTAATCGTGACGGTCAAATCATAATTCACCACCAGCGCATTGGTGTTAGCCACGGCAAATTGAAAACCGTTATTTTGAATCGACGCGATCGTGATGGCGCCGCCACCGGGAGGAATCGTAATCTTGTTATTGGCGCTCGTAATGTCAATGCTGCCCGGCGCACCGACGGGATCGGGATTACCCACCAATTGCGCGTAAAGTAATAAGGTCGGAAACGGCGTGGGCGAAAGTTGGTTCGTCGTGATCGTGATCGTGACCCCCACCGTATTCGGTGGCACGGATACATTGTAGTTATTCAACGCATTCGTCGCGGCTAACTGAAAGGTATAATCCGTCGATGCGGTATTAGTCGGGCTATAGTAGGCATTGGTATCCCAATTTTCCGAAGTGGTCGAAACCACAAAACTTCCCGGAGCGACCACGTCGGGTTTGAAGCGACCGAACGGGCCTTCGGTATTAATGCCGACGTTGCCACGGGAAGAATAACTGGCTACCTGTGAACTCGAATCCGTCGCCGGTTCCCAGATGGCGCTCGAGTTAGTCTGTGCATCCGTCACGATATTAGTGATGCCACGCGGCTGCTCCAACGCGCCCACGGTGATGACATTCTTCGCCGTGCCGGGTGAATGAATTGTATCCGCCGACCCGCCGGAACCATCGTCATCCCCACCGCCGTCATTGCCCGCCGCAAAAACGAACAACACCGGCTGCGAACCGGTCCTGAACGGCAACGCATCGCGCGTCGCCGCGTCATAACTCGCCGAGGCCAAGTCATAATCAAAATCTCCCCCATAGACCCAACTATTATTTGAGATCAAGGCATTCGTCAACGCGGGTGCGGCTTGCAAATAATAATCGGAAATCGCCAGTGGATCGTGGCCGCCGGCAATGCCGCCCACCGAGAACAACGTGGCCTGTGGCGCTTTGCCGCGCAGATCCGCATTCGTCACCGAACCTTGCGGCGGATTGGTCAACGTCAATGATTCCGCGCCATTGCCCGCGATGATGCCCGCGACGAAAGTGCCGTGGCCGATCGTATCCAACAGACTTTGGGGCGAGTCGCCGAACACCCGCGATCCGCCGGAAGGAGCGTTGCTCGCGCTGCCGCTAACCGAAAAATCCGGATGCAAGGGATCAATGCCCGTATCATTCACTTCCACCATGACATTCTTGCCGGTCAAGTTCAGGTAGTTCGTCGGCGTCAAGGTATCCGTCGAGATCCCCAAAGCAACACGCGCCAAGTCATTAGCCGACCGGCGTTGATGCGTGACTTCCATGACTTGGATGTAAGGATTTTGCGCCAACGTCGCCAAACTTCCCAACGCGACCCCGCTCACAATCGGCCCGAACGGCGATTGACTCACGCTGGCGATATGGAAAAGATTGGCGGGCAACACTTGCTCCGGAGTCATTCCATTCAGCCCGAACAAACCCAACGTCAAGCCCGTGCCCGGCGGCAACGGTTGATCTTCCACCACCAAGCCAAGTAAGGAAGGTTGCAATTTATAATACGGTTCGTAAGGCAACACGGCCTGCACCAGCGCATTGCCCGACAACACACTCGCGCTTCCCGCCGAGGCGTTCACGAGATACGCATTGTTGGGAATGTAAGAAACGACCTGCGCGCCCACCGCCGACAACAACGTGCGAAACGCCGCGTCAATCGGCCCGCGCGCCTGCACGATGTAAGCGCCCGGATGACCGTTTGATTTTAATTTTGCCGGAATATCCAAGCCCGTCAGCGACAGCGACGTATCCAGAAACGCATTCTGCAACAAGACCGCGTGCGCATTGTGAGTCAGCTGCACCAGCGAGGCTTTGGTGTTCGATAAACGGAACGCGAAACGGTTCGTGCCCGTCGCCAGTTGGCTGGCTTTTTTGGCGGCGACAACCGTATTCGTCGCGGGCGCAACGGCAGCGACGGGCGACGCGGGCGCACTGGCTTTTGGCACCGCGCCATTGCCGCGCGGCCACAACAACCATGCCGCTGTCACTAACAGCAAGCATGCCGCTATTGAAATCCAAATTTTACGTCGCATAACTTTGTTCTCGTTAAAATCCCGCTATCTCCGCCAAATCCCCCCGGCTTCACCACTATCGAAACCGCTACCTAAGCATTTTGCTGGTGGCGACGGTCGGTTGACCGCCGGGCTTCTCAAAATATCCCCACGGCGGTCATCGACCGCCGCTACCGCCCGTTGGCTACGGCCTCAATACGGTGGCAACACGGTGTAATTCTCCACTTGCGTGGTGTAATTCGTTACCGGGCCGGTGGCCGAACTGGTCACCGTCTGCCGCACGGAGACGACGGCGCGCACGGCACTTTCCGCCACGACTTGATAATTCGTGGCCAAGCCAAAATAGTTGCCGCTCGTCACCAATCCATTCACCGCCGGACGCAACGCCTGACCATAAGCATACACCACATAACGCGGCGTGTGACTTTCGCGCACCAATCCCATCATCTGTTGCGGCAACCATTCGTAGGCTTCGTCACTGATGCCATACCTTAATTGATTGGTGTTGCTGAGGTTCAAATAGGGTGACTGCTCCGTCAGTTTGACCGCCGAAAGAATATCGCCCACGTGTTCAAACGAACCTTTCACGCCGTCAGCACCGGTGAAATTGGTGCGCGCACTATTGATATTCGCCACCAGAGTTCCCACATAGGAATTCAGCCCAAACACACCCGCGGGCGGGATGATTGACCAATCGTTCGTCGGGATTCTATTAAGACTTAAAACTTGATACGGAACGATATTCGTTATTGCCACCATGCCGCTGAATAAGGCGGACCAAGCTGCCAGACCCGACGACGGGTCAGAACTGCCCGCGCCTACGTTCACCGACAACGTGCCGCGTGCCGCATTGTCATTAAAACGCGTGGTGAAGAGATCAAACAACATCCGGTCTTGCAACGGCGCACTATTGGCCGCATCAAACGCATCGTAATCCCCGGTCCAAGCCAACCACGTATTGGTGCCGACGGGGGTGCCATCCAAGATATTATGCGCTTTAAGATAAACTGTCTGCCACGGCGTGCCGCGATGCACGCGACCGATCCAGCCGACGGTAGGATAAACATTCGTCGGCAAATCCCAACTGTCGGAATTATAAATTAATGGGTCTTTGTAAATCAAATTGTAGGCATTTGTAAAATTATAGCCTGTGGTTTGATATTTTACCGGTGCAACCACGCCCCACGGTTGATAACGGTCATTCACCGCGTTGAAAACTGGATAATATACAATGCTGCCAATTTGACCATACTGGGCCTGCACTCCAGTCGGAACCGCAGGGTTTCCGTTAATTTTTTCCGTGCCAAAGTAATTCAAGTCACTGCTTAAATAATGCACCAATGGATCGTTCGCCTGCCATGAAGTGTATTGAGAGATAGTGGCTGTGGGCGTAAAAGGAACTTGGGCGACATAGTTGGTCGCACCAGACTGATCGGAGCCATATGGAGGTGTTTTACCCATAAAGGCCGCAAAGGCATCTATTTGAGCCTGATTCGTTGCAATATTTGCCCAATAAAGCGCGCCGTTTGCAAGTGTAGCGTTTGGAGTAATAGGTTGTTCCGAAGCAAGTATTTGGCTCTTAATTCCAATAAGCGCACCGTTGGCATCAACCGCCTGACTCCACATGTTCGGACCATATCCCGGGGCTGCTGGATTGTTAGTCTCAAGGGCCGCACTAATATCCAGCGCCGGCTGCGGGCCGGCGAAATGCACGTAATCAATGACATGATTCAACCCAGGGGGGCCTGAGGTATCCAGCATATACAACTGCAACCGATTGGTCGTCAACACACCGAAATGCGGAAATTTTAAATCAAATCTATTTGTCTCCCATCCGTAAGCAAGCGAATCTGAATAGAAGCCACTCACTCCCGGCGGCGACGAGCCAAAATAAAAATCACAGTTCGTTAGCAAGGTAGCCACGGCTGATAGCGCGTTGGTAAATGATATGGCTGGACTAATGGAATTATAGCCCGGCCACGGATTAACCACAAAACCATTGGTGATTTGTGAATTATTAAAAAAAGTGGCAGGGGCTCCTGCGTCATTGGTAATCCACATGGAGAGTGTATCTAACGCATAAACCTGAACCGGATACGGGTAAGCATTAGCATAAGAATTCCAGCACTCAGCATTGATGTTGTTGCTGATACTGAAGGCCAGCAATTGGTTGGTCAAAAACAGTGGCGTCCCCGGGTTCGCTAACGTTGGAATAAACGAACGGTGAACCTGCAACTTGCGGGTGGCTTGCACGATACTTTGCATCCCAAATTTATTAAAATTCGGAAAACCTTTTTTCGCCCCAATGATCCACGGCACGCCATAGACGTTGATGCCAGCCCCAGAATCAATCATCGGAGCAGGTGACGCACCATGGGAAAAAGCATCATATAATTGCGAAATATCATACGGAGCATTCAACTCGGCATCGTTCATGCCGATGACAGACCGAACTTGCCGGAAACCAACGATGAACACATCACCCACTTGATCCTGTTCGAATAGCGGCTTGAAGACGGAGGGATAAAAATTCGTCGTGGATTCGTCGTAGAGATTCGCCGCCATTTGCAGGAGGCGGTTGACGGCGGGGGAGTAGACGAACTGGCCGTTGACATAGACGGGAATGTTCGTGATGCCAAACGCTGGAATCTGATTGGTCAAATCCAAGAAGCCATTGCCGACTACGCCGAGTAAAGTAAAGTTCGTCAAACCAAAGCCGGTCGGGGAATTGGTCACGAAATCATCGTTGATATTGGAATAGCGATATTGAGTGTTGACCCCGTAGTAAGTCGCCAGATAGTTGGATGGATTGGCGGTGAACCAGTTGGTGGTATAAAAGCGCAGCATCCGGTCGGCCGCGGCCATGAAGAAATTGGTCGCCGTCCACGGCACCAGATTGGTTTCAGCACCGGGAATGATCGTCATGTTGGTCACTACGCCATTGATGTCGTAATTGATCAGCACATTGGAATAATTCAGGTTCATCTTGCCCGCATCAGGGTCGGAGTCCGTGCCTAATTGCGAGAGCAACCGGTAATAGGTGTAGCGGTCGTAGGTGGAGGCATTCGTCGCAGAATTGATAAGGCGGTTGGCTAAAGACGTGGTTGTTTTAGTTGAGTTCAAATCAAACAAGTCTTCACTGAGATCGGTATAGCGGTTGGTGACACTGGCTCCCGGCCACGGTTGAGCGATAACACTCAAATCGTTATCCGGCAATACCGATGACAGGGAGTTCGACGTTTGCAACGGCCCGTCGGAATAGGCATCAATCCGATCATAGCCAAAAACATTGGCGGCGTTTTTCAATACGCTTTGCGCGCTCGGCAGAACCGCCGTGGTGTAGGTAGAAACGTTTACACCACCGTTCAGCCGGTAGGCGTAAATGGCTGCCGCATTCGAGAAACCCACGCCAACGCCACCACCAGCGAAATTGTAGCCGTAAGAGGGCGCATCCCAAGCGTAAGTGTTGGTATTCAGGTCGGTAAAAAACGCAGCCAAATTAAGTTCCCAAGCGCCAACGCCTTGATTGCGTCGATAATTCCCGCCGCCTAGAGAAAAACTGCCGACCAAGGGCGTTGCGCCTTCATTATGGATAAAATTAATGTCCAAAGTATTGCCAATGGGCTGGGCCAGAAAGGCGTAGCGGGAGACGAATTGATTGTTCGGCGAGTGCATCGTGTCGGGCCGCGCCAACATGCCGATCCATTGCGGGTCGCCCACGGCCGAAATAAAACCGTTGGTGGTGATCACGCCGCCATTGTTGACCACGTTCGGCACAAAGCCGCTGTCTTCAAAAAATCCGTTACGGTTCAAATCCAGATAGTAGCGAAAATCATTGGAGCCGGCCGTGTTGGTGACGACGAACACGGGCACGCGGGGCAGTAATTGCAGGTTGGCAATGTTTTGGAGGTATTCCGGCGGCGTTAGTGGCGGAAAACCGGCTTTATCGGAATAACTATAATTAACATTGATTACGTTTGTGCCCAACACGTCATCATATCCAAAGCCATTGATAAAATTGGTGGAAACGATGAGGTTGAAATTGTAGAGACCGTTGCCCAAAGTCTTAAAACTATTGGTGTTCAGCAGGTTGGCCATGATCTGGGATTGCGCGGCGGCGAGCCCGGCACTGGTGGCAAAATTAGCGGTGGTCGTATCGGTCGTGGTGCTGACGGCCGCGCGTTCGCGGCGGGCAAGCGCGAGGAACGCTACCGCCATCACCAACGTCACCGCGAGCATGATGAGCGTGATGATGAGGGCCATGCCTTGGGCCGTGGGACGATTAGAAACGGACGCGGCGCGCGCCGACGATTTTTCCCCAATCGGCAATCGGCAATCGGCAATCGTAAATGGCTTCTGGAGTTTCATTGGTAAACAGTCCGGTCAACGTTCGGGATGGTCACGCGCTGGCGGAAAATGCGGACATGGCCGACTTGCTGCGCGAGGTAATTGCTCTGGGCCGATGCTACGGGAATTGAGAGGGCGCGTTTCAATACCCGATCTTCCAGCACGCCGATTTGGATTTCCACGGCGGCGGGCAGGCTGTTGCTGTAAAAAATATAACCCCCTTCGCTTGCCGTCGTCGCCGGGTTAACAAAAGCAATGTTTTGTCGCGGGAGAAGATAATTAGCCGTCAACGGATAGCCATTCGGATCATACGCGTGCAACCGGAAATCCACCACCCCATCCACCAGATGCGTCAGGGTCGTGTTGGTCCATTGGCCAGTTAAGATTTTGTTCAGAAAATCGTTGTAGAGACTGCCGGCGGAATTGATGTTCGTCGTAACGGCATAGCGGTAAAGCGGATAATAAAAAGTGGTGTTCGTGGGATTTACGACATAACCGATGCCGGTCCACGTGAGACCGTTTTTGGTCAGAAAGAAACAATAATTCAGCAGGTTGGTGCGCTGGGTATTGGGATTGGCCTCGCCCGGCAGGCTTTGGGTCAAAGGCGCGTAAGCGATCGAAGCGTAAGTCGCACTGGAATTGTTATCTAAGGCGAATAAATTAGTCGTCGTCCCGCCGGCGGCCGCCATCAATTTTAAATCCGCCGTGATCAAACCCATCGCCATGCGGCTGCTTTCCAAAACATCCGTCTGCGTGACGCCCGCGCGGAAGGCCGTTTGCGTGCTGTTGAACACCGACATCAAGACCAGCACGACGAGCGAGAGCAAGGAGACGACCACCAAGATTTCAACGAGCGAGAAAGCGGAACGAGCGGGAACATTGCCGATGGCCGACTGGGATGCCGAGCGGCCATTAATAACCGCACACGCCGCTGCTTTTTCTTCAATCGGCCATTGGCTATTGGCAACCGCCCATCCTGATAGTGTTTTCTTCACGACAAATAGGTGTTAATTGGGGTTCACACCGAATGACTGCGGTTGATAATAGTAAAAGTAAAAATTATTCGGGTCTTGCACTAACTGCCCGGCCACCGTCGTGCGGAAGTTTTGGGAAAAAACTCCAACCTTGCCGTTCGGCAACTGCGGCCATCTATAAAGCATCCGCACTTCGCGCTGATTGAGCCAAAGTTGTTGGTTGTAACTTGAAAAGGAACTAGAATTCAATATTACGCTATTGGTATCCATCGCGACCGGGGCATTGACGACTACGACTTGATAGGTGAAGGAATCGCCCACCACAATGTCGTTGTTCTGCGGCGGTTTTTCCGAGGCCAGTCCGCTCATGGAGCGGATGTAGGCAGTGATGTGATTGCTGTAACCAGAGTTGACCAAATTGGCGGCCGCCACTCCGTTGGTCGCAATATATTCTGGCGTGCTCAGCAGGCCGACGATGTTGGCACCGTTGGTCAGGGGCACATTATTATATGGCCCGGTAACGGAAACACCATTAGCCGTGTAACCATTCATGCCGTTGCCATTGATCGTGCCGTCAGCCTTATAAAACGTCCAGACGTTGGTGATGGCATAGACGTAATTGGTCAAGTCATCCGCACCCCGCGCGCCTTGTGTGACGATCGGCATTAATACCGAGACATCCTGATTGATGATCGTTTCTTCGCGCGAGTCACGTTGGGCATTCAATCCGATCGGCAACACGCCGATGATGCCCACGAGCGCAATACCGATGATGGCCAGACAGATGGCGATCTCGACCAAGGTGAAGGCGGAGGAATGGCGATTGCTGATTGCCGATTGCCGATTGCCGATTAGGGGAAAATTCGGGACCCGTCCAACGGCTAACCGCCGACCGACAGATAATGCTTTAATCGGCAATCGGCAATCGGCAATCGGCAATGGCTTTAAATCTTTCATGGCTTGAATCATTTGAACAAGAAAGACTCCAGTCCGACTCGTCCGGTTAATCCCGTGATATGAATGATGTTATAAGATGTATTCGTGGCGTTGCCCGGCGGAACTTCCACGACGGTGCTGGTAGAAGAAGCGCTCAGAATGGGTATCTTGGCCGGATTAATCGGGTAATTGACGTAGCCTTGATCGAGCATGATGTATTCATCACGCGGAACATTGTTGTTAATCGCCTGACCGAGATAATTAAATTGAATGGAAGGCATGCTGATGGCCGGTGAAGCCTCGGTTGGAAATGGGATGGCGGTGACGGAAAAATTGAAAATGGTAGTGCCGACAGGATTATAATTTTGGATCCATAGCGTCGGACCTTTTATCAAGGTCTGGAACTTTACCGGATAAATCATGGTGCCGTCCGGGAGATATTTCCACGAATCAATATAATGGAAAGTGTGGCGTCCCGGCTGGTCACCCAATTTACCGAGCGATACAAAAGTATAGGCGGTCAACTGGCCGGCTACCAAATTAGTAGCCGTGGTCAAGGCAAGCTGCCGGTCATTGGCATTAGGAATGGTATTGAGCCCATTGATAAAAGTTGTATTGGCAAAATTCGTCGGCACAAACACCATATAAACCGATGAATGGTTATTGATGGCGTATTGGCGCGCGCGGCCGATGTCATCCATCAATTGCCGCGCGGCACTCGTCTGGGAATTTGACTTGCCAATATTTTTCAATGCCGGCACGGTCAACGCCGCCAAAATGGCGATGATCGAGATGACTACGAGCAACTCAATCAAAGTGAACGCAGAGGGACGACGAATGGTTTTCATAAAAATACCGCCGACATCAAATCACTGCCAGCTCAGGATGTTATCTTTGTTGAAACCCGCATTGGCCGGAGTCGCAATGGTCGGAGAAGGCGCATCAAATTTCCCATCCGGCCCCATTGACCAGACCATGACTTTACCGTGAAATAGAAAATTGTCAGAAGCCGTGGAATTAGGATTGGACAAACCATTGAAACCGATCTGGGAATAAGGAGGAGTTCCATTGATTGGCGGGCTTTGCGAAACCGATTGTTTTGAATAATAAACATCGCCGCATTGGTCGTCGTAATTTAAATCCATCGTGATGAGGTAAGGATTACCCCACGGATCGCGATAAACCAGATCGTTGCCCACACCAGGCAAAGGTGTGCCGGACGTTCCCGGAATCCAACCCGACAATTTGGCATTCAGAAAGGCTGTCTTCTGGGGATTTTTTTGATAATTCGCATTGATGGTGGGACCGCCACTGGGATAATTAGTGTAATCCATCAAAACGGCGATGACTTCATCATTGCTCACCGACGCTGACCCGTAGAGGGGATTTCCCAAAGTTGCAGCGGCGCTTGCATTTTGAAAAGTGCCGCCATAGGTAAAATCACCGCCCGGACTCACGGCAGGATTTTCTGCGGCGAATTGGGCATTAGTTGAAACTGGAAAACGTCCATAAGCCGCATCATAAGATTGGATGGCGTTCACGAGGTCGGAGACTTCAATCTTCGCCTTGGCTTTCTTAGCCGCTTTGGTTACTTGAGGCACGACCGCTAAGATCATCGCGGCCAAGATACCAATGATGGCAATAACGACGAGCAACTCAATGAGCGTAAAGCCCGTAGCTTCAAAGCGACGCGGACTGGCAGATTTGTTTTTCATAAGTTTGAATAGGTTTTTGCGGCGCGCAGGATGGGGTAAAAAGGCCGGCATGGGCAATGGTTTTATGAGCGTCAACCGCAGCGGAACGGCCACTTGACACAATTTGATGGGCGGCTGCCAGGTGCAATCGTGCCATTCCACCGGCAAGGAATGCTCGCTATGATCTAAGTCAGATGTATTTTCTGGCCGCATAAATCAAGGTAATGGGCTGTTAATTTGCGCTGCCGAACTCCAGTTGCAGACAAGATTCGTTTTGGAATTAATTACCAGCTGAACCCATATATCATACCCATTGGGATTGTTTGTGCCCGGGTAAGCGTAACGAAACGGGTTACCTTCAAAACCAAAACCCAAGGCGTAAGCGGGATGGTAGTTCGCATCGGGTCCGCCGACAGAGGTAGCCAGATAACTAATGGGATAACCGGCGTTGGTCGCCGAGGTCACCTGCGTAGATTTCAAACCGGGTAGGAAATTCTTGGCTAATACAACGTCTTCGCCGTTGCCTTTGGAACAATTCAAAATGCCGCCAACTCCGCCAAAAGTGCTGCTAAAACTGTTCGCTGAAACAAAATTAATACCATCCAGTGTTTGATAACCAGCAATACTATTTTGGAAAGTATTGGTGACGCCGGATAATTCATAGAAAAGCTGATTCACCACCGTGTTAGCAGGATTACCCGGCGGATAGACGCCGTATTTAGCTTTATAACTTTCCAGCGCAGATTCGACCATTTGCAATTCGATCCTGGCAGTGTTGATCTTCTTGGCTTTGAAAACACTCTTCATCACCGGCATCGTGATGGCCGACAGCACCGCGATGATGGAAATGACGACCAAGAGTTCAATCAGTGTGAACGCACGACGGCGTTGACTGACTTGCTTTGCAAATTTAATTTTCATGGGTTTTATTTATCGCGCAATTCTTCTTCCATCCGTTCGCTCAACCATTGTTTGACCATGCTCTGGTAATTCAAATACCGCGACCGCGCCAGCCGCTTGATCCGCGCCAACATCCGCGGATCGAACCGCAGTGTCACTGTCACCGACTCCGACGATTCGGCACTCCCCGCCGTGGCCGCTTCCATCAAGCGCAAATCCGGGCGGTTCTCGTTCCAAAACTCCACCTCAGCTTCTTCGCTATCGAAAAGCGGCACGTCTTCCCAATTGGCAAAAGTGCGCATCGTTTATTGTTTTCCCCCGCTGATTTGATAAATCCGATCAGACCCATAGGACTTATTTTTCACCCCAACGTCTGATCCATTTTCTTTTGGTAGAAGAACCGTTCTTCCGGCTCGAATGGCCGCGCCAACAGCACCCGCACTTGCTTGCCATTCGTGCGATAGACGCTGAAAATTCCGAGGCTGCCAGCCGACATGCCAAGATTAAAAAAACGCGTCTGCACGCCAAATCTTGGTGAATCCGGTAGCAACCGCACGGCAAAAGCATCCTCGAACGATTCCTCGATTTCCTGATGCGTCAAAGAGCCAAACTCAAACGGCGCATTATTCCAATCGAACTCCATAAGGGTTCAGCCGTGAATAATTTGCCATTGCAATGTAACTACAATGTATTTACAACAGAATCGCATAATTGTCAATGGTGCTTCTGGATTTCCGCCGGAATTGCAGTTAAAAGACTTATTCTTTGCTACCACCGCCATCACCGTCACCGCTCATGTTGGTGATCATTTGGATCAAGGGCAGGAACATCGCGATCACGATACTGCCGACGATCACGGCCAGAAAAACAATCATGATCGGTTCCAGCAAGGAAGTCATCGCGGACACGGCGTTATCCACCTGTTCGTCATAGTCATCCGCGATACGCAAGAGCATTTCCGGCAAAGCACCGGTTTGTTCGCCGACGTCCACCATGCTGACGACCATCGGCGGGAAGACGCCGGAACCTTCCAACGACGCAGTGATGGTTTCGCCTTCTTTCACGCTTTCATGAATCTTGTTGACCGCGTTGGCAACGATAACGTTACCCGCGGTTTCCCGCACAATGATGAGCGCCTGCAAAATCGGCACACCGCTGCTGACCAACGTGCCCAACGTGCGCGCGAAACGCGAGATGGATACCTTGCTGACGACCGGGCCGAGCACGGGCATTTTCAGTTTGAATTTATCCCAAAGATGCAGACCGAACTTGGTTTTGATGAAGAGTAAAAAGGCGATCACAAACAGCGCCACAATGCCCATCGTGCCTAAAATGTTATTCTTGATCATGTCACTGATGCCCATGACAAACCGCGTAAACCAAGGCAGCGTGAAACCCATGCCCGCAAAAACGTCCTTAAATTTTGGCACCACGAAGCACATCAGCAAAATCATGATGCCAACGGCCACGATCAAAACGGCGACGGGATAAAACATCGCGGCTTTGACTTTGCCTTTGATTTTCTGGGCTTTTTCGGAAAATTCCGCGAGACGTTTCAACACGACTTCAAGCACACCGCCGAGTTCGCCGGCCTTCACCATGTTCACGAACAAACGGTTGAAAACTTTGGGATGTTGCGCGAGGGCTTCGGAGAACGTGCTACCGCCTTCGATGGAAACCGCGAGGTCGCCGATGATATTCTTGAGCGTGACGTTACGTTCCTGTTTTTCCAACACGCGCAGACCGCGCAAGAGCGGCAGACCGGCATCCACGAGCGTGGCTAATTGCCGCGTAAAAGTCGTCAACACTTTCGGTTTCACCCGTCCGCTCAAAAACGGAATCTTGATCTCGATATTCCCCGCGCCGCCCTTTTTCTTGCCCTTGGCTTTGGGCTTGGCGGTTTTGCCGGTGGCCTTATCTTTTTTGCCGGAAGATTTTTCCGCACCCGCCTCGGCTACTTTCGTGGGGAACAATTGCATGTCCTTCACGCGCCCGATGGCTTCGTTCTGGCTGGCGGCCTCGATGCTGCCTTTGGTTTCGTTGCCACGGGCGTCTAATGCGACGTAAGAATATTTAGCCATAACGAATAAGAGTTAAGGGTTCAATCAAGTATATTTGACGACTTCTTCAATGGTTGTATCACCATCGAAAATACCACGCAAGCCATCTTCGCGCAACGTCACCATGCCGAGTTCCACCGCTTTCTGACGCAACACCACCGTCGGGGCGCGTTCATTGATCAAGGTGCGGATGGCATCGTTGACCACTAATAGTTCGTAAATCCCTTTACGACCTTTGTAACCGGTGTCATTGCAAACGGAACAGCCGCGGCCGTAATGGAAAACTTTATCACCCAAATCGTGCGGCGAAAGGTTGAGCATGGACAACTGTTCTTCCGTCGGTTCAAACGGCGTGCGGCAATTTTTGCAACACGTGCGGACGAGCCGTTGTGCGAGCACACCCATCATCGTCGAGGAAATCAAAAACGGTTCCACGCCCATATCCATCAAACGCGTCACCGCGCCGGGCGCATCGTTCGTGTGCAGCGTGCTCAAAACCAAGTGACCGGTCAGCGACGCTTGAATGGAAATCTGCGCCGTTTCCAAATCGCGCATTTCACCCACCATGATGATATCGGGATCTTGCCGCAAAAAGGATTTCAACGCTTTGGCGAACGTCATGCCCGCCGCATCGTTAATGGCGACCTGCATGATGCCTTCGATGTCAAATTCCACCGGGTCTTCCGCCGTGAGCAATTTGGAATCAATCGTATTCACGCGGCGCAAACAGGAATACAGCGTCGTCGTTTTGCCGGAACCAGTAGGGCCGGTCACGACGAAAATGCCGTTGGGCCGGTTGATCACGTCCGTCACAAATTCGTGGATGTAGCGCGGAAAACCGAGCGACTCGATTTCCAGATTCACGGACGAACGATCCAACACGCGCAACACGACCGACTCGCCGAACGCGGTCGGCAAGGTGCTCACGCGCAAATCAATCTGTTTGCCGTTCAAGTTCAAACTGATACGTCCGTCCTGCGGCAAACGTTTTTCGGAAATGTTCAAGTTTGCCATGACCTTGATACGCGAGGTCACCGGCAACGCGAGATTTTTGGGCGGCGGCGCCATTTCGTAGAGCGCACCGTCCACGCGATAACGGATACGAAATTCCGTTTCAAACGGTTCAAAGTGAATATCGCTCGCCCGATCCGTCACCGCTTGTTGCAAAACCAGATTCACGAAACGCACGATCGGCACTTCGTTGGCCAACGCTTCCGCCGCCTTGGTATTATCAGTGGCGTCTTCGACTTCGCGCGCGAGTTTTTCCGGATCAATGTCTTTTAAGATGTCGGCAAAACCTTCGCCGCTATCTTCCTGGCCATAAAGCCGTTCGATTGCTTTGGCGATTTCCGCCGGATCCGCCACGACCACCTGCACATCGCCTTTGACCGCAAATTGAATTTCATCCGCCTGCCCCGGATTGAGCGGCTCTGACATCGCAATCTGCAACGCCCCGTTATCCATGCCGACCGGCAGACATTTATACGTCTGCGCGAGTTTGACCGGAACGCGCTTGAGCAATTCCGGTGAAATTTTCAGATCGTTCAATTGAACGACAATCGTGCCCAACGCATGGGCTTCGATCTGCAAAATATCATCGAGCTTCATGATGCCCATGTCCTGCAAAATCTGAATCACGGGCGTCGAGTTACGCTTAGACTCGGCAACGATGTCTTCGTATTGCAAATCGTCCACCATCCCCTGCTCACGGATGAGCGACAACAACGGGCTATTAATTTCGTCAGACATGGGAAATTATTTCTTTTGACGACCTTGTTCCACTGCCGCTGCCAAATCCAATTCTTGCAACTTGGCCATGATCGTCGTCGGATCTTGAGATTTGTTGATGACTTCCTCGCGGGCAATCAAACCCTTCACATATTTATCAATCAACCAGGAATCCAACGTCACCATGCCGAACTTCATACCGGTTTGAATATCGGATTGGATACGGAACGTTTTATTATCGCGAATCAACGCCGCGATGGACGGCGTGTTGATCATGATTTCAAACGCGGCGACGCGGCCCGGTTTGTCCGCACGCGGAATGAGCAACTGCGAGATGACCGCTTGCAACACGGTTGAAAGCTGGATACGCACCATTTCCTGCTGCTGCGTCGGGAACGCGTTCACGAGCCGATCAATGGTCTTCGCCGCGCCGGTCGTATGCAATGTGCCGAAAACTAAGTGACCGGTTTCCGCCGCCGTAATCGCCGACTCAATCGTTTCCAAATCGCGCATTTCACCGACGAGAATCATGTCCGGATCCTGGCGCAAGGCGCGGCGCAAGGCTTCCGCAAAATTCGGCACGTCCACGTGGACTTCGCGCTGTGTCACCAGCGCTTTCTTGTGCTTGTGATAATATTCGATCGGATCTTCAATCGTGATCAAATGCACTTCATCGCGCGTTTCATTGACGATGTTCAACAGCGACGCGAGCGTCGTGGATTTACCGGAACCCGTCGGGCCGGTGACGAGAATCAAACCGCGCGGCTTGTGCAACAAGTCCTTCACCGATTCCGGCAAACCGATCTGCTCGAACGTGAGCATCTTGCTGGGAATCTGGCGGAGCACCATGCCGAAGTTCCCCTTTTCTTTCATCACGCTGACGCGGAATCGTGCCGCTTCACCGAACGCGAAGGCGAAATCCGCGCCGCCGCGTTCGCGCACTGCCTGGATGTGTTCTTCGGATGTGATGCTGCGCATCAATTCTTCCGACGATTCCGGGGTGAGGGCGGGGCCTTCGACGCGGTGCAAAATACCGTGCACACGAATCGTCGGCGCCGTGCCGACGCGCGTATGCAAATCGGACGCGCCTTCGGACACCATCAACTGCAACAAATCTGACATCGAGTAGGACATAAGAATTATAAATTAAAAAAGACGAATGACGGATGACGAGTTTCATCCGCGAAAATTTGGTTTAGGTTCAGCATATCAAATTCGGGATTCGTCATTCGATATTTTTTACGCTTCATCACCGACTGTGGCGCGGATGACTTCTTCCGCCGTCGTCAAACCAGCGAGCACTTTGCGGATGCCGTCTTCGCGCAACGTGCGCATGCCCATTTCGCGGGCACGGGCGCGGAGCACATTCGTCGGCACGCGATCGTAAATCAATTTGCGACCTTCGTCATCCACCACGAAAATTTCAAAGATGCCGAAACGTCCGCGGTTGCCCGAGCCGTTGCAATTATTACAACCGCGCCCTTTTTGCACGTTCGCGTTTTTCACATCTTCACGCTTGAGACCAAGCGCGCGTAATTCAGAATCGTCCATCTCATACGGCGCGGCGCACTTTTTGCAAATCTTACGCACGAGCCGTTGCGCCATCAGACAGCGCGTCGAGGAGGCGATCAAAAACGGTTTCACGCCGATATCCGCCAAACGCGTGACGGCACCGGGCGCGTCATTCGTGTGCAACGTGGAGAATACCAAATGCCCGGTGAGCGAGGCGTTGATGGCGATGGAAGCCGTTTCGATATCACGAATTTCCCCGATCATCACGATGTTCGGGGCCTGACGCAGAATCGCGCGCAAAGCGGTCGAAAAAGTAAAACCGACCAGATCGTGCACCTGCACCTGATTGATACCGGCCAAAACATATTCCACCGGATCTTCGACCGTGATGATTTTGCGGTCAGGCCGATTGATGAAATTCAAACAGGAATAGAGCGTCGTCGTTTTGCCGGAACCCGTCGGGCCGGTCACGAGCAAAATTCCGTCCGGCAAAGCGATGATGCGTTCGAACGTCGCCTGATCATCCGCGAGAAATCCGAGTTCGGGCAAACCGAGTTTCAGACCTTCTTTATCTAAGATACGCATCACGATACTTTCGCCGTGATTCGTCGGGAGGCAGGAAACGCGCAAGTCAATCAGCTTGCTGCCCACTTTGGATTGGATGCGTCCGTCCTGCGGAATGCGATGTTCGGAGATGACCATGCCCGCCTGAATTTTCAGACGCGCGATGATCGACGCCTGCAACTGCTTCGGCGGCGACTTCATCTCTTGCATCATGCCGTCAATGCGATAGCGCAGACGAAATCTTTTCTCGAGCGGTTCGAGGTGAATATCAGAAGCGCGGATTTTGAACGCGTCCACGATGATCTGATTCACCAGGCGAATCAGCGGCGCGTCGGAATCGACATCGGCAATCGCGGTTACATCCGCGATCTCGACATTGTCTTCCGTGAGTTCTTGGATGACGTCCTTGAACTTGCCGTCCACCATCGCCTTTTTTTCACCGCCGTAATATTTATTCAGCGCCTGCTCGATGTCCGGTTCCGACGCGACCTTCGGATCAATTTCCGCGTGCAACAAATGCGTCAGCGAATCAATGGTGTTCAGGTCGGAAGGATCGGCGATGGCGATGGAGATTTTGCCATCCGATTGGTAAACGGGGATGACGCGATATTTTTTTGCCACGTCACGCGGCACGAGCGAAATGACGTCGTCCTCGATTTTCAGGTTGGCGAGGTTCACCACTTCCGCGCCGAATTGCGCGGCCTTTGCCTGCGTCACGTCAGCGGGACGGATGACTTTGTTTGCTACCAATAAGTCCACGATGCCTACGCCAGCGGCGTTGGCTTCCTCGCGAGCTTTGGCCACGACTTCGGCGTTGGTAAAACCGAGGTCAACCAAAAGGTCCAATAAATAATCGTCTTTTTCTGCCACGAGATTGATGGCGGCTGCCCTGCTCTCTTGATTCAGGGAATGCGCGCTGCGAAAAGGTTTCACTTGCCGCGCGAAAAGTCAACGCTGACCGATAAAATTTTCACGTCGCCCGTGTTTCACACCGCGTCGGCCACCAGCAACCTGACGCCGCGGCTTCCTTTTCAAAGGCGAAAAACTCTGCGCGGGCAACGTCCCTGACGATCGGAACGCCCGCCTCCTATCCAAAAAACGAACCCCCGGTCTTACATCGGGAGAACACGTTTATGTTGCAAATGCTGCAAGCATTTAGCCCATAAACCGATATATTGTAGCCAATCATGATGATCAATACAGAAGCGACTCAAGTTGCCTTTCGGGCGGTAAATCATATTTCCGCGATGGTGGCTTATTGGGATATCAACCAAACTTGCGTTTTTTCCAACGATGCTTACCGGCAATGGTTTGGTAAAACCCCGGAACAGATGCGCGGCATGACCATCCTCGAATTGCTCGGGGCGGAGTTATATGAAAAAAATCTCCCGTATATTCTTAGCGCGTTGAAAGGCGAGAAACAAACTTTTGAACGGCGATTGCTGGATTTTCAAGGCGTCACCCGGGAAGTTATTTTCACTTACACACCCGATGTCATTGATAGCGGCGTCTGGGGCTTCACCACCCACGGGGCGGATGTCACCGCCTTGCGCGAACGCGAAGCCGCCTTGGAAAAAGCCATTCGCGGTTGGGAATCGGCGCAGACCGAACTGCGGATTTTGCGCGGCCTGCTGCCGATTTGCGGCTTCTGCAAATCCATTCGCGATGACCACGATCAATGGCAACAATTAGAACAATACGTCAGCTGCCATTCCGAAGCGACCTTCACCCACGGCATCTGCCCGCATTGCAAAGAAAAACATTACGGCAAATTCCTTCAGGAAACCTGAACGCCCGCGTCGTGGAATTCCGGATTACTTTCTAAAGTTTCCCCTTCGTGCTCGGTAATTGCCCGGCGATGCGCGGGTCGTGTTGCCGCGCCGTGTCCACCGCCCGCGCGAACGCCTTGAACAACGCCTCAACGATGTGATGCGGTTCGTCGCCGTAAAGCAATTCCAGATGCAAGTTGCAACGTGCTTCGTTCGTAAAGCCTTGGAAAAATTCGCGCGCCAAACCAAAACGAAACACGCTCGACATGTCTTGTTTTTTTTCGGCGTCGGAAATTTTCTTCTGCGAAAATTGATTCAGCCCGCGCCAAACCAAATGGGGACGGCCGCTGAAATCCACGACGCAACGCGCGAGGCATTCGTCCATCGGCACATAGGCTTCGCCCGTGAACGGATTGCGCGGATCAAAACCATGGCCGTAGCGGCGGATACCGCGCTTATCACCCAACGCCTGCACGAACGCCTGACCGAGCGCGATGCCGCAATCTTCCACCGTATGATGCGCGTCCACCGCCAGATCGCCGTCGCAGTGCAGCTCCAAATCCACCGTCGCGTGTTTGGCGAACAGGGTGAGCATGTGATCAAAAAACGGAATGCCGGTATTGATTTTGGATTTCCCTTTGCCGTCGAGATTCAACGCGATGGAAATTTTAGTTTCCAGCGTGTGACGTTTGATTTTGGACTGACGCGATTTCATCACGCAGATTAAAGCAAACGGCGAATTGAAAATCAAAACATCCAGTGCGGACCGGGATTTTATTTTTCAACCGCGAAATCTGCGGAAGAAGATTTGCGCCCGGAGAAATTATTGAGACTTGAGGCCGGGAGGCGGAGCGCTTTCCGCCGCGCCCGCCAATTTCCGTTTCAAATCGTCAATCTGCGCCTGCAACGCTGCCGGCGTGCGTGAAACACTTTGCGCTTTTTCAAACCAATCAATGGCCGATTGCCGATGGTCAGCGGTGCGTTCGGCCTCACCCAGTTGCGTGGCGATTTTTTCGTAGATGAAATTATTGGCGGCGGCGGTATCGTCATCGCCTTTGATCGGTTTCCAATTGCGCGCGGCGGCGGCCCAGACATTTTCGGCGCGATTGGTGTCGTGATAACTTTCGGCGTAGAGTCGGCCGAGTTCGAACAGAATATCGCAACTGCCGGGATTCGCGTGCAAACCTTCCAATAAAACCTGATACGCCTCGTCGGTTTTATGCATCCGTTGGCGTAGCCAATAGGCCGTCACGGTATAGTTCTGCACATTTTGCGGATCGAGATCGGTGGATAATTTCAGCCACGGCAAAATTTCGCGGACATTGTCGCTGCCGCTCAAATCATCGGCCGGGCCACCTTCGTCCAAATGGGTGTGGCGGTCGGGGAAAAAATTACGTCCGAACTTTTCCAGCCAATCAATCGGCGGCCCCATGAAACTTTCTTCCTCGCCATGATTATTACTGTGAACCGCACCGGTATCCTCCGCCATATGCGCGGTTTTGAACGCGGTGTTATTGTCGAAAATGGTCGGGTAAAATCCGCTGTGATAATAAGCGTCCGCCTTCGTATAAAATTCGTTGGCGAAAAGCTTGCGGCTATCACCGAGCAGCACGGCAAAAACATCACCGTCCGCGCGACTCCAGCGCAGCTCGCGAAATTGCGGTTGCAAATCCGCCGCCAGCCCGAAGCTCAAAACCAAAAACGCGACGACCAGCAAAAGGTATGTGCGCGACGATTTCATTTTTCAGTTCACCGCTTTGCGCCGGAAAACCAGACATGCGCCAGTCAGAAAAGCCCCGATGTAAGCGAGGGCGTAAACAATGGCCAGCCCCCAAAATTCCCAGTGGATCAGCGGCCAGTTGTGGACGATCAAATCGCGCGTGTCAAAAAATTCCAGGTGCGGAATCGCAAAATAAATGGCCTGCGAAATGGCGCGCGTCGGTTCCGGCAGGGTGAGCGCGACGTGATCCAGATGCCGTCCGACCAGCAAAATACCGCCAATGATCACAAAGCAAATCGTGGAGTTGGATGACGGCGCGGCAAAAACCAGCGAGCCGAGCAGCGTCAACGCCACGACGATGCCGAGCATGAACCAATGCAGCATGATCGCCTGAAAATAATTCAGCACCGGCCACATATGTTCGCGCGTGCCCGCCAGCAGGCCAAAGAAAAGGTAAAAGCACAGCAACGTGAGACCGCACGCCACCCAGCAGCCGAGAAATTTTCCGAGGACGAGTTGCGTGCGCGTCAACGGTTTGGCGAGCAGCGGGAGCAAGGTGCGGTTTTCGCGTTCCGCCGGAATTTGCCGCGCCGTCGTGGTGACGGCGATGACCAGCGACGAAATCCAGACGAGCAACAAACACAGTTCTTTCAAGTAGCGGACAATTTTATCGTCGTGGAAAATATTGACCGAGGCCATCACGAGGCAGATCAAAATGGTGACGATGAACAGGACGTAAAAATCTTTGCGGCGATACAGTTCTTTGATGACCACGCCGGCGACGGCAATAATATTTTTCATGGCGCGGGTTGGGTTGAAGAATTTTGAAAGCCGATGATTTCGAGAAAGGCTTGTTCGAGATTGGCGTGGTGCGGTTTTTTAATTTCGTTCACGCGGCCAATCGCTTTGAGTTCGCCTTGGTTGATAATGGCGACGCGGTCGCAAACGGTTTCGACTTCGCCCAGTTCGTGCGACGAAAAGAAAACGGTTTTACCTTCGTCCTTCAAACGCTGGATGATCTCGCGGACTTTCATGCGGCCCACCGGATCAAGCCCGCTGGTCGGTTCGTCGAGCACGAGCAGATCAGGATTATTGATGAGCGCCTGCGCGAGGCCGACGCGTTGTTGCATGCCTTTCGAGTAAGAACGAATCGGACGTTTGCGCGCGTGCTCGAGTTCGACGAGCTTCATCAATTGATCAATCCGCTGATCGGTTTCGGAGCGCGTGAGACCGAAAATTTTTGCGTAGAACCGGAGTAATTCTTCCGCCGTAAGAAATTTATAATAGTAAGTCAGCTCCGGCAGATAGCCGATGCGTTGGCGCGCGATAGGTTGGCGGACATCAATCCCAAACAAGCTGGCGACGCCGCTGGTCGGCTGAACGAAACCGAGCAGGACGTTCATCGTGGTGGTTTTGCCAGCGCCATTGGGTCCGAGAAAACCGAAGACTTCGCCGGCGTGAACTTCAAGGTCGAGACCGGCCAGCGCAATTTTCGTTGCCTGACGCATTTCACGGCTGCGATATTCGACGCGCAGCTTGTCGGTTTTTAAAATAGTGCCCATGTCGTATCCCTGAGTGATAGCCCCTGCCCTGCAAGCTAGTCAAAACTTCACTTTAGTTGAAGCAAAAACGGAACCATCCAGGCGCGCAACTTTAATTTTTCTGAAAGTTTTACCAGTGCGTCAGTTGGGTGATAGCTTTTGCGGCGTTGGCATCGCCCTTTTGAACGATTCCCGCCATGGTTGATTTTTTTGATACGCGGCCAAACGCTTTTGCATCACGATCAAATCATCCGCCGCGCTGTTGGTGCCGGCGAGTTGGATGGCGTTTTGTTCCAGCCGGACGGCTTCGTCAAACCGGCCCAGTTCCGCATTGGCCATCGCCAACGCATCGAGCGCGACGGGTTGTTGACTCCCAGTTTGGCTGACAATCTTTTGGGCGAGCGCCAGCGCTTCGGCTCCGTTGCGACCTTGCGGCGACTCATCCGCCGCGAGTAAATTGGCCGTGAAAATCGCCGTCTGCAAATCTAGCGGATCCAATTGCAAGACGAGGCGCAGTTGCGTCATAGCTTCCGCGTCGCGTCCGGTTTGGAGCAAAAGACTGGCCATCAGCACATGCGGATCCGCCGAGGACGGATCCAGCTTTGCCGCCGCCAAAAATTGGTCCATCGCTTGGTCGTAATGTCCCAGCAGGACCAGCACGATACCGTAGTTCTTAAATATGGACGGCACCGGGGCGGCGGCATGCACCGACTTGTCATAATACTTCGCTGCGGCCGCCGTCTTACCCTGGGCGTTCAGAAGGTAAGCAATGGTGCCGTTGGCCATTGCGGAATCGGGGTTCAACCGCCAAGCCATGATCAATTCCGTCAGGGCTTCCTGGGTTTTTCCCTGATCCGTCAATGTATTTCCCACACAGAGATAGGCCGGCTCACTCGGCGTCACCTCAATCGAATGGCTGAAAAGCGTTTCCGAATCATGCCAGTAACTCATTTGCTTTTCCGTCAGGCACACGCACGCAACGAGAATTATAACCGCCACCGCAGCCAGCCATTTTTTCAAAAAAACGAAAGCTTCCGCTAAAGCCGAAAAGGAAAAGGTGAGGGCGATAAAAATACCGATCAACGGGAAATAAGTATAACGGTCGGCCATCGCCTGGCCACCGACTTGCACGAGGCCGATGACCGGTAAGAGCGTGATCAAATACCAAAGCCAACCGACGGCGAGCCAAGGACCACTTTTGCGTTCCCGCCACGCGAGCACGGAAACACCGATCAAAAGAACGGCGGACTCAGCCATCGGCGCCCGTGCGATCGGTGCGCGCAATTGGTAATAGGCAGCCAGTTGCGTCGGCCAGATCATTTTCCACAAATAAGCGCCATAAGTTGTCAGCGCATTCTCCAATCGAAGACTGACCGGCACATTGGCCAGCGGGTTCAACGCGTTGTGTTGCGCCAGACACGTGACGACGCACGACGCGGCCGCGAGCGCGAAGAAAGGCCATTTCTCCAGGACTAACCGAAAGATTTTAGCCACACTCCAAGTGTCCGCCGTCACCCGTCGCAAGGGCCAGTAATCTAAAAGTAACATCACCAACGGCAACGTCACGGGCATCGGCTTGGCTAACAGCGCCAATGTGAAAAAAATCAAAGCGAGCGTGTAGCTGGTGCCGGTGGAAGCGGGCTGAGGGATGCTACCGGACGCCTTTTCAGCCGCTAGCCGCGAGCCTTGAGCCGCTTCCCGTCCGGACGCAAAACGCGCATACGCCAGCAACGTCAGCAGCGTAAAAAAAGTGCTCAACACATCCTTGCGCTCGGAAACCCATGCCACTGATTCCACATGTAATGGATGCCACGCAAACAGCGCGGCGATGAAGGCCGCTGGCCAGAGTTTTTTCGTCAAGCGGAACACCAACAAAAACAGCAATGCCGCATTCGCTGAGTGAAACAAAATGTTGACCAGATGCGGACCGGCCGGATTGAGCTGAAACAAATTACAGTCGAGCATGTGCGACATCCACGTCAGCGGATGCCAGTTGCTCGCGTGTGAGCCGGTAAACGCCCATTTGATTCCCCACCACGTCAAGCCGCTTTGGACGACGTTATTGTTGCTGACATAATCCGGATCGTCGAAGTTGATGAAGTGATAGGACGTCGCCGGCAAATAGATCACCAACGTGACCAACGCCAGCAACAAGCCCAGAGAACGAGGACGAAACATGACGGGTTTATAAAGGGTTTGCCCGCAAATAAAAAGCCAGAAGCCCGAAATTTTCATCCCGGGCTTCTGGCTTGAATCTGTCGGCGATGCGCCAGGCCCGTTTAAAACGGTAAAAACGCGTTGTGCATATTAGTATCCACCTTGCTGCACGTCGGCGGCGTATTGACCGCCAGAATATTATAAGCGCCCCCCACTGGTTCCGAAGGCATGGTCATGCCCGACCGGCCGAAGTAAGGGGTGACATCCGTAGAGGTCGGCACGGCGGTCGACAACTGCCCGGTTTCCAGCGCCCATTGCTGCTTGGCTTGATCAATGACCCGAAGATTATTGATGCATGCATTCGTCTGCGACGTTTGTCGCGCCCGCACAAAGTTCGGAATCCCGATGGCCGCCAACAACCCAATGATGGCCACCACAATCATGATTTCCACCAACGTGAACCCTGCCCTCGGATGTTCTCTAATATGTTTCATATTTTTTGCCTTTCTTACTGGATGCGGCGGAACAAAGCAGGCGGCGGATTTAATATAATTACGTTTTTGTTCACGAGATTGCCGTCTGCAACCGCAATCTCTTTTAACAGCATCACTCATGCCAAAAATAAACCCCGTGAATTGCCTGAGAACAAAGAAAAAAAGCCTGGATTGCTCCAGGCTCTTGATGGGTGACAAACTTAGATTATTGCGCCAAAACCGCGTAATGCGTGCCCGCCGAAGTCGGAGAGGCATTCTGACAGGTCGGCGATTGGCTAACAACCGTGAGCGTGTAAGCCGAGTTACCGAGCGGGCAGGTCGGCATGACACTGCCGGAGCGGCCGAGATACGCCACGATGTTCGCGGACGTGACCGGCGCCGTGCTCTGCTGGCCGGATTCCAAAGCCCATTGCTGCGTCGCCGCGTCAATGATGCGGAGGTTGTTGATGCAAGCATTCGTTTGCGAGGTTTGACGAGCGCGCACGAAGTTCGGGATCGCGATCGCGGCCAACAGACCGATAATCGCCACGACGATCATGATTTCTACCAAGGTGAAGCCAGCTGCCTTACGGATGTTTTTATTTGCTTTCATTTTTTTTAACTTTCTTTTTTTATTCGCGGTAGAACAAAGCAGCAAGCTGGTTGATATAATTACATTTTTGTTCACTTGATTGCCGGCTGCACCCGCTATGGAATGACTTTAGCAGCTATGATGCCAACGTCCCAAACTATCAAAACCGCTCCCCGCCGAAAGTTTCAAAGCAATTTTCCCCCTTCAATATTTACCTTTTGATTTCGACCGCAAAATTCAAAAGCAAAAAACGGGACACCCATTCATTTCTTGTATAAAAACAGAGCACATTTTACAAATATAACATTTTAGACGACAACGACTTCTAAATAATATGGAACCGTCCCAAATAACCCCATAAATGGGGCATCCGGGATTCTCCCACCTATATTATAGGAACCGAAAATAATCGAAGTCCACATGGCCGCTCGGTGCCGCTTCAGAATTCTTCAAGCTATATAACCCTATTTTGGCGCCGATCCATTTACCCTTTTGCGCCACAAATGTTTTAGCAATCGTGGTAAAATCGTCGGTCATACCAAAACTAAAAACGCAAAGGCCATCATCGTTTAAAGTCAGCCGCAATTTAATAACGTCCGACACCTCACCCTCAAGAAATTCTTGAACTCCATTCAGATTAAAGGCCAATCGGTTGCCCCTTTCGGTCCGGTATAATGATAGGGCCGCAAACGTTTCACCCACAATAATCAGTCCGGCTTGCTCGCCAACGTGGAGCGGAGCGAATTTCATTAATGTTTCAACGGTAAAAGCGCGCGCGGGAATTTTTTGCAACAGCAAATTGGGTGATTGTTGCAGGTTTTTGTTCGCGCTCAACTGCGGATATAGGCGCAGCCGGCCGGGGGAGCGCGCATACCAAATGTCCCGATGATTCGCATGCCATTGCCATTGTCGGCCAAGTTGGTCGCCGGCAAATTCTTCACTCGTGGGCGGCCCCAATGGTTTTTGCCCACGGATAGAAATTGGTTTGGCGTGACGCGACACGGGCTCGCCATTTTTCCCCATCATGGGCCAGCCATCCTGCCAGCGCACCGGCTGCAGATGGACAATGCGTCCGTAAAATCCAGCGTCTTGAAAATGCAAAAACCACCAGTCGCCATTCGGGGTATCCACCAACGCACCTTGATGCGGGCCATTGATATCAGTGTCGCCCTGCGCGAGGACGATTTTTCCTTCATAAGGGCCGTAAATATTTTTGGAGCGCAGGGCCAACTGCCAACCCGTTTCGACGCCACCCGCGGGCGCAAGGATGTAATACCAACCGTCCTTCTTCAAAAATTTCGGACCTTCAACCGTCGGATGTTCTGCCGGTTGATGAAAAATAATTTTGCCCGCGCCGAGCAATTTCGACCCGTCAGGTGACATCGGGCAAACGCGCAACTGATGTTTTATACCCGCGCGTGAACCGGCGTAGGCGTGGACGAGATAGGCTTGGCCATCGTCATCCCACAGCGGACACGGATCAATCAAGCCTTTGCCCGCCTGCATGCAATGCGGTTCCGACCACGGTCCCACCGGATGATCAGCGGTGATGACGAAAATCCCCTCGTCCGGCGTGGGATAAAAAATCCAGTATTTGCCGGCGTGAAAACGCAGGGACGGAGCCCAGACGCCGCAGCCGGGCTGAACTTTTTCGTAGCGCGGATGCGGCAAATTTTTCAGCGCGTGACCGATGATGGTCCAATTAACCAGATCCTTGGAATGCAAAATGGGCAGTCCGGGGGTGCAGTTGAAACTGGACGCCGTCAGGTAAAAATCTTCGCCGACCCGGACCACATCCGGGTCCGAATAATCCGCGTAAAAAATGGGGTTCGCATACGTCCCATCGCCCTGATCCGGCAACCACGGATGGGCGTAATTCAACGCCGGTTTGGGCGGTCGGTCGGGCGCGATGGCTAGGGTATTATTCATGCAGTTGGTTCCGATTGGATTTTGGGAACGAGCACCTGAATTAAAATTAACGAGAGAATATACATGCCGGAGAAGTAAGCGAAAACCGAAATATAATTACCGGTTTTTTCTAAAATATGTCCGGTCAGCCCGTTGACGAAGCCGCCGGTAAAATAACAAACAAAACCACCGAGACCGATGACGGAGCCGATGGTTTCCTTCGGCATCGTATCGGAGATGACGCAATAAAGATTGGACGACCAACCTTGATGGGCGGCCCCGGCGAGGCCGACGATCATCACGGCCAGCCAAACGTGGCTCACCAGGGGCGCGCAAAAAACCGGCACCACGGCCAGCGCACAAATTAAAAGCGAACCTTTGCGCGCCGCATTCAAACTGTAACCGTGATCTAAAAACTTTTCCGCCAGCCAGCCGCCCAGCACGCCACCGACGGCCGTGAGGGCGAAAAAAGCGGCGGTCCACCAGCCGATGGCTTGCAGTTCCAGATGAAAACTTTTTGAAAGAAAATCAGGCACGAAGAATTGATAAAATCCCCAAGCGGGTGCGGCCAGAATGCTCGCCGCCAGATATGCCCAAACCGCGCGATACCGGAGTAACGCCAGCCACGGCACCTGGACTTTTTTCGCCAGTTCCGCCGGCTGACCGTTTTGAATGTAAGCCAGTTCGCCGGGCGAAAGTCGCTTTTGTTTTTCCGGCGATTCGTAAATATAAAGCCACGCCGCCAGCCAGATAAATCCCAGCGCGCCGGTTAGATAAAAAGTCATTTGCCAGCCGAAATGATTAAAAACCCACGGCACGCCAATCGGGCACAGAATGGCGCCTACGGTGGAACCGGTATTGAACCAGCCGTTGGCCAGCGCGCGTTCTTTGACCGGAAACCATTCGGTCACCGTTTTGATCGCGCCCGGAAAATTTCCACCTTCCGCCAAACCCAAACCGATGCGGGCCAAAATAAAACCGGCCGCCGTCATGGGCAAGGCGAGCGTCGTCCAAATGATTCCGTGTTCGGCCCCAGAAAACCACGGATAGTGCAGGCGAAATTGCGTCGTCACGCCGATCCAACCGCACAAGCCATGCGCCAGTGCGGCCACGCTCCAACACAACACAAAAATCGGCAGGCCGCGTTTGACGCCCAAACGATCAATGGTTCGTCCGCCAATCAAATAGCCGAACGCGTAGGCAAACGAAAAAGCGGCGGCGATGTAGCCGTAATCGCGATCGCTCCAGCCCAGCTGCGCGCTCAACGGACCTTTGAGAATGCCAATGATCAGGCGGTCGATGTAATTGATCGCGACGGAGAAAAAAATCAACGCGCAGACGACCCATCGAAAATTGCCGGGGGCTTTCATGGGCGTAGATTCAGCGAGGAATTTTTCACGCGCACTTGGGTGAGCGCGTTGCCGGTTTTATTTTCCACCGACACATTTTCAAATCGAATGCCGTCCGCGTCCGTCACGAAAACACCGCGCTGCGACGTGATGGCAACGTTTTTCAGCGTGATGTTGTGGAGCGGCATTTCGGGCAAGCCTTGCAACACAATGGCATTTTGTGCGCCGCGACAAAGAATATTTTCGAGGTGAATGTCGCGGAATTGCGGCGTCGCTTCCGTCACGGGCGGGAGATTATTTTTGCTTTCACCCGCGGTCTCGTCGAGCGGCGATTTGCCGCCGTAATACAAATTGAAATTAATCGCGTCGCCGGGAATGTTAATCATGTTGATATTGGAAACGTAAATTTTTTCAACCACGCCGCCGCGACCGCGCGTGCTTTTGAAACGCAAACCAATGTCGGTGCCGAGGAATAAACAATCGCGAATCCAGACGTTGCGCACGCCGCCGGACATTTCGCTGCCGATGGTGAAACCGCCGTGCGCGTGATAGACCACGCACTTTTCAATCAGCACATCCTCCGTGGGCGCGCCGATGCGACGACCAACCGCGTCCATGCCGGATTTAAGACAAATGCCGTCGTCGCCCGTGTCAAAAATGCAACCGCGAATGACTGCGCGGCGGCAGGATTCCAAATCCAACGCATCGCTGTTTTGCGCGGCGGGCGAGTTGCGCACTTGCACGTTGAGAATGGAAACGTCTTCGCACAACACGGGATTCATCGTCCAGTTCGGCGGATTCTGAAACGTTACGTCCGCGAGCAAAACTTTTTTACAGCCGATCAAGCGCAGCATTTTCGGACGCAACGTTTGATGCACGGGTTCGTAGTCGGCCACGTTGAGCGAACCGCTTTTCCGCAATGATTCCAAGGCTTTTCCGCCCGTCATGATTTCACGAGTCGGATACCAAGTGTCGCCTTTTTCATTCAACATGCCGCCGGATTTGAGCAACGCTTTCCAATCGTTGTCGGACAATTTGTCTTTTTTAATCATCCGCCAAGCATCGCCGCCACCGTCAATGATGCCGCCGCCCGTGATCGCGATGTTCGCCAAATCCTGACCGGAGATCGGCGACGTGCTGTTCACTTCTTTTTCGCCTTTCAAATCCGTCACCGTGAGCGGATACAATTCGTAATCGCGCGAAAATTGAATCAACGCACCGCGCTCAACGTGAAGTTCAATATTGCTGCGCAAGCGAATCGGACCGGTCAACCAAATGCCCGGCGGCACGATGAGTTTGCCGCCGCCGTGGGCGGTCAGCGCCGCGAACGCTTGCGCAAATGCCACCGTGTTCAACGTTTTACCATCGCCGCGACCAAAGTCAGCCAGACTCAGCGTATTCGTCGGAATGACCGGTGTGGCCACGACGGGCAAAGCCTCCGCGCACGCGCTGGAAACGGCGACGGTGAAGGCGATAAAAATACCCACCAAGCGCGTGCGGCCAGAAAATTGCGGGATCAGAATCATGTTATTAAAATCAAATCAGGGCGTTTGCAGCCGATAAAAAATCGACGTTGAATTTGCGTCAACGACATTGGTGAAACTGAAATTACCCGCGGCATCAAATTGATTGGTCGCCAGGCTCGTCCAACTGGCTAAGGGCAAAGTCAGATTGGTGGTCATCAGCACAAAATAATTTCCCAACGGCGTGCCGTTGTTGCCACTGAAAATTAAATTGGCGCCGCTCGCCAGCGTGCGACCGAAACTCGGCGGCGTGGTGGGCGCGACTACGAGTTGCACCACGTTGGGCGTGTTGGTGTTGAAACTGTAGTTGTAACCGGCGGGCGCGGTCGTGAGCACGAGATTGCCCCAAGAGAGATTCCCACCATATGTAAACAACGGGTAAACCCCGACGCCGAAGCCGCCGGAATTGGTCACACTCAACTGTCCGGTCAATGCGAGATCACCGCTGACAGCCACGCTGTCACTGTTGGTGCCGAGACCAAAGGGCAGCAGCGAACTGTCATTCAACGTCAAGCTGTTCGTGATGGTCAACCGGCCGCCCGGATTGCCGGGCGCCAACGTCGCGCCGTTATCAATCGTGGTCGCGCTGCCGATGATCCCCTGCCCGCTCAACGTCGCGCCGGCGAAAACTTCCAGCGCGCCGGAACCCGTGCCGCTGCCCGTGGAATTATTAACGCACAGCGTGCCCGCGCTGACCGTCGTGCCGCCGGCGTAAGTGCTGTTGCCGGTCAACGTCAAAGTGCCGGTGCCGATTTTATTCACGATCACATCGCTGTCGGCCACGGTGGAATTACTGCTGATCACGCCGCTAAAAGTGGCCGAAGTATTATTGCCGCCGATGACATAAAGCGTGTCGCCCGCGCCCGCGTTCGCCTGCGGTCCGGCCAGCGTGCCGGAGCCGGTGAAAGCGCCGAGCTGAATGGTGTTGCCGGCATTGCGCGGTTGCAACGTGCCGTTGAGAACGAGAATTGAATTGGGCGAACCGTAAGTATTGCCGCTGCTGTTGGCGGAGTAACGCAGCGTCGCATTGGCCGACAAGTTAAGGGTGCCGATAAAATTATCGAACTGCGCCGAACTCGTGCCGCTGAAACTCACGCCGCTTAGGAGATTCAACATGCTGCTAGCGTTGCCGGAAAAGAGATTTCCCGAGAAGCCGTTGCCGAGCCCGCTGGAAGCGATCGTGCCGGTGGTGTTCGCGGGAATCGTCACGGTGCCGCCGTAGAACAGTGTGCCATTGGCGGTAATGGAAACGGTGGCCGCATTACTGATAGTCAACGTGCCGCCACCCAAACTCGAAGCCACGTTCGCCGCCAGCGTGCCGCCCGCGACTAGGATATTGCCAGTGTAATTGGTATTCATCGTGTTAAGGGTCAACGTGCCGGAGCCGAGTTTGAGCAAAGGTCCGCCGCCCGCGAGCGCACCCGCGCCCCCGAACGCGTAATTCTGCGCGGCATTCACCGTGATGGCCGCGGGCGTCAGCGCGGTGCTCAAGGTCACGCCACTAGGATTGGAACCGGTATCGTCGAAGAGCACGGTGTCCAGGTTGTAATAGACATCGGGCGTGGCACCGTTGGCCCAATTAACCGTGCCCGTATCCCAGTTCACGCCGTTGGTGCCGCGCCAGACAAGACTCGCGGCCGTGCCAGTGACGGCGAGGCGCACATACGACGGATTACTACCAGGCGTCGCGCTGAGGAGCGAAATATTTTGGCGCGTGTTGCCGGGCAAATTGCTGGCGAACGACACGCTCGCCTGCGTGGAATTCGTGGCGCCTTCGATCAAACTGTAAGTGCCCGCGCCGAGAATATTTTGCGTCAGATTAAAATTAAACGTCTGCATGCCGGATAACGCGAGCGTGCCGAATACGTTGATGAGGTCGTTGGCGCCCGCCGGCGAACCAGATAAATTAAAGTTAAGGATCGGCGAAGCGTTGGTCAGATGGCTGCCCAATGTCAGCGTGCCAAAACTGCCGCTGCCGGCCGCGCCGGGTGATAAAGCGCCCCCGCTGCGGACGTTGACCGGTCCGGTAATAACGCCCGTGCCGCCGAGCGTTGCGCCCGAAAAAACCGTAACGAGCGACGGGGTATTCGTGCCGTTGAGAAACAGCGATCCGGCGATGACCGCGTTCGTGCCCGTGAAGGTATTATTGCCATTCAAGGTTTGCGCGCCCGTGCCGACTTTATTCAAGCAAACCAAACTGCCCGCCACCGCCGAGTTGCTGGTGATGACGCCGTTGTAAATCGAATCCAAATTTTTGCCGCCGACGTTATAAACCGTGCTGCCCGTGCCCGAGTTAGATTGCGGTCCGGCGAGCTGGCCGGAGCCATTCAAGCCACCGAGGACGACGGTGTTCCCGGCATTGCGCGGTTGGAGCGTGCCGTTGATGATGAAGTTGGGATGCAACGAGCCGTAAGTATTGCCGCTGCTATTGGCGGAAAAACGGATGAAGCCGGAGACGAGGTTGAGCGTGCCATTAAAACTATCGAACTGGCTGCTGCTCAAACTGCCGAAGCTTTGACTGCCGTTAAAATTAAGCACACTGGTCGTATCGCCGCTGATGAAGTTGCCGTAACCACCGTTCGCGACATAGCCGGAAGTGAGGTTCACATTGTTGCCAGCGGGAACGGTGACGGTTCCCGAAATGATGATCGCCACACTGCTGGCAGCCAAACTCAAAGTCGCGCCGCCGCTTAAATTAACGGGCCCGGAACCGATGGTGGTGCCGGAACCAAGATTCACCGTGCCGCCGCCCAGGTTGATCGGTCCGGAGAAACCGCTGTTCGTCGTGGTGATGTTCACCGTGCCGGAACCGGTTTTGCTGAACGTGCCGGAACCGCTCAACGCCCCGCTGCCAGCCAACGTGTAGTTTTGATTATCGTTGAATAAAATCGCGCCGGGCGAAACCGAAGTCGTCAAGTTGACGGCCGGCGAAAGCGAGCCCGTGTCATCGAACGTCACGACATCGCCGGTTTTAAACGTGGCGAGGCCCGCCCCGTTCAGCCAGTTGGAGGCGGTGGTGTTCCAGGCATTCACCGTGCCGTCGCCTTGCCACGTGAGATTGGACGGCGGGATGATCGGAATCGCGGTGGCATTGGTCGTCACGACGACCATCGCGCCGTTGAAAACCACCGCGCTCGTCGGCGGCGCCACGGGCGTAACACACACGGTCACGACCGCGCTCAAGGCATAAGTGCCTTCGGTGACGGTGAAGGAAAATCCGCCCGTGCCGGTGAAGTTCGCCGTCGGCACAAAATGGGCGTTGGTGCTGTTGATTAAGCTAATCGTGCCGTTGGTGGCATTGCTCAAACTGAAGGTTGCGCTTGCCGAAAAACCGGTGGTGAATGGCGTCAGGTTGAGGTCGACCGGCGTGTTCGTTTGCGTGACCGAATGCGGCGCCGCAAGATAGTTAAGATAATTTTCCAGTAACGAATAACCGTTGAGGGTGTTGGTCAGCGGATACGCGGTGTTCGTATTTAAACCGTTCGCAAGCTTCCAATAATCCGCGATGCCGTCGCCGCTGAAATTCGGCGGTGCGGTGCCCCCCACGGTCGTGCCGTAGCCATTGTTGCTCAAACCGGTTTGCGTTTGGCTCGTGTAAAGTCCACCCGCCGGCCCCGCCGTGCCCGCGCCCGTGCCGGTGGTGCCGCTGCCCAACGTTTTGACCTGGCTGATGAGGAGCGAATCCACGTCGTCGCGCGGAAAGGCACCGGCCGCGGAAACATCGTAACGCCACGCGAGCGCGGCACTCACAGTGGGAATGACCGTTGTCCACGACGACCAGGGCGTGCTCAAAACCGTGCCGGTTCCCTGATACCAATACGGGGTGGTAGCACTGCCATCGAGCGTGCTATTTTCGTTCACGTCCGAATAATTGCCCGAGTAATAAATGCTCTGGTTCTTATCCACCTGATACCACGGAAAATCGCTACTGCTGGAATAGGCCGGTCCGCCGACAAAATAATTATTCACAATGTCATGCTTGAACGGCGTGCTGGTGTGGGTGGTGTAACCGGCCGAACAATTGTAATCCACGTTATTGATGAAGACGGTGTTGATCTTGGCGAGCGGATTGCGATTGTGCGAATTGGCGAAGATATTATAAGTCCACGCATAAAATGCGCCGACGTTTTCCGTATGCGCGCCGAACTGCTGGCCAATCGGATTCGCATCAATACAGTTTTGGATGGAAATATTATTGGCGGTCACGGCATCAATATTGTTCCACGGACCAAACGCAATGGAACAGTGGTCGAGAATACAATTCGTCGCTTGATACAAGCTGAGGCAATCGTCACTCGTGCTGGAGGTGGCACTGCCGGGACGGATGCGAATGTAACGGCAGATGTCATTGTTGCGACCGGCAAAAGCGATTTCGCCAGCGTTAAAACAGATACCGCCGGGCGCGGTCTGCCCGGCAATGGTCAAGCCACTGGAACAACTGACGGCGCTGTTGAGCGTCACCATGCCGCCGACATCAAAGACGATGATACGCCCGCTGTGACTGACCGCATCGCGAAACGATCCCGTGCCGCTATCCGCCAAAGTCGTGACGTGATAAATCGTGCCGTTTCGTCCGCCGGTGGCGTTCGCGCCAAAACCAACGGCACCGGGAAACGCCGGGGTTTGCGAAAAACCAGAACTGAGTGCGCCCAACATAATCGCGCCGGTAAAAATAGATTTTCCCGGCCATCCCATTTTTTTAAAACGTAGAAACATACAACTTATAACAAATAAATTTAACCACTCAGCCCCACCGAACTTTCAAACGTCGGCTAGACCAGCCGCGAATGTCCGTCGGATTTTTAACTTTTCGGTGGTGCTGAAACAGCGCGAGCAAGTATTGCCTTTGAAATTTCTTCGGCGACGTTTTCGTCGCGCGTTGAAAAGCGACACAGAACGTATTTTCGCTGCGATAGCCGCATTGTTGGGCCACTTGCTTCAAGTTCAAATCCTGCTCCGTCAACAACCGCTGGGCGTGTTCGATGCGGGTGCGTTGCAGGTAAGCGCCCGGCGTATCGCCGATATGCTGGCTGAAGGCTTTGGTGAATCCGCGCACCGACAGGCCGGAAACCGTCACGAGATCGCTGATCTGAATCGGCTGTCTAAAATTTTGCGCCACGAACTGGAGACTGCGGGAAATCCCGGCATGATCCGCCGTGACCGCAACCGCGCCCAGTTCAAGTCCTTTGAACCGGCGCGGTGATAAGTGCCGTTTGAATTCAACTACCTGATGTGCTTTCGCCTTCATTGCGTTGCCTCAATTCGCTGGGCCAGCCGCGGGTTGCCAGTTATCCGAACCGCGTAAAATATTTTCAACCGTCAAGGCGGACGCTTCAGTATCAGTCAATTGGTGTGCCCATTTCACGCGCGCGGAGGGATTCGCGCCCGGGCCGGTGCTGGCATATTCCGAATAACGCGCGGTCATCTCATTAGTGACTTTACCCCAATTATTCCAGCCGGCCGGTTTGATGTGGTCGTCCATCCAGCAGTTGAGATACGCCACGCTGGCGTAGGGACGCCAAGGACGTCCGAGGTCGGCCAGACCATTCTTTGACGACGTGGAAGCGGTCGTATTGGTTGGATTAACCCACGGGGTTGAGTCGCCCGTCAGTTTGCAGTTCGAAAAGATAAAGCCGAACGGATGATCGGGCGGCGTGCTGGCCGCGGTGATGTGGCCGCCATTTTTGCTGTGAATTTCGCAGTGATCAAACACCGCCGTGCCGGAACCGTAAATAAAATCCACGCGACCTTCGATGTAACAATTGGTGAAATACTGCCGGCCATTATTGACCAGCAACGTGTCTTGCCAGCCGAGCAGACGGCAATGCGTGAACACCGCGCGGTCGGCGTCCACGCGCAAGGCGAGCGCTTGACCGTGATCGCCCGACGTGTTTTGAATGGTCAAATTTTCGGCGCTAAAATCATCGGCGGCCACGACCATTCCCGGATTAAATTGATACGTCAATCCCGGCTGCGGTTCGTTGACATTGAACGGCCAGGTCAAAATCGTGTTCGCCATTTCTTCGCCCACGATCCGCACATGGGTCTTTGATTTCGGAATCATGAACTGGCCTTGATACACGCCGGGCTTGACGAGAATGTTGAACCAGTTGGTGCCGTTGTCCGGCGCGGCGGCGAGGGCGGCTTGAATCGTCGTGTGCGTGCCGGAACCATCGGCGGAAACCACGGCATCGAAACGGGCTTCGCGCGCGACCGGATTGGCGTTGATCGGCTCGGCGAGCAAAACAGGGGCGAGGGCGGGCACGACTTTCCGTAATTCTTCGACCACCAAGCGCGCCATCAACACATGGCCTTTCGAATTCAGATGCGTGCCGTCAAAAACGACGACGCCATTCGTGTCCTTTTTGGTCGGGCTAAATTCCAAACATTTTTTCGGTCCCAATGATTCGCACAACGCAATGCTCCGAGCGTGCAAATCCACCAGCAAAACATTTTTCTCCACCGCGATGTCGCGGACATCCTGGGCATACGGTTCCAGCGTGGATTTAATTTTGCCCGGATTTTCCTTATCCCACTGCCGCCGTGTCAAAGGCGTGACCAAAATCGGCGTCGCGCCAATCGCCCGCGCGTCATCCACGTATTGTTTCATGTTGGCAATGAACGTCGGCATATCCGTGGATCGCCCCGGTTTTCCGGGCTGATTGTTATGCCCAAATTGAATCAAATAATAATCCGCCTTGAGCGCCAGCGCATTCGTCCAACGCCCTTCGCGCATAAAACTCAGCGAGCTGCGTCCGCCTTGCGAAGCATTGATCAACTCAACTTTGTCGGGATCAAGAAATTGTTTAAACCCCAGTCCCCAACCCGCGCTATCGGTCATCGTGGAGTCGCCGATGAGAACGATTTTAATTTTATAATCCGAGCTGGGCGCAACATCAGCGGCGTGAAGTTGTCCGCCGACGCTGGCAAGCAACGTGATGATGCTCGCGGAAAAATAATTTAGTAATGAGCGTTTCATAAAAAGATTGGGTGCGTGGTAATTATTTTAAGGATAGACGAGCCGAAAAAAAGTCGAAGCATTTATTGGGCTGATAAAAAAACTCGCGAACATGGAGTTGGTTGAACCCGGCACGGTAACCCAATTAGTGCCGAGGCCAGCCGTAAGCTGATTGGTTTGGGTTTGCAAACGCCAGCCGAGATGATCTTGCGGCCACGCCAGCTGCAACTGACCGCCGGAGATTTGCGCGGTAATAGTCGCCGGCTGATTAGACGGCAACGGAAGCGCAGTCGCAGTCGCCGAATTGGAACTTTCGCCGCCTGCGCCCGTGGCGGTGACGACATAGAAATAACTCATCGCATTCGTCACGTTGGCATCGCTGAAATTGGTCGCCACTAAACCGCTGAAGGTCGTCGGATAATTTCCACTCGCCGGACCGCGCTTCAGATTATAACTCGTCGCACCGTTGACCGAATTCCATTTCAGATTGATGAGTAGGTTACTCGCGGTCGCTACCAGATTGGTGGGTGCCAATAAGGTCACCGCAAGTTGAATCTGGCCGGGCGTATTCGCGTTGAGCGAATAGTTGTAGCCGACCGGCGTTATCCCCAAAGCGGGCAAGCTGCCACTGAAACTTCCCGTGTAAGTTATCAAGGTATAACTGCCATTCGTAAACCCAGCACCGGCCGCGAGGTTCACGCTGCCACCGGACGCTAAATTACCTTTGATCACCAACGTCGCCGGATTGGTTCCGAGTATAAAATTCAACGGCGTGGTCAGAGTCAGGGTTAAATTATTACTCACGGTGAACGTGCTATTTACCAAGGTTATGGCGCCACCGGCGATGGCGTTGGTGTTCGCCACGGTGGCCGTGGCATTGGCGAACTGCAACGTGTTGCCGATGCCGTTCGTCGTCAGGCCATCGAGCATATAGAGATTAGTCGACGCTGCGCTGTTGGTGAAGGTGAGGTCAGCATTCCACACTTGAACTGTCTTCTTCCCAGCGGGCACGGGCAGCGAGCAATCAACGAATTGGATGTTAGTCGCGTTGTAAATTCCCGATGGGCTGGTGGAACTGGAGATGAGCTTGACCGCTTGGAACACGACATTGGAAATCGGATAATCGGGCAAGCCCCAGATCATCAACGGCGGACGACCGTTCAGCACGTTGGCGGTCAGGTTGCTGATGATGATGTTGCGATAAATCGGCGGGCTGTAAGGCATCGGATTTGCGTTGGTAAAAGCCGTGATGGCCGCAAATCCCGGCGTCACCGTTGTCAACGTGCCCAAGCCAAATTCGTAATAGGAATAAAACTGGATCGGCCAACCGACATTAGTCATCGTGAGGTTGTAATAGTTCAGATTCTGAACCACGCCGCCGCGATTACGCTGGGACTTGATCTTGATCCCGTTACCCGTGTTACTGAACGTGCAGTTGATCGCGGTCAAATTAGAAACGCCGCCGGACGTGTAACTACCGATACTAAGTCCGTGGCCATAACCAAAGAAACAATTGGTCACGACTATATCTTTGGAAACCGAGCCGCTGCTGCCGATGGCAATATTGTCGTCGCCGGTGCTGATGACGCAGTCTTGAAACAGCGCGTTCGTCTCGGCGAAATCCACGCCGTCGGTATTATGTGAAGGATTCACCGCATCAGCAGAATCGGGGGCAAATAATTTGATACCGATAACATTGATGTTTCCCGCGTTAGCACCTTTGATCGCAATATGCGCCACCGGCGGATTGCTGCTGGTAAAATCTTGCAACCACACTTTGGAGCAACTGGAAAAATAGAGAATTACCGGACGACTATTGGTTGCGTAGCCGGGCCACCACGGCGAACCTTGACCGTCAAACATGCCCAAGCCGGTGACGGCGAGGTTGGTCAAACTAGTAGCGGTGATAAAGGATGTCACATTGGTCGGCGCACCCGGATAGGAATTGTAATTCAACAAACGAACAATCGCACCTTGGTCTAGTTGCAACCGGACATTGCTTTTCAGCGTGAGCGGACCGCAAAGAAATGTTCCCGCCGGAATTTCCACCAAGCCGCCCCGCAGTCCGTTCGTGCTGCCGCCGCTGGCCGCCGCATTGATGGCGGCTTGAAAGGCAACCGTGTTCGTAAAAATCCCATCCCCCAACGCGCCGTAGAGGGAGTTAGTGACTACGATGATATTATTCGTGTTGATAGAAAGCGTCCACGAAGTCAAAGCCCGGCCTGTAGACGGCAAAAAAGCGGCGACCGCGACCCAACCCAGCAGCATCGAACGAATCAATGAATAGAACGTCCCAGACGAATATTTTTCGCGCTGGCTAATGTGCTGGGAGACAAACGTCACAAATACCTCTTAAAACAGGGCGGGCAACCATCACTGGTTGCCCGCCACGGTCTAACGATTGAACCCTCAATATTTCATCCGGAAAAACACGCTGCCGTTAGTGGAAACAATGGGAATGATCACCCGATTTGTGGCCGCGCTGCCGACGACATCGGTCCAATTGGTGCCCAGGCCTTTGCTAAGTGAATTCGTCTGGGACTGAAGGGTCCAACCCGTATGATCAACCGGCCAGCTCAACGTCAGTGATCCATTGGTAACGCTGGTCACAAGATTGGTCGGAGCGGTATTAACAATGAACGACACACTGGCTATCGTGATCCGGCCATCCACTGAAACGGTGTTATTCCAGTTATACACGGCATTGTTTGGCACATCATTGGTCGGCAAGGTCACGGCACTGAACCCGGCCGTCGCGCTGGGGAATAATTGGAAGAAGTCCCCCGCCTGCAACTTCGGACCGAGATTGGTCACGCTCAACGTCGCACCGCTGTAGGTGATGGAACCACCCGCGGAGGTCAACTGACTACAGTTACTTGGCGCATTAGTGCGATTCAGATTTACGCGGTAAATACCGTTGACCGTGGCGTTGCCAGAAACGGTCAGGGTTCCCAGGGGGAGTCCCGGAGCCACCGTTGAACCGCTGGCCGCAACGAGAGCGCCGCTAACCATGCCGCCGTTGCCCCGAAGGGTTTGACCACTATTGAGGGTCAACGTGCCGCCCGCGCCGGTGACATCATAGAACCCGCCGCTGTTGGCAATGATTTGAGTGGCCTTGCCAAAGGAAGCTGAGCCGGACAGTGCCAAGATGCCGCCATTAACCGTTATCGCGCCCGTGTTCGTGCTGATTCCCGTCAGCGTCAGCGTGCCGCTACCGACTTTGGTCAATCCGAACGCCGCCGCCGCGCCATCCGAGAAGGTGCCCGCGAACGTCGTGCTGCTGTTATCCGTCCCAACCGTCAACGTGGCCGCGTTGGTCGTATTCAGATTGCGAACCCGCGGACCTTCAATCAATAGAATCTGGCCCGAATTGATGCTCGCTAGATTTGCCACCGTAAGATTATTGCCAAAGAGGCGCAGATCGCCACCGGAGTCTAAAGTCAATGGGCCGGTGCTGATTGCGTTGCTATTGGCCGCTTGGATCGAACCGGCAGTGATCAAGGTTGAAGCATAGGCTTGGGGCAAGCCATTCGTCGGCCCCGTGATCAACACAAACGAGTTAGTATTGCCCCAGACCTCAAGCTGATAAGGACCAGCGATAACACTCTGAATGGTCGCCCCATTAATGGTCCCGCCAATGCGAGCATTCGCCAGCAGGTTGATCGGGCCGTTGACGGTGCAGTTGAACACGCGTAAGGCACCGGTATAAGGCGAGGCGCCTTCCCACCCCGTGCCCGCAATATTAAAGGTGTTATTATAAGCGGTGGCCGATGGATCCAGCCAGATCTGCGGGGCGGTAGAGTTACCGTTGTCGCCCAGCGCATTAATCGTGCTGCCATTGCCGAGCGCATAACCGGCATTGCCACTGCTGGCATGCAGCGCGGTGAAGCCGTTAATATTGATCGTGCCGTTAAAGTTACTATTGATCACAATACTTGCGGCGGTGGCATAAGTAGCCCCGGCGGCATCATTGAAATTAACCGTTCCGCTGCCAGCAAAACCGTTCAAGATATTTAAAGTGCCGGTTATCAAAGCCGACGTAGAACTATAATTAAGATTCCCACCCGAGTTAACCGTTACGGTGCCCGTCAGTGAACCTTTAATCGAAGAGCCATCACCGATCGCCAGCGTCGCACCATTGCTAACAATCGTGCCGCCAGTATAACTATTATTGTTAAGGAGGGTCAGGGTGGCCGAACCGCCCACTGCCACGCTGGAAACCCCGGCGAGCTTATTGGGTCCGCTAAAAGTGTAACTCCTGGTGCCCACTACTGAAACCAAGGACGAGGTGAGATCGTTGGAGATCGTCACGGATTGGTAAGACGAAGTATCGTTGAAAGTTGTATTGTCGCCCGGCGCAAAAGCCGTCGGCGAACCGGCGAGCGTAAATTCCTGATCGGTGTAGTTCCAGTCGGTGATCGGATTGCCACCAGCCCAGATCAGATTGCGCGGTGCCGTCAAAGTCAACGACACCGGCGGTGTCGAAGTGACTAAGTTGCCGCAAGGAGTTTGCGCTACCACCGTATAGCCAGTAAGCGAAGTCGCCGCGTCGCCCGCCCCGGCCGCCGCAAATTTCAAGTTCGCCGTTTGCGCCCCGGAAATATTAGCGCTGTTCGTCAGCGGCACTCCATTTTTATACCATTGATAACTCAAGCTGGCGCCGATGGCGGTCACTGAAAACGAAGTCGGTAGATTGCTAACTACAGTGGCTGGGTTGGGCTGGAGCGCGATCGTTACCCCGGGCGCGAAAACACTGGCACTGTCATACATCGGCCCCGTGCTGGCGGTGACCGTATTACTAGCGATTACGGTGTAGATCGCCGGGGAAGTCTGGGTGCCGAAATCAAGGGCCGCTCCGGTGCCCGCCAAAGACTGCCCATTGTAAACGCCGTTAGTATAAAGCAAATAAGCGTTGGTCGTCACCGATCCGTTCAAAGTAATGTCCACGCCACCGGCACAAGGATCGCCGCTGGAAAGCACATTAAAATAAGGGCCGGCTTGATTCGAACTGGTGAAGGTGACCAGGATTTGGTTGATGTAGTTGGTCGTGACGACACTTCCCGTGCGCTTGCCGCCGAGACAGAGCGCATCAAAATTAGTGGTCAGGATATTCGCGCCCGCGGCGGTGGCGTTATTGGTCGCCAAAACCGTGCCACCGGTTCCCACGCCAACGTAAAGGGTGTGCGTGATGGCCAGACTGCCATTCGTTTGCAAAGCAATCTTGAAATCCAACGTGTATTGGCTGCCAATCGTCAGGGGGGCGATGGTATTGGCATTCTGGCCGAGATTAACCCCGTTAAGCGAGCCACCGCTACCCGTCTGAATCAACACTTGATTCAGGTTGTTGCCCTGATTTTGCGCGGGGCGGCTGAAGGTGGAAGAATTGGCCGAAATACCAGCGCCCGCGGTCGAGCCGCCGTAGGCCAGATCGCTCCGGTAACCGAGCCAGTTCTGAACGCCCCCTAAGGCGGCGGTGGTGGTCGTTGAAACAAAGCCGTTGTTAAAAAGATTGGTGTAGGGAACGGATCCGCCGGAGTTAAACAAACCCAGCGTCATCGTGTCGGAAGCTACGCCGGTAAATAAATTAGTTGTCGCCGTGAAAATAGATTGAACCTCAATGGTATCTCCCGGAATAGCCAAAGTAACCGGATGCGCCGTGAAGATCGCCTGCCCTTCGATATAAGCGGACGAAGTGGCTAACATTCCCAAGGCCAATCGTCCGGGGGTGATCACCGTCCCCACCGAAGCCAAAGTCGAAATGGCTTTGGGGGCGCCAAAGTCATAGCTCGTAAAGGAAGCCGTGGGCGTGCCGCCGGGCGTGCTGATTTTGCTGACCGTGCTGCTGCTAAAAGTATCATTGAACACCGATTGCTGCGCACTGGCCGTCAACGGGGCAACTAATGCCAGCGGCGCACAGATTAACAGGCGGTGGATCAAGAACCTTGCGCGGCGCAGGGCCGATATATTTTTCACGTTCGTTTTCATTTTGTTTTGGGGTTGTCCGAGTCGAAATAATTCAGGTCTTTAACGGATTAAACGGCGGGTGGATTTTCTCGTTACTACTGTGAGCAATGGCTATTGACCCAGAGGATGTCTTTGCCGGCATTTCCGAGGGAGCTGGATTTTTGGGCGCACGTTTTAAAGTAAGTCGTCAGCCATTTGTGAGTTTCCGCATGACCATCACCGAAGGAATTCACCGTTACGAAACCGCCATGGGCAATCTGCGGCAAATCGAGAATCGTCGTCGAACCCGGCGTCGAAGCCCAAAACCAGCCGTCATTAAGGCAGGAAGAATAAGGATCACTCGCTACCGGAACCAAACGTTCTTCAGTGAAAACAATGCCATCCGAGGGGGAGAGCTTTTTAAAACTGGTGGTCTTGGGATAGTTCTCAAAACCATTTTGACTGATGCCATAGCTAATACTGCCGTTAGCATCATTAATCGTGTGCGGGGCGATATAAGCATTGCAGGAATATGAACGGACTTTCGGTAACCCAGCGGCATTGACGGTTTTATCAGCCGGACAATGATAAATCCCGGCATTTTTTGTAAAGGGCCCCAGCGAACCAAACCCGGCGTAAGCCGGATCAACCATCAAAGCCGTATTCGTGCTATCCGTCGAACTCGACATGTTACCCGCCGTCCAGCACGCATACGCCGTCGTGGTTCCGTAGGCCGCGGGGCCGCCCGCGCCATCCGGGTTCGGGGCGAAAAAATCCTGAAAATCACCCGCATAAAGTATTTCCGCCAAACCAAGCTGCTTTAAATTGCTAACGCAACCGATGGTTTGCGCTTTCGTTTTGGCCTTGGCTAAAGCGGGTAACAACATCGCCGCCAGAATGGCAATGATGGCGATGACGACCAGCAATTCGATCAGGGTGAACCCCAACGGGCTGGCGGAAGAATTCCTGGGGGGACGAGAAGTGATAAAAGTCTTCATTCAATTTTTGGGATCGCCAAACTTTATCACGCCCCTTTGAAGAAAACATCCGGCCAGAGTCTATTGTTTTATGAAAATAGTCTACCTTTCGAAATCGGCCTAAACCCCGCCATCCGCCTAGATGCAGAACTGCTTTTGATACTGCCGCGGCGACCGGCCGGTGGCTTGCTTGAACGCAATCCAAAAACTGTTCGGGTTTTGGTAGCCGCATAATTCGGCGATCTCAGCCATTTTCATTTGCGGTTGGGCGAGCAGCCGCTTGGCATTTTCCATGCGCACCCGCAGTAGTTCATTGCCGGGTGTGCGACCGATTTTTTTGACAAAGGCTTTAAACAAACCGGCGCGCGACAAGGCGGCAATTTTCGCCAAATCGTCAATGCCAATCGGCTTTTGATAGTTCTCCCAAATATGGCGCAAGCAGCGCGCCAGGCCGTCATGGTTGATGGCCAACAAGTCACTACTCTTACGGGGAATCAATCCGGTGGGCGGTATAAGAATCGTTTTCAGGGCCCGCGATTTACCCCGCATCAGTTGGTTCAACAACTCGGCCCCACGATAACCGAGGGCGGAAAAATTTTGATCAATGCTGGAAATCGGGGTGGCCATCGCATCCACCGCCATCAGGGAATTGTCCACGCCGACCACGCCGACTTGTTCGGGCACGGAAAGTTTGATGGTTTCGCAGACTTCCACGACTTCGAGCGCGTGATCGTCGGTGGCGGCGAAAACGGCCAGCGGTTTCGGCGCTTTCTTTAACTCGTGAGCCAGCCAGCGGCGCTTGTCGCTCCACTGCAGGTGACCGGTGGAATACGCCGATGATTGATGCCAACGAATCCAAGTGCAGTCATGTCCGGCCTTTTTCAGCGTTTCCGTAAACATCTCGCCGCGCCGCTCAAACGCCCAATTATCCTGCGCGCTGTAATACATGAAATGACGAAAGCCGTGCACCAGAAAATGTTCCGTGACCAATTGGCCAGCCGCCGAATCATCAATCAATACGCGGGGAAACGGCAGTTCGGGCCGCCGCCGACTAAAATCCACCGTCGGCAATTTAGCTTCCACCACGAAGCGCGCCAGCTCTTCATTGGCGCCCAGCCAGGCCAGAATGCCGTCCCCTTCCCAGCCCCACGGAATCACTTTTTCCTTGGTCACATCCGCGCACAAATGCCAGCCGGCCTCCAAGGCAAACTTGGCAATCCCCATGTGCAAACGTGGTTCATACCAGCCTAAAGCCAGGAGCACGCGGGGATGTTTTTTGGGCATGACCAACCTTGCTGTGTTCCGCTGGCTCCGACAAGCAATTTTTGAGGGGGTAGATTATTTTTAATCTTGTTCCGTCCGTGGGCGAAGCCGTGAGTCACGGATTAACGATTTCAATCGATGCATTGGTGCTGGATAAATTCTCCACGCCCGCGGGCGTGATGATTTTTGAATTCACTAAACGGACGTTTTGCGCGTCATAAATGCCGAATGGTTTATCGGCGGTGATATGGATTTGCTGCAAGAGAACATTGCTGACGTTCATTTCGGGCAAACCCCATATCAATCCCGCCCGCCGCCCGGCGGACACGGTCGCGGTAATGTTGCTGAAGGTAAGGTCGCGATAAATCGGCGTTTTGCCGGTGATCTCGTTGCTGGGATACGTTGCGGCAATCGCGGGCGTCAGTTCGTTGAGTGAACGAAATTTCCGCTCCGTGGTCATGTAGGAAGCGTAGATCAAAATCGGACAACCGACGTTGGTCATGTGGAGATTGAGGTAAGAAATGTTGTGCAAAAAGCCGCCGCGGTCGCGGTCAGATTTGATACGGATGCCGGACTCGGTCTGGTTGAACGTGCAATTCACGACGGTGAAATTTGAGACGCCGCCAGATGTCGGACTGCCGATGGAAACGCCGTGGCCAAAGCCATAAGTGCAGTTGGTGATGAGCACATCCGACGTGTTGCCGCCACAGGTAAAATTATCATCGCCCACACTGACATCGCAGTCCTGGATCAAAATGCGGTGGCCACTGACATCGCACGCATCGGTGTTGTGGCTGGGATTCACGTGATCGGTCGACGCATTGGCGCGAATAGTGACGCCGCGCACCGTCACATCGGTCGCCTTGCCATTGATGGCGATATGAAACATCGGCGAATTCGTCAGCAAAACATTTTCCACCAAAACGCGTTCACAACCCGAAAGGGCAATCATTCGCGGACGTTTTGCGCCCGGCGTTTTGGCGTAAGGCCACCATGGACTGCCTTGGCCATCAATCGTGCCGGTGCCGCTGATGGCTACATCGTGCAGGCTAGAGCCGCCGATGAAATTAGCCGGCGCGATGGTGCCGCCCGGATATTGCGCCAACGGCAACATGCGCAACGTGCCGTTCACGCGCAAATTGATGCGGCTGGCCAGGCGCAAAGGTCCGCTCAAATAAATCCCCGCCGGAACTTCCACTGTGCCACCGCCCGCCTGACTCGCGGCCGCGATCGCAGCTTGAATGGCCGAAGTGTTGGTCGCCACGCCGTCGCCAATCGCGCCGTAATTGGTGATGTTGAAAATTCCATCCGGGATTTTTGGCAATGCGGGCGCGATCCACGATTGCGCACGGACGAAGGAACCGGACAGCACCGCGAGGGTAAAAACAGCGGTCAGGAAAAGGTGTCGGCGGGCAGCGGAGATAGTTTTTTTATTCATATCAAAAAAGTTATTTATTGCACCGAAACCGCGCGATAGAACCGAGCGGACGCATTCGAAAATCCCGGCGGCGTGAAATTTTTTGGTAACGCCGCCGTGGTGGTATTGGTCCAAGTCGTCCAGTTCACCAAGTCGACCGAGGATTGCAGCAGGAAGTAAAAGCCACTTTCACCGCCCACCTGCAATTGCGGCACGCCACCGGAAACTGAAAATGCCAATTGCGATTGTGGATAAGCGCGAACGTGGATGCCAATCGTATTCGTGTAAGCGAATCCCGAGTTATCCGTCACTTTGAATTGAAATCCGCCGAGTCCATAAAAACTCGCGGTCGGCGTGAACCGCGCGATCCGGCCGCCGGACAGTAATGCGACCGTGCCATTGGTTGGATTTGAAACCGCATAGACGGGCGCGAGATTCGTGAAGCCTCGCGTGAACGGCGTCAAATCCACATCCACCTGCGAGTTGCGATTGCAGTCAACGTGGAGGTTCGCCAGCCAGTTCAAATAAGTTTCGAGGTTTGAATAACCATCGCCGTCGGGATCGGCATTGCTGTCCGAAAAATCACCCGGCGCAGAATTGGGATTCGTGCCCTGCAATAGTTCCCACCAATCAGGCAAACCGTCGTGATCCGAATCGATGGTTGCATTATAAGTGGCGTAGGCGGACCAAGGGTAATTCGGCGAGTAATTGGCCGCACCCAGGATCGGCGAGTAATCGTGAACATCGGTTTGGGAATCAATCATGCCGGGATAATCCGAACCCGCCGAGTCCTGCAAGAAACCATTGATCGTATAAGTCGGGCCATTGGTGCCCTCGTAATGCGTGGTGCCATCCAGCGTCTCGCCGATGACGCGACGATCAATCAAATCCGCTACCGGCAGATTACAGCCGACATCGGAGAGCACCATTTTATAAGCATTGCTGGCCGTTTGCGTCGTGACATAGGACGGAAAAATTTCCGCATTCGTTACGATTAAACCGGTCAACGGTAGTCCATTATTAAACGAGCCCGTCATCCAGTTATTTGTAAAGTAAGCGGTGCTTTGCATGACATTGCCGGTCATGTAATACACTTCCGTTCCCCAATTGGTATTGATCGAGTCCAGCTTTAGCAGCCATTTCACCGGGTTATTGGCGAGATACGGTTTGTAGTAATTATTCACGTAGTTACAACGTTCCACACCGCCATCGGTCGTGCGCGCCGTCCAGTTGAAAACCACATTGTTTCGGATATCGAGCGAGCCGGCGTAGTGACTGCTTTGATCCAAGCCGCCCGCCAGCGACCAATTTCGATCCGTGGAATGCGCGATGAGGTTGTGATGATAGCTGCCGATTTCGCCGCTGATGGAAGCGGCAAAGGCGTGGGGTTGATAACAGTTGGTGCAACCATTCGCCGCGCGTTCGGTGTCATTGTAGTGATAGGAAAAGCGTAGCGGCTCGGAAATAATATTGCGTTGATAACTGGTCATCGCGGACTGACTGCCCACGGCGCCACTCTGCAAAGAATTGCACGCGACATCCAACGACCAGCTCGACGAACAATGATCGATAATCGTATGCGTCGCGCTGCCCGGGCTCATGGCGTCCATGGATTGTTGCGCGAGGTCGCCCACGCGGAACCGCATGAAACGCAGGATAACGTCGTTCGGCCCGCTCATGCCCGCGCGCCAATTGGCGATGCAAATGCCATCGCCCGGCGCGGTCTGACCGGCAATTGTCAAATAGCCATTGCCGATAATACACTGTGATTGCAGGCGAATCAGGCCCGATACTTGGAACACTACGGTGCGCGGGCCACTCGCAGAAATCGCCGCGCGATAACTGCCCGGCCCGCTGTCATTTAAGTTGGTCACCTCCATGACCACGCCGCCGCGACCGCCGCGCGACCAGCGGCCATAACCTTCCGCGCCCGGAAACGCCAGATGGCGCGTGCGAAATTCCCAGACTGGTCCTTTGGCCAGATGGGTGACGCCGTTGGCGGTGTCTAATTGATCCACCCGCCAGAAATACGTCAGGGCGCTGTTCAAGTTAGTTACGAAAAATGAATTAGTCGTATTGGCGATCACCGCGTTATTCGTTTTGAATTCAGCGGCCGTCGAGGTGGCATTCCACACGGCATTACTACTTGTGCCGAAATAAACGTAATTGGAAATCGCAAAGCCGGCGGGCTGCCATTGCAAGGCGAGATAACCCGCGTTGGTCATGCCCGGTAACGGCACATCGTTGCTGGCAAAAACATGCTCATCACTCGGCGCGGGCGAAAGCGCGATGGCCGTAGTGCCGGGCGCGCTGGGGCGATCAATTTCAAAGCCATTGAGAATCACAAAATCCAAATAGCTGCTGTGATCCGGATTAAAATTCAACACGATCGGCTGTCCGTCATAACTGTTGGTGACCGTGAAAAACGCAAAACCGCATTGATTATCATTGGTCACCGCATACGTCGGCAAGTTGGTGAACAGCGGCAGGCCGTTGGCGCTGATGATGCAACGGCTCATGATGGGATTGGCCGGATTGATCCACGTTTGCCCCGAGTTAGTGCCCCAAATATCGTTGTGATAGGTCGTGATCGTGTGCACCCCGGCGGACACGCCGGAAAGCGTCAGGCTCAGAGCGCTACCGTTGGTGTAAGGTTGACCCGTGACGGTATTCACCACCCAAACCCCGTCGCCCGACAACCGATAACCCGCGTTGGGATCCGTGCTGGTGGTGTTGCCGTTTTTATTCAACCAGTTCGCCTGCAAGCTGGAACCGGAGCTGCCGGTGGCCGGAACCGTTTGGGCCAAGGTGCAGGTAATGACACTACTGATATTAGTCGCGGTGGCCAGACCGGTGTCCGGATCCAACGTGTAACTTAAATTTGTGAAGGTATGCGTCGCCGACTGACCGCTGCCGATATCATACCAGCCGACAAATCCCGGAGCCGTATCATCGGGCCGTGGCGATTGGCTTTTATTGATGTCTACACTCAATAATTGCGCGGAGGCAAATTTCACACTGGCCAAAATGAACAGCCAAACGCCCGCGGCACACAATTTTTTACACATGAGAATTGAATCAATCTTATGACAGACAGATTTCATGCGCCTCTCTACTTTAGGCAAAAAAGATTGAAGTTTAGGCGGGCGGAAAATCGGACCGCTCAGGCGGCTTGCAGCCGGAATTTTTTTGGCGTCAGGCCGGTGACATGCCGGAAGGCGATCCAAAATGTATTGGAACTTTGATAGCCGCACTGCCGGGCAATCAGCTCAATTTTTTCATCGGTCTCGGTCAACAGCCGTTTTGCCCGTTCCAGCCGGACATGTTGCAGTTCCGCTCCGGGCGTGCGGCCAAGCTGCTCGGTGAACGCCTGATGAAAACTGCGCCGCGACATCGCGGCCGCGTTCGCCAGATCATCCACGCCAATCGACTCGTGACAATGATCCCACATGAAGCGCAACCCGCGCGCCACGCCCGGATGATTCACGGCGATCAAATCGCTGCTTTTACGCACAATCAAACGCGCTGGGGCGATCCGGACCGGGTCGGGCCGGATCACTTTCCGCCGCATCAAGCGATCCAATTCTTCCGCGCCACGATAACCCAAGGCTTCGAGATTCGTATCGACGCTGGAAATCGGCGTGTGCATCGCCTCCACCGCCAACAGCGAATTTCCCGCCCCCACGATCGCCACTTCGTCGGGCACGACCATGCCGGAAGCGGCACATGTCTCCAGTAATTCCAACGCCAAACTATCGCTCGCCGCAAAAATCCCCACCGGTTTGGGCAGACGTTTTAATTCCGCCGCCAACCACTCGCGCTTGCGTTTCCACGCCTGGCGATCCATGCGATACGCCCGCGAGGTTTGCCAATTCAACCAACCGCTGGCATGACCGGCGACCTTGAGAATTTTCGAAAACGCGCGACCGCGTTCGAGGTAAATCCAATTTTCGATATCACTGTAAAAAGAAAAATTTCGAAAGCCGCGCGAGCTAAAGTGATTCGCCACCAATTGCGCCGCCGCGGTAGTGTCTTCCAGCACGCGGGTAAATTTTAATTGCGGCCGGCGAAAACTGAAATCCACCGTCGGCTTGTGCGCTTGCACCACGAAGTCCGCTAAATCATCGCCCGCGCCCAGCCAAGCCAGAATTCCGTCGCCATCCCAGCCCCAAGGAATCACTTTTTCCCGGGCCAAATCGGTTGATAAATGCCAGCCATGCTCCTGCGCGTAATTTTCAATCCCCTTATGCAACCGATAATCATACCAGCCGAGAGCCAGCAGAACTTGAGGATATTTTTTGCGCATGGATTTAGAAAATCCTCGCCGCTGTGGTCGTTGTCCAATTTATTTTCAAAAAATAAGCGGACGCCATCAACCCGGCGCAGATGACGCCGCGCACTATCCCCACTCGCCCCTGGCCCGCGCAAAAGGATCCGAGCTGCCATTTTTTACCGATTGCCAACGCTCCTCGCGTGGGGCATCCTCTGCGCCGCGTTAAATTTAGAATTTTGCCAGCTTAGCTCAGCGGTAGAGCAACGGTTTTGTAAACCGTCGGTCGCCAGTTCAATCCTGGCAGCTGGCTCCACTTTTCCTTCCGCAAAATCTCACACGGAACATGGCGCGATCACCGCATCGCTCATGCCGTGGACGATTTTTTTATCCGCCGGCACAATCGTCGCCAGCACGCCGCCGAGCGTCGGCCGCGCCGCGTCATTCTCGCCCGCCACAAAATAATACGGACACAACCGCGCCCGCCCTTTCATCGGCACCAGTTCGTTCTTCGCAAAATCAAACCATGGCGCGTCCACCAACGTCGGTTTATGAAAACGCTGCAGCACGCTCGGCGACGTTTCAAAATTGGCGAGCGCCGCATCCACCGCCGGGCTCCACTCTTCCAACGGCAAATCGCTGCCGAGAAATACGCCGCGCGCGCCCCACGCGTTTTCCGAAAAGCCAGAAACTTTCAAAATCAAATCGCGCTCTTTTTGCGACATCGCTTTGAGCTGTCGCCAGTCGGTCAGATTCAATTCCGGAATCGCCGCGTGCGGCGGCAGCGGCGTCGGATCCACCAGCCAGGTGTAAGGAATCACTTTTTTCAACCGCGCCAAAAAACCTTCGCCCAGTTCCTGCCGCCAGAACGGTTGCAGATTGCGATTCCAAAACAGCGCAAACAACATCTTCTCCTCAAAAATCGGTTTCGGCGGCGGCGTCAAACGGATTTTCTTTTCCGCCGCGAGTTCAAAAATCCGTTTGGAATTCGCAACGTTTTTAAGATCAAACAATTCAAAGAAGCGATAAACGGCGTCACCGTCGGCAAATTGGTTGAAGGTTGAAGGTTGAAGGTTGAAGGTCGCGCCGCCCTTTTGATTTAACTGTTCTGCCAGCCACGCCATTTCCGGCTTATAAGTCGCAGCTTCTTCCGAAACGACGATGTGAATATTTTTCGCATCGCCGAAAATAGATTCAAACCCGCGAATCATGCCATCCGCGCCGCCGATCACTTTTGTTGCTGGATTCTGGATGCTGGCTTCGGAATACGTTTTCCCCAACCACGCCGTCAGGCCGATGCCGCCGGGGACGGAATCCAATTCCGTGATGCTGATGCCATTTTCCGTCACCAAAATATCGGGGCGGATCACGCGCGGCACTTCGTTTTTGAAGGCGAGCGAGCGTTGCAGTTCGATCAACTCCGCCGGTTTGCCAAGATCAAGCCAGCGCGCAACCCATTCCGGCTGCTTGCCTTCGATGCTCTTGCGATACAGCAAATTAACCGCGCGATAAAATTGCAATAGCACGCGCCCGAGCGATTCGATCTCTTTCGCCAACGGTTCGCCCAATGGAAACGGCGTCGGCGACGTGCGCCAATCGAGGCCGGCAAAGAGTCCATTTGCCGGAAGTTGTTCGCGGATGAATTTTGCTGATTCAGCGGGAGTCATAATTTTTAGCCACGGATTGAACACGGATGAAACACGGATTTTATTTGCCCGCAGATGTCGCCGATTTTCGCAGAAGAAGCCAAAATCTGCGCTAATCTGTGAAATGTGCGGACAATCTTATCTGGGTTCAATTCGGGTTTCATCCAGGGCCATTTTAGTTCCGTATCTGTCCAGTGCCGATGCCGAGCCATTTGTAGCTGGTCAATTCGTCCAAACCCATCGGGCCGCGCGCGCCGATTTTGTCGGTGCTGATGCCGATTTCCGCGCCCATACCGAATTCGCCACCGTCGGTAAAACGCGTGGAGGCATTCCAATAAACCGCCGCCGAATCCACTTCGGCGAGAAATTGTTTCGCGCGCGTTTCGTTTTTCGTGACGATGCTGTCCGAGTGCGCGGAACCGTAAAAATTGATGTGCTCGATCGCAGCGGACACACCCTCCACGACGCGGATATTCAAAACGTAATCACCGTATTCCGTGAACCAATCTTGTTCCACGGCAGTTTTAAGTTTTAAGTTTTGAATCTTTAGTTTTTCGATCGCGGCGAAACTTTCCGCATCGCCCCGTAACTCGACATGTTTTTCGGCGAGCCGCTGTGCCAGCGGCGGGAGAAAGGTTTCGGCCACGGCTTTATCCACGAGCAACGTTTCCATCGCGTTGCACACGGCGGGACGTTGGACTTTGGCGTTCATCACGATGTCACCGGCCATTTTCAAATCAGCTGCCGCATCCACAAAAACGTGGCAGACACCTTTGTAATGTTTGATGACCGGCACTTTGCTGCAATCGGCCACCGCGCGAATGAGACTTTCGCCACCGCGCGGCATGCAGAGATCCACGTATTGCGTGAGCGAAAGCAAAATGGGGATCGCCTCGCGGTCAGGCACCGGCACGACTTGGATCGCGTGCTCGGGAAAATTTTGATGCGCCCGTTTGCCCGCCTCGATCATCGTTTGCGCGATAAGCCGATTCGAGTTCAACGCTTCTTTGCCGCCACGTAAAATGGTCGCGTTGCCGGATTTGAAACACAGGCTCGCGGCGTCGGCGGTGACGTTCGGGCGCGACTCGTAAATGATGACGACGACGCCGATGGGCGTGGAGATTTTTTTCAGTTTAAGTCCGTTCGGGCGGATGCGTTCGTCCAAAATTCGGCCCACGGGATCAGGCAACGCCGCGACTTCGCGCAGGCCTTTCGCCATGCCGGCAATGCGTTTATCGTCGAGCTGAAGGCGGTCGAGCATCGCGGCGGACAAGCCACTGGCCGCGCCGAATTCCATGTCGAGCGCGTTGGCTTCCTTGAGCGCGACGGCATTTTTCTCCAGCGCATCAGCCATGGCGAGCAGGCAGGTATTTTTCTCCGCCGTGGTCAGCTTGGCGAGTTCGCGCGACGCTGCTTTGGCTTGCTTGGCCAATCGCGTCATCTGTTCGTTCAAATTCATGGCAGTGGAAAAATCCGAGCCAATAAGCTAATCGAATTCACCCGGTTGTCAAAACCGGTGCCGCTTGGGAAACGCATTTTATTTCTTCGTCGCCGCTTGCAACATCGCCTCGGCCAGCGCTTGCGGCGTCCAATTATTGCCGTCGAATTGCCGTGCGATGCGGCCTTGCGGATCGAGCACAACCGTGCGCAAATTGTGCGAAATGCTCGCGCCTTCGTGCATGACGATCAGGTCGAGGCGCGGCGCGATAGTCGCCAGCACGTTGGTTGAGGCCGCGGCAAACAGCCAGCGGCCCGCGTTGTCGTTGCGATATAATTGCGCGTAATTGGATAAAATTTCCGGCGTGTCAAAACTGGGATCGAACGAGATGGAAAGAAATTGCCAGTTCGTCGGCGCGTAGGGATTGTTCAAGAGCAATTGCCGCGCATCCGAAAAATTCCGATCCATGCGCGGACAAAAATCCGGCAGCGGACAACGCGTAAAAAAGAAGGTGAACGCCACCACCCGACCGCGAAAATCGGAGAAGCGAATTGGTTTACCCGCTTCGGAAGTCAATTCGCCGTCCGGCAAAAGGTCGCCCGGTTTCAAATCAAAGTCCGCCGCGGGAATGTTTACGGTCTTATTCGTCGTCGTATTGATATGATGCGAAACAAACTGAACACTCTCGATCCAACTATCTTTTTCGCCGACGACGAGCTTGAACGTGATTTCATCGTCGGGCACGATTGCCTTGAGTTCATTGGTGTTTTTGACGGAAAAATCCATCGTCATGCCCATCATATAACCGGGAATCGCCTCGTGTTTGATGATGGCTTGATGACGGTCAGCGGCAATCTGTTCAACGATGCCGCGCGCCGAATAGATTTTTACCGTCGCGTCATCCGCCGTGACTAGCGTTGCGGAAAAGAAATAAATCAGCAACGCCGCCAATGACAAACCACAAAAACCCATCAGATATTTCATAAAAATTATTTTCGTAAACGCGCAATTTCCGCAACGACCGCCGCCGCGACATTTTCATCCAAACCATCAAAGTAAGCCTGCACCCTGCCCTGCACATCCACCACGGCGATGCGGTCTGTGTGCGAAAAATTTCCCGGCATGTAGGTGAACGGATCATCCAGATCCGCATTCAAAAAACTCGTAGCGATCAATTGGTGTAACTGAGCTTTATCGCCGGTCAGTAAAAGCCAGCGGTTTGTGTCCGCACCAAATTTCAAACCGTATTCGGCCAGCACCTCCACCGTGTCGCTGCGCGGATCCACCGTGAGCGAAACCAGTTTTACGTCGGTCCGGTTCGTCGTGAGCTGCTGGATTTCGGCCATGTGTTTATTCACCACCGGACACGTCAATGAGCAACTGGTGAACAGAAAATCCACCACCAAAAATCTCCCATCGAGTTCCGCCCGCGTAACCGTGCGACCGGTGCGATCCGTCAAAGAAAAATCAATCAGCTGCCGTGGGTGATCGGGCGCGATCGGCACAATGTCCGCGCTGTCCGTTGATTTGGTCTGCCCTTCTTCGTGTTTGTTCACCGCCACGAGCAGAAAGCACAAACCGGTTCCCAAAATCAAAGCCAGCACGACGGCAGTGGCGAAAAATAGCCGCTCGCCGCTCCATTTTTGGGAACCGGTTGTCATTTTAATTTGTTTAGAATTTCCACGTAAACGCCGTATGAATCCGATAATCCGGCACAACTTGTTCGCCGGTATTGGCGCGGCTCACGGGCAAATCCGCGCCGAGATTCGCACTCAATTCATCCGACCAAGTAAAACTGATTTGCGGGCCGAGATACACGATTGTTTCCGCCGAATCTTCGTCCGACACACCGGCAAAAGTATCGGCGCCCTTACTCTCGCCCGACACCACAGCTTGGAGCGCGAGCGTGTAATTATCGTTCAAAACCAGATAAACTCCCGGCCCGCCCGACCACGTCCAATCGTTCGCGTATTGATGTTGAAACGAACCTTCGCTACGGATCGCGTATTGCATCTGCGCGTTCAGAAAAAGCTTTTTCCAGCGCGCGGAAAAACCCGTGCCGACCAAGCCATCCACCGAGCCGGAACCCAACGCGATGTCGTGTCCGCCGATGCCGTCGGGCAATGCGGAATCGGGCGTATTCAATTTGCTCGAATCGCCCGTCGGCAATTTAATTCCGCCCAGCGCGTTCCAGGCGAACGTCCAGTCGGTTGCCGATCTTTGGAATAATCGGAAATTACCGACCAACGACGCATCGCCAATGCCAGCAACGCTCGCGTGCATCAGGTCCGAACCATAACCGCGATAAATAAACGGCACGTTCAATTGCACGCCGACGTATTTGTTGAAGTTGTAGCCGGCGAAAATCTGCGCCACCAAACTGTGAATATATTCGCCGTGCCCCGCCACCGCGTGACCATCGTCCTGCAAGGTGCCGAACTCCGTGAACTGTTCCGCTGTGCCGGCAAAAAAACCTTTGCCGCCACCTTGCGCTTCATTTGCGGAATAAACGGAACAAATATCGCACGCCATCGCCGACTGAACACCAACTACTGCCAAAACTGACAAAGTTAAATAATTTATATTCTTCATTTTCAAGATTCAAAGTTGTGAGCTATCGCCACAGGACGACGCTCAAATAAAAGGGACTATTTTATGAGATGATTTCACTATGGGCTGGGTGGCACAGGCCTCCGGCCGGTTGTTTCGGGCATGCCGCCCAAAACCGTTTATGGCATGAATGGCTTCCGAACTGCGCGTTCCAAAAACAATGTTAGCCACCAACGAAATCCGGCGGGACGCCGGAGTTTACAGACGAGACGCCTGTGCCACCCACTTGAAAAAATCATCCGTAGTCGACAGAGAAATCAAACGAACAGCGGACGCGGCGGTGGCAAGAGCGGTTTTTGCGGAAGCGATTCGGCAAAGATGTTTACCGGTTAAAAAGCTTTAAACAATCGTGGCGAGATCAAAGTGTCCTGCGCTGACATCGGCGGATATTCTAATTTTTGCGCGGAGATGGTGATTTCTGTTTTTGATTCGGATTTTTTCCCGGCGGCGATGGCGCGGCAGAGCGGACACGGATGGTCGCCGTCAAACGTTTGCGTAACGGCTTCCGCGACCGACTGGGTGCGCAGATTATCCGCGAGCATCGTCGTCCACGCGACGGATTGCAGCAACGCCCAGTGTGCGCCCGTCGTCGCCACGAGCGTGACGATGACTAAGATTTTGCCGATGCGAGCGAACACGAAATGATTCTTGTGAATAATTTCACAAGGTCAAGCAAACAACGAGAGAAGCTGCAAGCGTCCAACATCCCGGCACCAGAGAACATTCAAACTTCAAGCTCGCAAACCGCAATGTGGCGCTGGCAGGACGCGTCACTCCGTGCGCACTGCCATGGCTTGCAACCAAATGATTCAAACAAAATGACGCGCCGAGCATGCTGCTTGCGTCATGGAGTGCGGTGGCAGAGCGGAGCGGCGACACCGCTTTCGGACTCGCCGAAATCAGGCAAAGAAGAAAGCTTTAGCTTGTGCGACGACGGAAATACCTAGAGGTATTTCGCTGCCTGACGCTGCGGCTGGCTGACGAAAAATTTTACCGATGCGAGCGAACACGAAACGATTCTTGTGAATAAAATCAGCCGGTTCAAGGGGGAAGTCAGAAGTAGTCTCAACGAATCATTTGTCGTCCTACAAATTTGAAACTAAACGGCATTTTATAGGATTCCCTCACAGTTTTTACTTTGGCGCAAAGTTGCCATTAGTTCGCACGTTAAAAACAGCATTGGCTGCTTGAGAAGATGGCGCCTCAATCCCGCCAGGACAATGCAAGTCTGAACAATGTAAACCGGTGAAGCGAACCAGACAATTACTCCGTTCCAAATCTGAATATTTCAAGAATTCATCATCCGATATCGCCAGAAGTTTATTCAAGTCTTCACCCTTGATTAATGGCAGTCCCTTACAGGTTGAAGCATTGCCTACATTCATCTCCAATAATTCACCAGTGACAGAGGAGATTAAAAACGCGAAACCATTGCTGCCGGGGTCTCGAAGGGCAGATTCTCCCCAGCAAGCTGCCATAATTGGACTAGGAACCAATCCTCGAGGTGAATGATAGACGGTTGATAAAAGTGTGAGCGGCCTGGTTTTTTCAAAGGGCTTTTGATTTATTTCAAGCGCAACCAGATAATTCGTGGCCATTCGATAAAGATCGTTAGTATTGACCGCATATTTCATCTGCGAAGCCCTTTGCATGACTGAAACAGAAGATTCTCTAGGATATAACAGAGGAATGCCAAAGGAGGCCAACCCATCATCCTCCAACTCAGTGATCACGAAATAGGGCTTAAAAATGCCGCTCGATCTATTTATAAATCCGTCCTGAAATCCAAATGAATATTTTCCGATTTGAAATCCGCCCAAAAAAACAGTCCCGTTCGTGCTGTATTCTGGTGGCGTGCATCCTAGTTTATGAATGTCCCGATCTTTGATCGGAACATCAATGGGTAAATTCAATCGCGGCGCATAGTGGTTAACGAATGCGACCATAGCCATTGTCATCACATATTTGTATGCCAAGGTGGTGTGCAACATGATCATTGCGGCCTAACATACAGTTGACCCACAAACCGCCATCCCGCCGCTCAATACGGCAGCGGGAATTTCGCCGTGAGTTCGCGCACGCGGGCGCGGACTTTATGCGCGGCTTCGACGTTTTTCAGGTCGAGCAACACTTCGGAAATCATGTCGGCGATCGCCGCCATTTCGGTTTCCTTCATGCCGCGCGTCGTGACCGCGGGCGTGCCGAGACGGATGCCGCTGGCTTGGAACGGTGAACGCGTTTCGAATGGAATCGTGTTCTTGTTCGTCGTGATGCCGGCTTCGTCGAGCGCGATCTGGCAGTCTTTGCCCGTCAAATTTTTCGCGCCCACGTCCACGAGCATCAAGTGATTGTCCGTGCCGCCGCTGATGAGGCGGTAACCGTTGCGTTTCATGCCGTCGGCGAGCGCGGCGGCGTTGGTGACGATCTGTTGCTGATACGTTTTGAACGCCGGTTGCAACGCTTCGTGGAAACAAACCGCTTTCGCGGCGATGACGTGTTCGAGCGGTCCGCCTTGGATGCCGGGAAAAATATTGGAATCAATATCCTTCGCAAATTTTTCGCGGCACAAAATCAAACCGCCGCGCGGGCCGCGCAATGTTTTATGCGTCGTGGTTGTCACGAAATCCGCGTGTTCCATCGGGCTGGGATGAATTCCCGCCGCGACGAGACCGGCGATGTGCGCGATGTCCGCGAGCAGATACGAGCCGACTTCGCGTGCGATTTCGCCCATGCGTTTGAAATCGATGATGCGCGGATACGCACTCGCACCGATGGTGATCATCTTCGGCTTGTGTTCGCGCGCCATTGCTGCGATCTGGTCGTAATCAATCCGCTCAGTTTCCTTGTTCACGCCGTAGTGAACGATCTCGAAAAACTTGCCGCTGAAATTCGCCTTGTTGCCGTGCGTCAAATGGCCCCCGTGGCTCAAATCCATCGTCAACATCTTGTCACCGGGTTTCAGCACGGAAAAATAAACCGCCATGTTAGCGCCGGAACCGGAGTGCGGCTGGACGTTCGCGTGTTCGGCGCCAAAAATTTTCTTCGCGCGATCAATCGCCAACTGCTCGATGCTGTCCACGTTTTCGCAGCCGCCATACCAACGCTTCTTCGGATAACCTTCGGCGTATTTGTTCGTGAGCACGGAACCTTGCGCTTCCATGACTGCCGGGCTGGTGAAATTTTCCGACGCGATCAATTCAATATTTTCCTGCTGACGCGCGCGTTCGTGTTCGATGAAGTTGGCGACTTCGGGATCCACATTGCGCAGGCGCAACGTGGCGGGCGCGAACTTCGCGTCCATTTTCAACACGCGACGCTCGTGACGTCCGCCTTCAAATTTTGCGCTGATGAACGCATCGAGAATTTTCTTCGCGGCTTCGAGCGAAGTCTTTTTACCGCTCAAACACAGGACGTTCGCGCCGTTGTGTTGGCGCATCAAACGCGCGTCTTCTTCGTCTTCGGCCTGACCGGCGCGGACGCCGGCATATTTGTTGGCCGTGATGCAAATACCCACGCCGCTGGTGCAGCAGAGCAAACCGAGTTCCGCGCTGCCATCGGCCACGGCTTCGGCGGCGGGTTGCGCGAAATCCGGATAATCATCCGCCGGATCTTTGGTGTGCGCGCCAAAATCTTTGACGGTCAGGCCGCGCGCTTGCAGATGTGCCTTGAGCGCTTCTTTGAGATCGAAGCCGCCGTGATCCGCGCCGATCGCGAAGTTCACAGACTTGGCCGAAGTTTCATTTTGAGCGGCAGACAAAATATGTTGTTGTTCCATAAAATTTAAAATCGTGGCGACGCCTTGTTCGATCTGGTCGCGGCAATCCACATATATCGGATACGAACTGCCGATTGGATCGCTGATGTCTTTTTCGTAAGGCTCCAGCGTGTCGTCAAATTCGCGCAGCAAAAACGTTTTTTCCTGCGCCTTCGGATACAGCAAATTCACCGTATCCACATGGCCGTGCGTCATGCCAAAAATATAATCCGCCGAGCGCACGAGTTCGCCCGTGAGCATGCGACTGCGTTGCTTCGAAATATCAATGCCGATCTCGCGCATCGCCAGCACGGAATAATGCGACGGGGGATCGCCATCCAGCGCGCCAATGCCCGCCGACAGCACGCGGAAATCGCCGCGCCCCTTCACGGCGTGGCGGAAAAGCGCCTCAGCCATCGGGCTGCGGCAAATATTACCGGTGCAAAGAAAAAGGATCGTCTTCATCAAAAAGCGGACAAGAAAGGTGGTTTGCCGGAGGAAAAACGTCAATCCGAAACATAGCGGCACGGGCGTCTCACCCGTGAGTTTTGGGAAACATCGAGCCACCAAAACCAACTCGCGGGCGAGCCGCCCGGGCCGCTACGAATTCACCCACGCTTCGGCTCCAACAACGCCAACGCCTTCAAAAAGTCCAACGCCCGCGCCAAGGCCGGATCGCGAATGACCGGTTTGGCCGGAACCGGACGCACCACCGGCATGTCCTCATCATCGCCTTCGCCGTCCTTGATTTTTTGCCGGACCAAATCCGCCTCGCTCGTGTGATCAATCATCGCCGTGAAATTATTATTCGACACGGTGCCATCGCTGTTGGTGAACGAATTCACCAACTTCGGCGCGATCACCAGATACGGATTTTGGAAAAATTGTTTTTCGTCCACCGTGCTGACCGTCACTGCGATGTCTGGTTGCAAACTGGCCGTCGCGCTGCCAAAAATCAAACCCGCCCGGGAAGCGTGCAAATCCGTCGCTAATTGTTCCGCCGCGCCGCGCGTCTCGCCGTTCACCAAAATCGCGAGCGGAGATTTTTTGGCCGCGAATAAATCCGCCGTCGCCTTGACCGCGTCCGCATCCGCGCCCGTCGCGAACCGCAGATCTAAAATCGTGCCCGCTATTTGATTTGAAATCGTCAACGCACTTTCCGCCGATTGAATTTGCGTGGCCAAATCTTTACCCGCGTCGTTGACGCGCAGATACGCGACGTTGCTTTCCAACACGCCGGATTTCACCGGCATCAACTCCGCGCGCAACGAACCTTGCGCCGCGAAAATCAACGTTAACGAACTCAAAAGCCAGCGAGTCATAAGGGCATCACAGTGCGCCAGAAAACGCCAAAAGTAAAGACGAGGGAGTTTTCACACAGAGGCACAGAGAACACGGAGGTTTTTTTAATTTTTCCTCTGTGAACTCTGTGGTCTCGGTGTGAGCTAATTTTATTTTTGTCGGATTTCGCCGAGCAGCGACGATATGCTTGATGAAAATGACAGCGACCGACCTTGAACTGCTGCAGCAATTTGTGCGCGACCATTCGCAAGACGCGTTCACCACGCTGGTGAACCGGCACGTGAACCTGGTTTATTCCGCCGCGTTGCGCCAGATCCGTTCGCCGCAACTCGCCGAGGAAATCACGCAATCTACCTTCGCCGACCTCGCACGCCACGCCGATAAATTGAAGCCAAACACGGTCTTGACGGCGTGGCTGTATCAAGTCGCCCGGCGGACGGCGATTGATGTGGTCCGGCAGGAATCGCGCCGCCAATTGCGCGAACAAATTGCCGTGGAGATGAATGCTATGAATGCGACCGCCAACGACTGGATGCGAATCGAACCGTTGCTGGACGACGCGATGTCCGCGCTCGACGAAACCGACCGCACCGCGATTTTGTTGCGTTATTTTGAAAATAAAAATCTGCGCGAAGTCGGTGAAACCTTGGGCACGAATGAAGACGCCGCGCAAAAACGCGTCAGCCGCGCCGTCGAACGCCTGCGTGATTTTTTTTCGAAGCGCAATGTCACGATTGGCGCGAGCGGATTGGTGGTTTTGATTTCCGCGAACGCAGTTCAATCCGCGCCCGTCGGATTAGCCACCACGATTTCCGCCGTTACGGTTCTGACCGGAACCGCCGCTTCCACCTCCACCCTCATCACTGCCACCAAAACTATTGCCATGACTACCCTGCAAAAAACTCTGATCACTGCCATCATCGCTGTTCTCGCCGGCGCGGGCATTTATGAAGCGCATCAGGCTGCGCAACTGAACGCTCAAGTTCAATCGCTCCAACAACAGCAAGCACCCTTGACGGCACAAATCGCGCAATTACAACGCGACCGTGAGGCGGCGACCAACCGACTGGCGAATTTAGCCGACGAACTGGCGAAGGTGAAAAAGAATCCGAGCGAAGTATTAAAACTGCGCGGCGAAGTCGGCGCGTTGCGCCAGGAAAAAACTCTGGCCGACAGCAAAAGTGCGTTGAACAAAATCACCGCTGATCCGGAAGCTCGGAAAGCGTTGCGCGAACAACAGAAGATGGGCATGACCGCCATTTATTCGCAATTGACGGGTAAATTAAAACTGACGCCCGAACAGACCGGTCAATTTAATGATCTACTGGCCGATGATGTCATGGGCAGCATTGACTTGATCACGCAGGCGTTGCACGACAATAAGACACGCAGTGAGGTTGACCAATTGTTTTCCACCCAGAATGCCACCTTGCAAAGTCAGTTACAAACGCTGCTGGGTTCCGATGGTTTGGCGCAATATCAGGATTATACCAAAAATCTTGGCAGCACTTTAACGGCAGCGCAATTCGCCGGCACTCTGACAGGCGATACGGCAACCATCGCGGACAAGAAAAATCAGTTGTATCAAACCATGCAGGAAGTCACGCAATCCACTTTGGCGGCGGACGGATTGCCCGCTGATTATCAGACCGTGCCCGTCCTGAATCTCGCCAACATTGCTTCGGTCGAGGAAAGCCAGCAAAACCTCAATCTTTTGGACCGCATCTACGGACAGGTTGCTACGAAAGCCGCCGCCTTTCTGACTCCGGATGAATTGGCCAAGTTTCAAGATTTTAGAACGACCGCGATCAAAAACAGTCAAGCGGCACTCCTGATGAACCGAAATATGATGGCGCCGATTTCACAGTGACCGGTTAATCGGATGACCACAGCTAAAGCGTGCGTCGGTGAATTAATTCTGCTTTCGCTCGCAGGCAAGGTGGCTGCAGCTGAGTTGGCGGACTGAAAAATAATTGGAAAATACTTTGTCGGATTTTTCGGGTAGCGGCTGTTTAATCAGTGAGTGAACGAAAAATCGGACATCGAATTGTTGCGCGAATACGTTGGCCATCGCCAGGAAGCGGCGTTTCGGGAAATCGTTGCGCGGCACACCGATTTAATCTATTCCGCCGCGCTGCGGCAGGTGGCTTCCGCCAATCTGGCCGCCGATCTCACGCAAAATGTTTTTGTTGATCTGGCACGCAAAGCGGATTCGCTGGCCAAAAAATTCTCTGCCGAGGCGACCTTGATCGGCTGGCTCCATCGCGCCCTGCGTTTCGCTGTGTTGAACCATTGGCGTGAGACACATCGTCGCCACACCAACGAAAGGCAGGCTATGGAACAATTGCTCATGGATGCGGAATCCGGTGTCGACTGGGAAAAAATTCGCCCGTTGCTCGACGAGGCGCTGGACGGCTTGAATGACGCCGACCGGGAAATTTTATTGCTGCGTTATTTCAAGAATCTTGATTTCCGTGCTGTCGGCCAACTGCTCAATTTGAGCGAAGATGCCGCGCAAAAACGAGTGAGCCGCGCCATCGAACGCCTGCGCGATTTTTTCTCGAAGCGCAACGTCACCATTGGCGCAAGCGGATTGGTCGTTTTAATTTCCGCGAATGCCGTTCAATCCGCGCCCGTCGGATTGGCCACCACGATTTCAGCCGCTGCCATTTTGACGGGAACGACCATTTCCACCTCCACCGCGATCACCACGACCACCGCCAAAAAAATGACCATGATTCTACAAAAAGCTCTGATCACCGCCGCCTTCATCGCCGTCGTTGGCGTAGGAATTTTTGAAACGCATCAAGCCGGGCAAGGGCGTGAACAAAATAAATTGTTGGCGCAACAAATCGCGCAACTGCAAACCGACAACGAGAATCTTTCCAATCGCCTCGCAAAAATTGGGGTCGCCCCGAAATTGTCCGATGCGCAATTCAGTGAATTACTAAAACTGCGCGGTGAAATTGGCGTGTTAAGAAGGCAGCTCGGCGAACTCCACGCCGCGCGCAGTGTAAACACGGCGATGTTTGATCCGAATACAAACGCGATCACGCCGCAAGTCCATATTAAAGCGAGGTTCATCGCGATACCCAAAGGGACACCTTATAACTTTAATAGGATCAGCTCCCAAACTTCGGTTAACGGTGACTTCTCGGCCATTCTGAGCCATGAAAACCTTCAAAATCTCTTGAAAGAATTGGCATCCCGCGATGGGGTCGAAGAATTGGCCGAGCCGGAAGTGGTGACAACTAGTGGACGCCAAACCGCCATGCATGTAACCCAGATCATCAACGTGGCGACTAAATTTGTGCTTCAAGAGTCAAACGGTGTCGCGGCCATTATTCCTCAATTTGAACCGATCGAAACGGGGCCAATTTTCGACGTAACACCGCGTGTTTTACCGGACGGCTACACGATCGAATTACCGTTCAACGCTTCGTTGATTGATTTTTTAGGTTACGTGCCGTCCGCCAATACCACGCCTGCTAATAATACCACTGATGAACCAACCTTTGGCGGACTTTCAGATTCCGTTTTATCGGGAACGACCTCGACTAACACTGCTAACGGACAACTAGTTAATATGCCAACGGTATCACCCCAATTTCACGGGCAACAAACCACAAATTCAGTGAATTTGCTGGATAACCAGACCCTGTTTCTCACGTTGGACAGTGATCCGATTTCAGCCAGTGCGACATATTTAGCAGCGGACGGCAGCAAATCAAAATATCAAGATCGGAAAACGCTGGTGTTTATCACCGCCACCCTCGTTGATGCGGCGGGTAATCGGGTTCACACCGACACTGACAATCTCACGAACACGCCGGCGTCAACGAGCGGGCAATAATTTAGTCGGCCGTCTGGTCTTTTCTTAGCCTCTGATCTGCCACAACAAGACCGCATTGCCGATCAACCTTTTGCTCGTCCCGGCAGGGACATCTGGAAATTAGCCAGCTACGCCGTGACTGGTCGGCTTTGGAAAATGAACTTTGTCCTGAAAGGACATTGGAATTTTTCACGGCCGGCATCGCCTCACAACGGAAACACGGTTTTAATTCCCTACCAGCCACGGCGTAGCTGGCTAATTTCTTTGGCCGCTTTACGGCTTAGCGTGGAATCTTTTCGTGTGCTTCGTGTATTTCGGTGTAAATCAAAATGGCAACGTCACCACTTTCACGCAACTTTCGCCGGCCGCCGTTCGCAAAATCAGTTCGCTGCCGATTTGATTCACTTCGCGACGCACGTAGCCGAGCGCAACATTCGCGTTGAGCGTTGGTGATTTTACCGCGCTCGTGATGAAGCCGATTTCTTTATCCGCATGAAATAATTTATCGCCGCGCGCGGGCAACGTTTTTAAATCATCGGCCAGATTCAAACCTCGCAATTCACGGTTCACGTGGCCGACGCTGTGGATGCGGTTGATGACTTCCTGGCCGATGTAGCAACCTTTGTTATAAACGATGGCGCGGCTTTCGATGCCACATTCGAGCGGAATATTCGTCTCGTCCATATCGGCGCCAAAACGCGGAATGCCCGCTTCGATCCGCGCGATTTCAAACGCGCTCCAGCCCACGGCGCGACCGCCAATTTGTTTCGCGGCGGCAATCAGTTTATCGGCCACCGCGCCGAGAGAATTATTGGGCACGAATAAATCGAAGCCGGCAATATGCGGGTTCGACGGAGTCTCGCCCCACCCTTTGGAATCAAGGCGCGGATGGTTCATCAAATAAATTTCACCGAGCGTGGCTTCGGAAATTTTCAACGACCCAAAAGGCTTCGCGGGAATTTCAGCGAACAGTTCCAGCGCTTTGACCACGGCTTCAGCTTTCGGCCCTTGCACGCTCAACAAACCGTAATGCGGCGCAGCGTCCACGATTTGCACGTCATCCGCGACGATGAATTTTCCCAGTCGTTGCGAAACTTTTTCCGCCAGGCCCGGTTCAAAATCCAGCAGCAATTCATCCGCGAGGCAAAAAATATTCAGGTCGCTTTCCATTTTGCCTTTGGCCGTGGTCAGCGCGGAATAACCACCTTCGCCGGCGCGCAGCTTTTTCACATCATTGGTCACCTGCCCGTGCAGATAGCGCGCCCGATCCGCCCCGACGACGCACAGGCGCGAGCGAAAACTCAAATCAATCACGCCCGCGCTGGCGCCCAATGCGGCGTGTTCGGCGAGCGCGTCGCCGTAGTCCGCCACAATCTCCGCGCCGCTTAATTCAGCGAAATTCGCGTGGAGGCCGTGATGTAATTCGTGCAACGTCAATGGATTCATACGCCAGAAATAATGTCACCGATTTGTCACCGCGCAAACGGGAATCGAATTGCGTCGCGCCGAAATTTTCCTAAAATGGCGGGATGAATTTAGACGCCCAGTATTCTGAACTGACATTAAAGACCAAAACTAAGCTCGCGCTGATCGTTTTGGACGGCCTTGGCGACATCGCCACGAAGGAACAACATTACCTCACGCCGCTCGAAGCCGCGCACACGCCGAACCTCGATAAGATCGCGAAGGATTCTGCGCAAGGTCGCATGATCCCCGTCGCGCCTGGCATCACACCCGGCAGCGGACCCGGCCATCTTGGTTTGTTCGGCTATGATCCGTTGGAATTTCAAGTCGGTCGCGGCGTCATCGAAGCGCTCGGTCTCGGCGTGGAATTGAAACCGGGCGACGTCTGCGCGCGCGCTAATTTTGCGACGCTCGACGCCAAAGGCATTGTCACTGATCGCCGTGCCGGCCGTATCGCCACGGAAGTTTGCGAAAAACTTTGCGCCAAGCTAGCTGCAAAAATTAAAAAAATCGGCGACACGGAAGTCATCATCTGCGCCGGCAAGGAACACCGTTTCGTCGTCGTATTTCGCGGCAAAGGTTTGGAAGGGCCGCTCACGGATGCCGATCCGAATCGCGAAGGTTTTGTCGTGCCGACCGTCAAGCCGCGCGATGCGAAAAATTTAAAGCAGAAGAAAATGGCGAAGTTGATCGCGGATTTTTACAAAGCGGCGTTGCCGATTCTCGCGAAAGAAAAACCGGCGAACGGTTTTCTCATGCGCGGCATTGCGCATCAGCCGAAGATTCCGTTGTTCGAAGATCGCTATTTGCTCAAGCCCGCGTGCCTCGCGGTTTATCCCATGTATAAAGGTCTCGCACAACTCGTCGGCATGGCCAAGATCGAAGGCCCGCAGACCATCGCCGAACAGTTCGAGCGTTACCTGAAGGAATACGACAACTACGATTTCTTTTTCATCCATTACAAATACACGGACAAATACGGCGAAGACGGAAATTTTGCCGCGAAGAAAAAAGCGATCGAAGAATTCGACGCCGCGCTGCCGATCTTGCTGAAAAAGAAACCGGACGTCATCGCCATCACGGGCGATCATTCGACGCCCTGCTCGCTCAAGGGTCACTCGTGGCATCCGCAGCCGGTGTTGCTGCACTCGACCAGCAGCGGCTCGGATAAATTGGAACGTTTCACCGAAACCGGCGCGAACAGCGGCTCGCTCAGCGTATTCGATTCCAAATTCCTGATCCGCCTCATGCAGGCGAACGCGAAGATGTTTGATAAGTTTGGCGCGTAAAAATCATTCTCCTCGTCACCCTCATCCTCCTCCTCAATTTCGAGGACGAGGATGAGCACGAGGACGAGGAAGATGATATTTAATGAATCTGCCCAATAAACTTACTGTTTCGCGCTTTGCGTTGACGGCCGTTTTTCTCTGGGCGCTCTTCTGGCCTTGGGAAATTCCGTTTCGTTACACGCTGGCATTACTGTTGTTCAGCGTGGCGAGTTTCACGGATTTTCTGGATGGCAAAATCGCCCGCTCGCGCAATCTCATCACGAACTTCGGCAAGTTGATGGATCCGCTGGCCGATAAAATCCTCACCTGCTCGGCGTTCATCGCCTTCGTGGAAAGCACGCATTTGCACCCAGGCGCGCCGGTCAAATTGGCCGCGTGGATGGTCGTCGTCATTGTCGCGCGTGAACTGGCCATCACCGGATTGCGTCTGCTCGCGGCGTCCAAAAACGTCGTGCTCGCGGCGGAACGCTATGGCAAACACAAAACCATTTCGCAAATCGTGGCAATCATCGCGTTGCTCGTGGTGGATGCTTGCAATGAATGGCCGATCGGCTTGAAGAACTTATTCGTATCGTGGGCGCCGATGTTCACCGAAATCGCTTTGTGGATCACGGTCGTGCTGACCGCTTCTTCGGGAATTATTTATCTCTGGCGCAACCGGGCACTGTATCTGGACGATATGTGAACGGTTCGCATCCGCCGGCTGCAAAAATTTATTTCACGGGTTCCAGCGAACAATTAATTAGCTGCACATCCGCGTCCACCACCACATCCGGCTTTTTGATTTGTTTGAAGGTGGAATTATAAATCCGCACCCCGCTGATTTCCGCACCGGGAAAACCTTTCACATTCAACACCCGCGGGGTTTGCTCGACCAGGATGTTGGCCATCACAACATTGCGCGCAATCGGTTTGAAATCGCCTAGCGCGCCTTCTTCGTAAAGAAAATCAATCTGCAAAACTGAATCTTTCACGACGCCCACATTCACGTTGCGCATGAAAATATTTTCCAACACGCCGCCGCGCACCGCGTTCGATTTCAAGCGCAATGCACAGGTTAGATTCGGACTGCTCATCTCGCAATTTTCCACAAAGACGTTGCGGCAACTGCCGGAAATTTCACTGCCGATCGCCGTGCCCGCATGGCCGTCGCGCATCGTGCAATCGCGGATGATGATGTTTTCCACCGGCACATTCACGCGCCGTCCGTCGCTGTTGCGGCCGGATTTGATCGCGATGCAATCGTCGCCCGTGTCGAATAAACATTTTTCAATCAACACATCGCGACTGCTTTCCGGATCGCAACCGTCGTTGTTCGCGCCGTGCGAAAAAATATCCACGCCGCGCACCGTCACGTTCGTGCAGAGCAAGGGATGAATCTCCCACATCGGCGAGCGACGGATTTTGACGCCCTCGATCAAGATGTTGCGGCAGCGATTAAACTCAATGAAACCAGGGCGTAATTGACCATCCGCGCCGAACTGCCGTTGCGCGACGGGCGCATTGTCATCGGCCATTTTTACGAGCCGCTTGCGGGCGGAAGATTTTTTCCACGCCAGCCAATTCGATTCATCCGCCTGCCCGTCCAACGTGCCGTCGCCGGTGACCGCGATATTTTTTTGGCCGAGCGCGTAAATCAGCGGTGAATAATTGTAAAGTTCCGTGCCTTCGAACCGCGTGAAAACAACCGGCAAATAGGCCGTTGGATCCGTGCTGAATTTTAAAACGGAATTCGTCGCCGCCAGATGTAAATCCACGTTGCTTTGCAAATGAATCGCGCCGGTAAAAAAATCACCAGCCGGAATGATGATGTGTCCGCCCCCACTTTCCGCACAGGCCTTAATCGCTTTAGCAATGGCCGCCGTGCAATCCGTTGTGCCATCGCCCACCGCGCCGAAATCCGTGATGACAAAATTACGGTTGGGAAACGCCGGCGCTACAATTCGTTGCAAAATTTCCGGCACCTGCGCCCAGCCGACGGTTGGCGGTGACGAAGTTGAAACCGTATGGCAGGCGGTGAACAGCAGCGCGAGCGACAAAGCAAAAGCGGTGACGACAATTTTCATGATTCACGAAAAGATACGGTAAAACACGGGTAATAGAACACGTTCAATTCGGCAAACCACTCGCAAAAAAGTGCAGTTCAACGTTTCGATCACTCCACCCCGGGAAAATTCAGATAGTTTTTCGCGTTGGCCGAACAGATATTTTTGACCATCGCGCCGACGAGTTTTAGGTCGTTCGGAATCTCACCATTTTCCATGTCGCGACCGATCAGATTGCACAACGTGCGACGGAAATATTCGTGACGCGGATAACTCATGAACGAGCGCGAATCTGTGATCATGCCGATGAAACGCGAGAGCAGTCCGAGACTCGACAGCGCGTTGATCTGCCATTCCATACCTTCTTTTTGGTCGAGAAACCACCAGCCCGAACCGTATTGAATTTTACCCGGAATCGTGCCGTCTTGATAATTGCCGATCATCGTGGCGAAGACGTAATTGTCCGCCGGATTCAAATTATAAATGATCGTTTTTGGCAACGCATTTTCGGAATCCAGTTTATCGAGATACGCCGCGAGCGTTTGCGCCTGTGGAAAATCACCAATGGAATCAAAGCCCGTATCCGGCCCAAGCTGCTTGAGCAAACGCGTATTATTGCTGCGCAACGCGCCTAGGTGCAGTTGTTTCGTCCAGCCGCGTTTAGCATCGAGGTGGCCGAAGAACAGCATCATGAACGACGCAAACTGCGAATGTTCCAGCGGGGATACTTGCTGGCCTTTACGCGCCTTATCAAAAATTCCCGCCGCCACTTTTTCCGTGCAAAAATCCGCGAAACAATGATTCATGCCATGATCGGATAAACGGCAGCCTTGCGTGTGGAAAAAATCATGACGCTTTTTCAATGCGGTCGTGAACGCGCCAAAACCATTGATATCAATGCCGGAAACGGCAGCGAGTTGCTCGACCCATTGATTGAAGCTGGCCGGCGAATTTACAGTCAACGCCTTGTCCGGACGGAACGCCGGCAGCATTTTTGTCGGATGACCGGCTCGCGCAAATTCACGGTGATCGTTAAGTCCATCAATCGGGTCGTCCGTGGTGCAGACGACTTTGACTTTGAATTTTTTCAGGATGCCGTGCGTCGTCAACGCGGGTGTGGCGAGTTTTTTATTCGCGGCATCCCAAATCGCCGCCGCGGATTTTTCGTTCAGCAATTCGCTGATGCCAAAATAGCGTTGCAATTCCAAATGCGTCCAATGATAAAGCGGATTGCGCAAGGTCTGCGGCACTGTTTTGGCCCACGCGAGAAATTTATCACGCGGCGAAGCATCGCCCGTGCAGAATTTTTCGGCGACACCGTTGCTGCGCATCGCGCGCCATTTGTAATGATCGCCTTCGAGCCAAATCTCGAACAGGTTTTTAAATTGACGATTCGCCGCGATATCGCGCGGCGAAATGTGGCAATGATAATCGAAGATCGGCTCGGCCTCCGCGTATTCGTGATACAGCTTGCGCGCGGTTTTTGTGCCCAGCAAAAAGTCGTCGTGGATGAAGGTCATGATTTCTAAGCTTAACGCTCAAGCCGCGACCGCTTCAAGCCGGACTTTTTTAACCGGCGCAACGGTTTTTGTTCCACTGCATAGCAACGGTTTCAAATGCCGTTCAAACAGGTTTTTCGTGACGTTTTTGGCAATGATCGCTTCGTGCTTTTTCAACGCGTTTAGATAACGATCGCCGAGTTTGGCGGCGACCTTGAAACT
>JAMFSJ010000032.1 GCA_026225255.1 Methylacidimicrobium fagopyrum | reverse complement strand
TTAAAAAAAAAAATTTTCTTTTTCTCAAAATGTTGTGGAACCGGCTTCTGGCCTGTCCTGATAAAAAAATGGCGGACGCCACTGCTTTGTTGTGGGCCCCACTACCGCAACTAAATTCCACCTTAATTCACGCTTTTGTTCTTATTTAACGCCGCCGTGAACCAATCCACCGGCTGCGGTTTCGCCGGTTGCATCGGGAGATTACTAAAGCCACCACCCGCCGGACGCGGCGCGCTCGGCGACGTGCGTTGTCCCGTCGTGCTCGCGCCGATTTGCGGCGCGGCTTTCATTGAGAGCGCGATACGTTTGCGTGGCAAATCCACTTCGGTCACGGTGACCGTGACGCGTTGAGCGACCTTCACAACTTCGCTCGGATCTTTGATAAATTTATCCGACAATTGGCTTACGTGGATGAGTCCATCCTGATGCACGCCGATATCCACGAACGCGCCGAACGCCGTGACGTTCGTGACGATGCCGGGCAATTTCATGCCGGGTTTCAAGTCTTCCATTTTTTCCACGCCGGACTGAAATGAGAACACTTCAAACTTCTGGCGCGGATCGCGGCCCGGTTTCGCGAGCTCGCCGAGAATGTCGTTCAACGTGGGCAAACCCACGGTTTCCGTAACGTATTTCGGCAATTGAATTTTCTGGCGCAAACCGGCGTCGCGCATCAGATCGCCGACGGAACAATTCAAATCCTTCGCCATGCGATCCACGAGTTCGTAGCTTTCCGGATGCACCGCGCTGCTGTCCAGCGGATGCGCGGCGTCGCGGATGCGCAAAAATCCGGCTGCTTGCTCGAACGCTTTTTCGCCGAGACGCGGAACTTTTTTTAATTCTGCGCGCGATTTGAACGGCCCGTTTTCATTGCGATAATTCACGATATTCGCCGCGAGCACCGGGCCGAGACCGGAAACGTAAGCCATCAATTGTTTGCTCGCCGTGTTGAGTTCCACGCCCACGCCGTTCACGCAACTCACGACGACGTCATCGAGGCTGCGCTTGAGCGCGGTCTGTTCGACATCGTGTTGATACTGGCCGACGCCGATGGATTTGGGATCGAGCTTCACGAGTTCCGCGAGCGGATCCATCAAGCGACGACCGATGGAAACCGCACCGCGCACGGTCAGATCTTGCGTCGGAAATTCCTCGCGCGCGACTTCGGACGCGGAGTAAATCGAAGCGCCGCTTTCGTTCACCATCACGACGGCGATCGAGGACGGCAATTTCAGCGCCTTCACGAACGTTTCCGTTTCGCGACTCGCCGTGCCGTTGCCGATGGCAATGGCTTCGATCTGATATTTTTTGATCATGCTCAATAACGCCATGGCGGCTTCGCGGATTTCGCCGGCGCTGGAAGCGGTCGGATAAATCACGTCGTTGTGCAGCAATTTTCCCTGGCGATCAAGGCAGACAATTTTGCAACCCGTGCGGAAGCCAGGATCGATCGCGAGCACATTTTTACTGCCCAACGGCGAGGCGAGCAGCAATTCGCGCAAGTTGTCGGCGAACACGCGAATGCCTTCTGCGTCCGCGCGTTTCTTGGTTTCCATGCGCAACTCAACTTCAATCGCCGAGCCGAGCAGACGTTTGTAACTCTCCTGCACCGCGAGGCGAATTTGATCCGCCGCCGGGCCTTTGCCCGTAGCGAACAGCGGTTCAAGCATCGGCAAGACGGATTCTTCCGGCGGCGTGATCCGCAACATCAAAAAACCTTCCGTTTCGCCGCGCCGGATCGCGAGCATCCGGTGACTCGGAATTTTTCCGACCGGTTCGCTCCAATCAAAATAATCTTTGAATTTCGCGCCGGCTTCCTGCTTGTCCATGACGACTTTCGATTTGACGATACCTTCGCTCCAGAAAAGATCGCGCAATTTTGCCCGCGCAGTCGCATCGTCACTGACACGTTCGGCGATGATGTCGCGCGCACCCGCCAGCGCGGCGGCAATGTCTGCAACGCCTTTTTCGGTGCTGACATATTTCGCGGCTTCCGTCTGGGGATTAGCAGTAGATTGCTGGGTGAACAAAATATCTGCGAGCGGTTCCAGCCCTTGTTCCTTGGCGATGGTCGCGCGTGTGCGGCGTTTCGGACGATACGGCAGATAAATATCTTCAAGCTGCGTGACGGAATCCGCTTTGTTCACGGCGGCCTTCAGTTCATCCGAAAGCAGATTGCGTTCGGCGAGTGATTTCAAAATCGTATCGCGCCGTGCGTCCAAATCCGCGAGGCCGATCAGCCGTTCGCGGATATTGGTGACGGCGACTTCGTCCAGCGAACCGGTCGCTTCTTTGCGATAACGCGCGATAAAGGGCACGGTTGCGCCTTCGGCAAAAAGTTTGGCGGTGGCGAGCACCTGGCGCGGCTGGACTTTCAGTTCGCCGGCAATTTTCTGGATATGAGCTTCGTTCATTTGGAAACGGTCGAATGGTTTAACGAACTCGCGGCGCAGTGTAAAATGGAAACGGAAAGAAAATGATGTAGCGTGGCAGTTCGTTTCGAGCAGGGAACTAAAATTCACTGTTCGTTGAAGTTTTCGATAAACGTTTCACCTCGAAAGTTGATGTTTTCGATTGTCTCACTGTCAAACGGGTCGTATAAAAAGCGTGGTTAGGTTCGTTCGCATTATTCCTAATCTAAAACTTTACGGGGCACCGGGATTTTTCATGAGCATGAATCAGCCAAAGCACGAAGAAAATCATTCCTTAACGTCAGGCAAAAGCTTGATCTGGCTCGGGCGTTGGTTGCAACCGACCGGATCGCGCGCCGTCGCCATGAGCGTGATCATCCTGGCGCTGATCGGGGCCGTGAGTGAGTTGGTCTATCAAACGGGTGGAACGAGTTTTGCGTGGCTGCATCTGATGTATGTGCCGATCATTTTGGCGGCAGCCTGTTTTGGAATTTATGGTGGCATCGCGGCGGCATTGGTCGCCGGGTTTGCGCTGGGTCCGCTCATGCCGATGGATGTGGCGACCCATTTGCCGCAAACTACTTTTAACTGGGTGATTCGCATCGGCTTTTTTCTGTTGGTAGGCGCCTTTAGCGGCGTGATTTCCAATTTGCTCAATGGCCAGATTAAACGTCTCCGCCAAACCAACGAGCGATTGGTGCAAGCGCATGAAGATCTTAAGAACGCGCAGATGATGCTGATCCAGACGGCGAAGTTGGAATCCATCGGGCGGCTTGCGGCGGGCTTGGCGCATGAGGTGAAAAATCCGCTGGCCGTCATTCAATTGGGCGTCGATTTTCTCTCGCGCATGACGCCACCGGAAAATCGTGATGCTATCGAAACCATTCAAGAAATGGGCGACGCGGTGCAACGCGCGGATACGGTGATCAAAGGGTTGTTGAATTTTTCGCGGTCGGAAAAGTTAACGTTGGTGGCCATGGATTTGAATGCGCTCATCGAAGATTCGCTGGTGTTGGTGCGACATGAATTTAGCAAGAACCGTATCGCGCTCGAAAAAGATCTCGCTGCTGGATTGCCGAAAGTGGGTCTGGATCAAGGTAAGGTGAAACAAGTTCTCATCAACATGTTCATGAACGCCGTGCAAGCGATGGGCACGGATGGCAGCTTGTCGGTGAAGACCTTTATCGAGCCGGGCACGCCGGGTCAAAGCGTGGGGATTCTGATTGAAGATACTGGCAGCGGTATTCCCGTGGATAAGTTGGACAAATTATTTGAACCGTTTTTCACGACGAAGCCCGTCGGTTCCGGCACGGGACTAGGTTTATCCGTCTCCAAAAATATTATTGAAATGCATGGAGGCAGCATTAAAATCGGCAACCGCACCGGCGCTCGCGGCGTGGTTGTGACCATCAAATTTCCCGTCCCAAACACGAATTGATTATGATAAAAAAGAAAATTCTGGCCGTTGATGATGAAGAAGGAATCACCCGCATGCTTAAGCGGAATCTCGAATCTACCGGCCGCTACGACGTGCGGACGGAAAATTCCGGTTCCGCCGCGCTCGCGGCGCTCTCCCAATTTTTACCCGACTTGATCCTGATGGATTTTATGATGCCGGGCATGGACGGCGGTGAAGTGGCGGGCAAGATCAAAGAGGATCAACGCTTCAGCCAAATCCCGATTGTATTTCTTTCCGCCATCGTTAAAAAAGACGAAACCAAGCCCACGGGCAGTAACATCGGCGGGCTTATGTTTCTGGCGAAGCCGGTCCGGCTGGATGATTTGATCACCTGTATCGAAAATCATATCCGCAAATAATTTGCCGGCAAAAAGTGGGACGAAGTTGCTGCTTAGCCATTTCGACGCACCACGAATCGGGAAGCATCGCCGAGCTGATTTTTCACCCGGCGTGGAGTTTGTTTAACCGGAAGACTTTTCGATATTCTGCAAATCTTCCGCGAGAAATTGCACGACATCTTTGAACCGCGCCACGTTTTCAGGATTCATGGCCATCAACGTTTTATGTGCGTCCAGACTCGTCTGCGCGATTTGTTCGTGCGTCGGGTTGATGGATTCCGGTTCGCACACTTCGGCGCTGCCGGGCTGGATCAATTCGCCCGTCGTCAGCTTGAACAATTCCACCGCGCCGAGATTTTCCAAAAGTTCTTTCACGCGTTCGGTCGCATTCAGCAATTCAATGCTGCGTTCGGTGGGCGCGCCGCTGGTATTCAATTTGATGCCAAAGCCTGCGAGCACGCCGAGAAACGTGCTGTCCATCAACGCGCATTTTTGCAATTCGATCACGAAGTGCGAATAACCTTTTTGCGTGAGGCGGTCTAACAACGTCTTGAAATCCGGGCTGGACGCAAAATTCGCGCGTCCGCCGATACGGATGTAGGCGATGCTTTTATCTACAAACACTGACACTGTTGCCGAGGCCATATTATTCCTTCTAAATTTTAAGCCGCCACGGACGGCGACACGATTTGCACCAACGCTTGTTGCAACACCAGCGCTTCATCCAAACCGCTCGAGACCAATCGCTGGTTGCAACGCAGCAAAATATCCATGGCCCGCACAAGTTCGGAGGACGAGTATTTTCTCGCCTGCGACAGGGCTTTGTAAAGCACATAAGGATTCAACGCCAGCGGATTAAATTTCCGATCCGTTGGTAATTGATCCGTTGGCACGCGTTCCAACTGCGATTTGAACTGGTTGTAATCATTCGTCGGTTTGATCCAACCTTCATTCAACATTTCTTTCAAAAAGATCAACGCCCGCACTTTGCTGATCAACCCGTAAAGCAGGCCGATCTCTGATTTATCTTTATCGAACTTCGTTTCCCACAATTCCTCATCCAGCCGTTTTAGCAAGCGCGGCAGATCGCGGTCACCCAACGCATCGCCCAACGCAAACGCCCGCGCCGTTTTGTTGCGGGAACAGATCGTGGCGACATCGGCGAACTCGATTTTTTTCCGGTCGCCGGTGAAGAGGCCAAGCTTTTCAATCTCACTATCCAACTGCCGCGCATTGGGGCCGACGCGATTAATCAATTCCGCCAACGCATCTTCGGAGATTTCCTTTTGCTGTTTACGAAAGGCGCCGCGGGCCGCCATTTCCGCCTGGCCCGCCCAATCTTTGTCATCAGCCGACCACGCGGAAAAAACTTCGACCGTGCCCAGTTTATCCAGCGTTTTGTAAAAGGATTTCCGCTTGTCCACTTTGCCCGCACTGATGAGCAAACGGATGTTTTGCCACGCGAATTTTTTAAGTTCATCCGCGAGTTCCGCCAACGTTTCCGTGACGGCGGCGGCGGAAGCGGCGCGTTCTTCACCGAGAAAATTAACATCGCGCAACCAGACGACTTTGCCGCTGCCGAAGAAGGGCAGGGTTTGCAGGCTCTCGCGCAGCTTGCCGATGGCGCGTAACGCATCGCCACTATTATTCGCCGTGGCGTCAATGGTTTCGTGATCCATGCCGCCGAGTTCCGCCGACCATTGCTGGTAAAGTTGCTTGGCGCGTTGCTTGACGGCGAAATCATCGTCGCCACAAATGAGCGCGAGCGGATTGGATTTTGCAGCCGCCATTTATTCTTCCTCGTTGCCGGAGTCGTTCATCTTTTCGAGCACGGAACTCATGTCTTCAACTTGCTCAAATAAAGACGCCGTGACATAAATGGCTTTCTTTTGCGCCGCCGCGAGCGCGAGACAGTCGCTCGGTCGCGCATCGAGTTCCACGATTTTCCGTTCCGTGTGCAGTTCGTTCTGTTGCTGCAAAATAAGGCGCGCGAAGTAGGTGGAATTTTTTAGATCGGTGATGATGACCCGCTCCACGCTGATGCCGAAGCCGAGAAAAACGCGATTGATGAGATCGTGCGTGAGCGGACGTTCCTTCGGCACATCCCGCAAAAACTCCGCGATCACCTTGCCCATCTGCGGATCCACTTGAATGACAAAAACTTTCTGTTCATTGCCGATGAACAACGCACAACTCGTGTTGTGCGGCAAAATACCGCGAATGTCCACTTTGACCACGTCCTGTTTCATGGGGAAAAGTTACGCTGCCATCGCCGAAAAACAAGTCTACCTTTAACCGGGAGCGTCGGTTTCTCGTCAGCGAGATTAAAAAACATCCCCGCGTTCCAGCCCCCGGCGCCCGAGAAATTCCCCACCAGTTTGGGCTGATCGTATTCAAAATGAATCCGGGCACGGCTTCGTGCTCGGCGTGGCGCGCCACAATTTCCTGGGCGCCTGGGCGTTGTATTTCCCCGGATGTCAGCCATTCAACATATTATACCAGCCAATAAATCTTGCCTTCGCCCACTGCTTTCCTAAACTGTCCGACCGTTTTTCAATTATGCACATAAATTATTTTAGTGGATTTCTCGCTGATGCAACCGCGACGACTGCAGCTCCGGCTGCCGCCGCGACGACCGCTGCTGCCGGCACCACCGCGGCTCCGGCGCAAGGTTCGCCTTTGGGCATGTTGATTCCGATGGGCTTGATTTTTGTGGTGATGTATTTCCTGATGATCCGTCCGCAAAGCCAGCGTGCGAAGCAGCAGAAGAAAATGCTCTCCGCGTTGAAAACCGGCGATAAAGTCGTCACCGCCGCGGGCATCGTCGGCGTGGTTATCACCGTCAAAGACAACACGGTTTCGATCCGTTCAGCGGACGCGAAATTTGAAGTCACCAAATCCTCAGTCACCGAAATCCTCGAAACGGCAAACGCCGGCGCAGTCACCACAGCTTAAGCATTCTAAACGGCCATGAAGCAAAATAATCTCGGAAGATTCATCCTCGTCATCTGTATCGTCGCTTGGGCAATTTTTGAAATCTACCCGCCCACCTCGCGCGATCTCGTGTTGGAATTCAATAACACGGCGCGCAACAAAGACGCTGCTTTCACCAACATCATGGCGAACGTGGCGGCGTTGCAGAGTGCCAATAAGAATGGCAGCGAGTTCGCGTTCTTGGAAACGGCGATTGGCACCAACGATGTGCAGAAGTATTTTCAATCCACGTTCCCCAGCGCCGTCAATCAGGTTCGCCCCAATCTGTATATCTTGAACCGTTTGCAGCGCAAGGCTTCAGGCAAGATCAAGCTCGGCATTGATTTGCAAGGCGGCACGTCGTTCCTCGTCCAGATGGACACGAACGTTCTTTTTTCGACCGGCACGAATGGCGTGCAACAACCCCAATCCGAAATCACCAGCGCCGCGTTGAATCAGGCGATCGACGTATTGCGCAAACGTATTGATCAATTCGGCGTGGCTGAGCCGGTGATCCAAGCTGCCGGTGCCGATCAGATCGAAATTCAACTCCCCGGTTTGTCCCAAGCGGACAAGGACGAAGCCAGAATCCAGATCACCAAACCGGCTTATCTCGAATTTCGTTTGGTTTATGACCACAGCGCGGAAATCGTGAATGAACACACCGGCGAACTTTTGCAACCCGTGCCGCCGGGCTACGAAGTCTTGAAGCACATCCAACAATTGCCGGGCGGAAAAGTTCAAATTGAAGCCGCGGTCGTGGGCAAAAAACCGGTGAGCGGTTTGGTCGGCGATATCGTGAAAAATGCGAGTGTGACTTACGATAACTTTGGTCATCCCAAAATTATTTTTGAACTGACGGCGGCCGCCGGGCTGAAGTTCGGTCAAGTGACGAGTGATAATATTGGTCACCGTCTGGCCATCGTTTTGGACGGCGATTTGGTCACGGCTCCAAACATCAACAGCCCCATTACTGGCGGCAGTGGTGAAATCACCGGCACTTATACGACTGACGAAGCCCGCAGCGTCGCCAACGCGATGCAAAATCCGATGCGCGCACCGTTGAGCATTCTTTCGGCCAACGACGTTGACCCGTCGCTCGGCAAAGACTCGATCGCCAGCGGTATCAAAGCCTCCGTTCTCGGTGTCGTCTTTGTGTGTTTGTTCATGCTTTGCTATTATTTCATCGCCGGGGTCGCGGCGAATGTCGCCCTGCTCATCAACGTCATCATCGTGCTCGGCGTCATGTGCGCGGCCGGGGCGACGTTTACGCTGCCGGGCATCGCCGGTGCCGTGTTGACCGTCGGTATGGCGGTCGATGCCAACGTGTTGATCTATGAACGTATTCGCGAAGAACTCGCTAAGGGCAAATCTTTGCGCGGCGCGATTGAAGCCGGTTATGCCCGTGCGTTCGGCACCATTTTCGATTCCCACGTTACGACGTTGATTTCGTCCATCATCTTGATCTGGATGGGCACCGGCGAAATCAAAGGCTTCGGGGTGACGCTGACGATCGGTGTGGCGGCGAGCTTGTTCACCGCGTTGGTCGTGACGCGTTTGATCTTCAATTTCCTCGTGGACCGCAACCTCATCAGCTCGTTGAAAATGTTGCACGTCATCAAGAGCTCCAAGGTCAATTTCATGGGCTCGGCCAAAGTGTTGTTCGTCATCACTTGGGCGTTTGTCATCTTGTCGCTCGGTTTTGGGGTCACGCAGGGTAAGAAATTATTCGGCGTGGATTTCCGCGGCGGCGACAGCACGACTTATAGTTTCGTCCAAAAAGTTTCGGTGGATGAAATCCGTTCGACCGTGACGGCTACGGGCGAAAAAGATTCGCAAATCCAATATCAACGCGATGCCAGCGGCGGCACGGAAACCTTGCGCGTGATGACGGCCATCGGCTCCTCGGCCAAGGTCGGAACGGCGCTCGAACAGAAATTTCCGCAGGCGCAATTCAAGTTGATCGCCACGCGCCAAGTTAGCGGCGTGGTCGGTGAAGACATTCAACGCTCGGCCGTCATCGCCTCGTTGTGCGCCATGCTCGGTATTTTGATCTACGTTGCGTTCCGTTACGAATTCTCCTTCGCGGTTGCCGCCGTGATCGCGGTGTTGCACGACGTGTTGTTCGCGATCGGCGCGTATTGCATCGCCAATGCAGTTTCCGGTCGTGAGTTCAACGCCACCGTCGTCGCGGCGATCCTGACCATCATCGGTTTCTCCATCAACGACAAGATCGTCATCTTCGATCGTATCCGCGAAGACCTGAAACTCGGCGTGCGCGGCTCGTTCAAAGACATCATCAACCAGGCGCTCAACCAGACCTTAAGCCGAACCATCATCACCAGCGGCACGGTGTTGATCGCCACAGCGTGCTTATACATCTGGGGCGGCGGCGTCATCAACGACTTCGCGTTCACCTTCATCATCGGCATCGTAGTCGGCACGTATTCATCCATTTACATCGCCAGCGTCTTGGTGTTGTGGTGGCACAAAGGCGAACGTCCGAACATCGGCACCGCGCCGGCCGCGGGAGCGAAATCCGCTTCGCTGAAAGCCTAAAACGTGCGGCTGGTCCGCAGCGGATGGTTTAAGTGGGGAGTTAACGACGAAGTAACAAGGGAAACAACTTTGTTACTTCGTTGCTTTTTTATACGGTTTGGATTGGAATTGAAGTTGGCCGCACGGAATGCGGGTGGGTGATAAAGAGAGTGCCGGTTCCCCCTCACCCTCGGCGGGGAGAAGGCTAGGGGGAGGAATGTTCGAACGCACCGTAACGATTCATTCGCCCAGTTTTTAATAAGCGAACAATCAGCGCAGATTAGCGGTTAAAAGATTTATAAAACGCCATGCTAGCTTTAATCGAAATCACCCCGTGGCATTGGATTGGTTTCATTGCCTGCGTCCTCGTCTTCATCGCGCTCGATCTCGGCCTGCTCCGGCGCGGCTCGCACGTCGTCAGTTTTCGCGAAGCCCTCGCGTGGAGTGCACTATGGTTTTCCCTCGCCATGGCGTTCGGCGGCTTGATGGCCTACTGGCGCGGCCACGAAGAAGCGACCGAGTTCGTCACCGGCTATCTCATCGAACTCTCGCTCTCGCTGGATAACATTCTCGTCATCGCGCTCATCTTTTCGGCGTTCCGCGTGCCCGCGGAATTTCAACATCGCGTCCTCGCGTGGGGCATCATCGGCGCGCTTGCCATGCGCGGCGTGATGATCGCCGTCGGGGCTGAGCTCGTGGAGAATTTCAGTTGGACGCTTTACATCTTCGGCGCGTTCCTCGTTTTCACCGGCGTGAAAATGTTGTTTGAAAAGAAAGGCGAAATGGACATGGAGAAAAACGCCGCCGTGCGCCTCGTCAAAAAAATCTTTCCCATCACACCCGGATTTGAAGGTCAAAACTTTTTCAGCAAGCTCAACGGTAAATTCGCCCTGACCCCGCTCGCGCTCGTGTTAGTGCTGGTCGAGACGACGGATCTGATTTTCGCCGTGGATTCCGTGCCCGCCGTTTTTTCCGTCACGCGCAAAGCCTTCATTGTTTTCACCTCCAACGTCTTCGCCATCCTCGGCCTGCGCTCGCTATATTTCCTGCTCGCCGGTGCCATCGGCATGTTCCGTTATCTGAAAGCCGGACTCTCCCTCGTCCTCGTTTTCGTCGGTGCAAAAATGCTGCTCGATTCGCACGGCCACCCGCCCAAATGGTATCAATACGAAATCTCGACCGTCGTTTCGCTCCTCGTCATCGCCGTCGTCCTGACCGCCGCCATCACGCTCTCCGTGGTCGTCGCGCGCAAAGAGGCGAAGCTGGCTGGGGGAAAATGACGGATGACGGATGACGAATGGAAAGTTTAACGCGCCCGACAATTCCATCCGTCATTCGTCATTTTTATCCGTGTTCATCCGTGCCCATCCGTGGTTGAATAGAGAATGAAATTCCGCTGGTCGCTCGCCACCCCGCAACCGCTGCTCGCCGGTTCGCTGGCGACGCAATTAAAAATTTCCCCGCTGCTTGCGCAATGCTTGTTGAATCGTGGTTTCAGTGAGCCGTCCGTCATTGAAAGCTTTCTCACGCCGCGCCTCAAAAATCTCGCGGATCCATTTCTGTTGCCCAACATGGACGCCGCCGTCACCCGTATGCTGCAGGCCTATGAACAAAACGAACCGCTCGTCATCTTCGGCGATTACGACGTGGATGGCGTCACTTCCACCACCATCTTGCTCGAAGTGTTGCGGAAACTGGGTTGGAACGCGGAAGCCTATCTGCCGAATCGCCTGGCCGAGGGCTATGGCCTGAGCCGCGAGGGCGTGGAGAATTGTCTCAAAAAGTTTCCCGCAAAATTAGTGCTCGCCGTGGATTGCGGTTCAACCGCCGTCGAAACCATCGCCTGGCTGCGCGAACAAAACATCGACGTTATTGTTCTCGATCACCATCAAGTTTCCACGCCCGCGCCCGCCGCCGTCGCGCTCGTGAATCCGCAACTCGCAACGCTCAACACTCCGCCATCGACCGCCTTTACCGAGCTTTGCTCCGCCGGTCTCGCGTTCAAGCTCGCGCATGCCCTCATCAAACGCGGACGCGAAACCGGTCTGCCCGGCGCGGCGGAATTTGATCTGCGTCCGCTGCTCGATCTCGTCGCGCTGGGCACGATTGCGGACATTGTTCCGCTCATCGGCGAAAATCGCATCCTTGTTTCCGCTGGCTTGGAAAAATTAAATGCCACGCAACGCGCCGGACTCATCGCGCTGAAAAACGTCGCGCAATCGCCGGAAAAACTCGGCGCGTTCGACGTTGGTTTTCAACTCGCGCCGCGCTTGAACGCCGCCGGCCGTTTGGAATCCGCCGAAGAATCGTTGCAACTATTGCTCGCGAAAAATGCGGACGAAGCCATGCCGCTCGCGCAGAACTTGGATCTGCGAAATCGTGAACGACAGAAAATTGAGAAAGCCATCGTCGCCGACGTCATCGCCACCGTGCGGGCGAAGTTTGATCCGCAAAAAGATTTTGTCATCGTGGAAGGCCAATTGCTCTGGCATATAGGCGTCGTCGGCATCGTCGCGTCGCGCACGCTGGCAGAATTTTATCGTCCCACGTTTATCATCGGCGGCGAAGGCGGCGAATGGCGCGGGTCCGGTCGTAGCATTGCCGGCTTCGATCTCGCCGCGGCGTTGCGCGCATGCGATGACTTACTGATCCGCCACGGCGGTCACGCGATGGCGGCGGGACTAACGGTCGCGCCGGATAAAATTGATGAACTCCGCGTGCGCCTGAACGAACTCGCGCGCCGCCAACTGAAGCCCGAAGACTTGCAACCGCCGTTGCGCCTCGACGCGGAAGTTGGCCTGAACGAGATTTCGCTGGCGTCGCTGGAGGAATTGGAAAAATTAAAACCGACGGGGCAGGGCAATCCGGCGCTGCAATTCAGCGCGCGCAACCTCACGCAATCCCGTCCGGCGCTGCGGATGGGCAAAGACAAGCAGCACGCCAAACTGTGGGTGACCGATGGCAAAACCACGCACGAAGCCGTCTGGTGGAACCTCGGCGAAAGTTCGTTGCCCGTGGGAAAGTTCGATCTGGCCTTCGCGCCGAGCGTGAATGAATTCAACGGCAAAAGCTCCGTGCAATTGAAACTGCTGGATTGGCGGGAAGCCAATTCGTAACCGGCAAACAGGGTCGGGCATAGGTGGGGCGAGACTCCGTCGAGCCCTGACTTTTTAGACAGAATGACAGAATGACGAGAATGGGAGGACGTGACGTGGTGAATCATTTTCTTAGCGGCTCTGCGCCTTGGCGTGAACCTGCGCTCATGAGTCACGGCTCGACGGAGTCTCACCTCACCGCAAATAATCATCTTCCTTACGCCATCCCGGAGCGCCGATCTCCTGATCGGCAAGCGGCGGTATGAAGCTGTTTTCCGCACGAGGGAAACCACTTCCCACAAGATGAATGTCGCTTCCCACAAGACGAAAGCCGTCATCGTAGCGACGGAAGCCGCAATCGTAGCGATGGAAGTCGTAATCGTAGCGACGGAAGCCGTAATCGTAGCGATGGAAGCCGTAATCGTAGCGATGGAAGCCGTAATCGTAGCGATGGAAGCCGCAATCGTAGCGATGGAAGCCGCAATCGTAGCGACGAAAGCCGCAATCGTAGCGACGGAAGCCGCTTCCCACACGAGGAAAACGGCCTTTGACTCGTCAAAAACCTTAAAAACCCTGTGGCAAGAGCCGTTTTCGACTAAAAACCGGTAAAACGGCCACTGGCCATGATTCGTTGGGTCGCGAAGCGACTACGGAAATTAGCCAGACACGAAGTGTCTGGTAACGGTAAAGCATGAAAACCCGTCCTGGAGGGACGAAGGAAATGTGGCCCCGAAGTTGTTAATGAACATTTCCGCCGTCCCTCTGGGACGGAAAAGTTCTAACGGTCGCCAACCAGACACTGCGTGTCTGGCTAATTTCCATCCGTGCCTTTGGCACTTAATTCGCTTTGGTCAAAAAAATAAAACACGGCGACGAGCCACTCCTTCACCCCGTATCATGGCCTGTCTGCCAAACCCAAACCACTGACTTGATCCACTTCCATTGAACGACTTAAGTTCATTAAAACCACCCGTTCAAATCCTCGTCGAGGCTTCCGTTAAATTATCCTAGACACACCATAAAGTGAGGCATAAAGTCACAAAGATGAACCGAGATATAACACAAAACTGTGGCCTAATTCAGTGTTGGCCTCAAAACTGTGGCATACCTACATGTTAGGCGACTCGGCGCATGAAAACTTTGTTTTCGATTTTAGGTTTGTCGGCTCTGCATTTTCTGACTGCGATAGGTGTGTTTGTTTATCTGTGGAATCCGGGTGACGATAGCAGTCAGATGCCGAGCTTGTTCGACCGAGCTTGCTACACGGCTTGGGACGTTTTGTGGTTTCCGTTTCAGCAGATTGCAGGCGCGGCGCATATAAGTGGTCCCGGTTTAGCGGAGGTGCTTTTATTCGTGGTGAGCAGTTTGATGTGGGGCATTTTCCTTTACGGAGTCATTGTAGGCATTCGGCGTTTGTGGCATTATAGATTTAGACATGAGCACGTCGCCTAACCCAGCGCTGAAGCCAACGCCGTTGGCCGCTTCAGTTTCAAGTTGCGCTTCTCTCCGGCGTGGCTCAGCTTTTGGTCGTTAGGCATAATTCGCACGCGCCAAGTATATGAGCGACCAAGACCAGAAGTTATGTGATAGTTGCCACGAGCGCCCCGGGACTAATCACATTTGTTATGGCGGTGATGCTGGCAAAAGCAAGAGTTTGTGTCAGGTTTGTCTGATGCAGGATTCGGAATTAGGTGGCATGATGCAGCGTTTTCAGGAGGCAGTTCAAACCGGGTCTTGCAAGTATTGCGGAGCACCCGCCGAGACATCATTCGGAGCCTCTACTTCATTTCTAGGCGATCATTATAATTTAGTGTGCATGATTTGCTTTAACGACTTAACTGAGTTTGTTCGTCAGCCTGAAAACGCGAGACTATTTAGGCCTGATGATGATATGGTGCCGCACAATGTGGCGACGCAGCTTGCAGACTATCAGAACCGTCAGGCGGAGTTTATGAAGGAGCGAGTTTTACAGAGGAAATCGAAATCATGATGTTTAGTTTCAAATTTGTAGTGCGACAAAGCAGTTAGGAATAGACTTCGTTGGGCGTCTTAAACCCGAGGCGAAGTCGCGGGCGGCGCAAGTTCGGAGTTTCCGAGTTGAGCGTGGTTAGTCAAGTCTTTGATTTTGTGAAGCCCACTTTACCAGACACGTTTTCGTGGCCTAACCCTGCGCCGGAGCCAACGCGGTCGGCGCCGGTCGTTTTACGCTTGAGCATTCGAGTTCACCCTGTCACCGTTCCCGAGCGGCTCAGCTTTTTTAGGTTAGGCCACATGATTTGCCATGAGTTATATGATGACAGTTTCGGGAGCATTGCCGGTTCAGACGTTTGCGCCCATTGAGTTCTTGCCGATTTCCAAAGGCCAAAAATATATCGCTGACCTTGAGGCAGAACTTTCGTTGGCTGATGGCACGCCATTGTGGTTTGTGCATGACGGAAGCACCCACACCAGTCACGACTTTGTAAGCGACGCCGAACAGCACTTCTACGAGCATTACACGATTGAAGACACGGTGTTGCTACGGTTAATTGAATCATTGGCCACTGATTGTGTATTGCGTATTTGGTGGGCTTCCAACAATCCTAGCTGCTATCGAAGCGTCCCCAACTTCACGAGCATTCAGGAACTTCGGTTGGGTATTGCCAAGATGCTTGCAGAAGGAAAAGATATTGCATTGAGATATGGAGCTATGGCCTAACCAATCGCCGGAGTCAACGCGGTCGGCGTCGGTCGTTTTACGCTTGAGCATTCGAGTTCACCCTGCCACCGTTCCCGCGCGGCTTAGCTTTTTTACGTTAGCGACTACACAGATCACTATGAAAAATATGAAGCCTAAAATCATTGCAGCGATTGTGATTCTCCCGCTGGTTTGCATTGCGACCTATCTTTACACGCGACCGCCAGGCGACGCACGGCGTTACGCAGATTTGAAGCAAGCGGGCAACCGTTATCAGCAGACGCAGTCCGACTTAGACCTTAAGCGACTGGAAGCCGACAAGCAGGCGTTGATGAAATCCGGTTACTTTGTCGAAGTCGCGATACCAGTTTCTGACTTGCACGCGAAGTTGGCCGAGGTGAAAATGAGGCTGGCAGATACGGCTAGACCGCGTGAGTCATATTATGAGGCGAAACTGGATTGGACGACCAACGAGATTCGCTTGATTTGCTGCAAGTCGGACGTTTCGATGTGGCAGAAATCATTACAGGATTATCAATAACCCTGTCGCCTGGCCAATCGCGGGAGCCCACGCGGTCGGTGCCATCAGTTTCGCGCGGGAGCGTCCGGGTTCACCACGCCACCGTTCCCGCGCGGCTCAGCTTTTAACGTTAGGCTGACTCGCACATCATGGAAAAGCTCGCATCACAGTTTATACAGAGATTGCCCGGCGGCATGAGCTATTCTGACGCAGAGCTTTTATGCTTTTGGCTTTTCCTGACCGCTGACGGCATCCCAGATGTTTTTCATCCAGAACTTACACGTCACGGTTTAGCTGATATATTTTCCGAGCTTGCACGCGTCGGTTGGATTCATCCGAACGCGATGCCTTTGCCCATCACTGAGAGTAGTTATTGGGACGGATTGATTTCATCTTTATTGCGGAAAAAGAACCCCAACATTGTTGAGCTTGCGCGCGGCAGAGAACTTGTGCGCCAATTTGGATTTTGTGGTGAGACACCGTCAGCCTAGCCTGCGCTGGAGCGAACGCGGTCGGCGCCGGTCGTTTTGCGCTTGAGCATTCGGGTTCACCCTGTCACCGTTCCCGCGTAGCTCAGCTTTTTACGTCAGACCTCTTTATGAACACGTCACTAGCATACTTAACATTATCACTGCTCTTATTGGCCGGATGCAGTCCGGCTCCCAAAACCGAACGCGTGGATGGGAGCGGATGTTTCATGCTTACGAACACCCCCGGCACAGTCTTCTGGGGGCATATCCAAGATGCGGCGACCAATGACATACAGTTTGTCCTCTTGCTGCCAGAGAACGACCAGTTTGGGAACGGCACTCAGTCCCATGGTGATACGACATACGATTACTGCGACCTAAAGAGTAAACCAGACGGTCACGAATGGAAGATTGAGGCTCAGGGAAATTTGGAAGCAGGAACCGCGGTATTACGGTTTTCCGATTTGACGGCTGGCACAGTCACAAATATAGATTTAAGCCGGAGCCGGTTTTGGCAGATTTCAGCCGACAGGGTTTTGATTCCGTTAGACAAGATTGACCCCGCGATTATGAAAACGGTTTTACATGAGTCGGAGGCAGGATTTAAGCGTATACAATCGCGCCGGTAAGAGATTTAGTTTCAAATTGGTAGTGCGACAAAGCGGTTAGTAATAGACTTCGTTGGGCGTCTTAAAGCCGAAGCGAAGTCGCGGGCGGCGTAAGTTGTGAGTTGTCGAGTTGAGCGAAGTTAGTCGAGTCTTTGATTTTATGAAGTCTATTTTATCGGCCTCGTTTTCGCGCCATAACCCTGCGTCGGAGCCAACGCGGTCGGCGTCACCAGTTTCACGCTTCGGTGTCCCGCTTCACCCCGCCACCGTTCCCGTATGGCTCAGCTTTTACGCATAGTATGCTTACTCGCAGCCAGAATGTTTTGTTGCTCTTTCGTATTGCGAATCTTGGCATTGCTGCGTTTTGCCTTCTGTGTGCCATCGTGCCAGAAAGTTGGTGTCACGGGCCAACCGATCCAGCACCGGCGGGACCATACAATCCGGCATTTTATCAGATCCTTCCGATGACAGTGCGTTCGGTTTTATTGGAGACGTTAGTTGGAGCTTGGTTTTTTGCGGCTGCCTTTTGGTTTGCTCGCAGCAGTTTCCGGTGGCTTTGC
>JAMFSJ010000031.1 GCA_026225255.1 Methylacidimicrobium fagopyrum | reverse complement strand
GTGCATGTGCAAGGCACGATCAATGGTTACGGCGAACGCACGGGTAATTGCAGCCTGACCAGCATCATTCCGCTCGTGCATTTTAAGTTGAAGAAAACTTGTGTGCCGGCGAAATCGTTGCCGAAGCTGAAGGAACTTTCTTTGTTCGTGGATGAAGTCGCGAACTTGCGCCACAATCCGCGTTTGCCGTGGGTCGGTTCGGCGGCGTTCGCGCACAAAGGGGGCACGCACGTCAACGCGGTGCAAAAACTTGCGTCCAGTTACGAGCACATCAATCCCGAGTTTGTCGGCAATGAGCGCAACATTCTTATCAGTGATCTCGCGGGCCGCAGCAACATTGTGATGAAGGCGCAAGACCTCGGTTTCAAGTTGACGAATGACACGCCTGAATTGAAGCCGATTTTGAATCGCATCAAGGAAATGGAAAACGCGGGCTACGAATTTGAAGCCGCCGAAGGTTCGATGTCGCTGCTCATCCGCGCTGAACTCGACAAAAAATTTACGCCGCGATTCAACCTTGAGACGTATCACGTTTCCATGCGGCGCGATAAAAAAGAATCCATTTGCGAAGCCACCGTGCGGGTCCGCGTCGGCGATGAAATTGCCCACACGGTTGCCGAAGGCGACGGCCCGGTGAATGCACTCGACGCCGCCTTGCGCCGCGCGTTGGTCAGCTTTTTTCCGAAATTAAAATCCATTGTGTTGACGGATTACAAAGTCCGCATCATCAACGGCAAGACTGGCACCGCCGCGAAAACGCGCGTGTTGATCACCTCCACCGATGGCCGCCGCGAATGGGGCACCGTCGGCGTGAGCGAAAATATCATCGAAGCCAGCCTTGAAGCCTTGGTGGACTCGTTGGAATTTGCGTTGATCAAGAAATAATTTGAGCCACAGATGGGCACAGATGAAACACAGATAAGAATTTCCCTGAATCAAATCTGTGTTTCATCTGTGAAAATCTGTGGCTAAAAAACTTTTGTGGCTAAAAACCTCTTTTAAAAATGTCTGAAATCTCGAAAGCCTACGAACCGCAGTCGGTTGAAGATAAATGGTATGACTTCTGGCTGAAGCAGGGTTGCTTCACGGCCGATCCGAAGTCCGCCAAGCCGGCGTATTCCATTGTCATTCCGCCGCCGAATGTCACCGGCATGTTGCACATGGGGCACGTGCTCAATAATACCATCCAAGATATCCTGAGCCGCAAAGCGCGCATGGACGGCAAGGAAGTGTTGTGGTTGCCCGGCACCGATCACGCGGGTATCGCCACGCAGATGATGGTGGAAAAGCAGCTCAAGAAAGAGGAACGGCTTACGCGCCACGATCTCGGTCGCGAAGAATTTTTGAAGCGTGTCTGGGTGTGGAAAGAAAAGCACGGCGACATCATTATTAACCAGCTCAAAAAGCTCGGTTGCTCCTGCGATTGGACGCGTGAGCGGTTCACGATGGATCCGGAGTATTCCCGCTGCGTGCAGAAAGTGTTTGTTGAGCTTTACAAAAAGGGTCTGATCTATCGCGGCAAGCGCATGGTGAATTGGTGTCCCGCGTCGCAGACGGCGTTGTCGGATGAAGAAGTGGAAATGAAACCGCAAAAGGGTTTTATGTATCACTTCAAGGTGCAGGTGGCGGAAGTAGTGGGACAGGCTTCCAGCCTGTCAAGTTCGTCATCAATCAAATCGCAACCGGACAGGCAAGATGCCTGTCCCACTACCGTGCTGCTGACCGACACCTGGCTCACCATCGCCACGACGCGCCCGGAAACGATTCCCGGTGACACCGCGGTGGCCGTGAATCCAAAAGATCCGCGTTACGCGCATCTCATTGGCAAGCATGTCATCCGTTTGTTGCCTGCGGAATTGGCCGCCGAACAGAAGCTCATCCCGATCATCGGCGACGAGCAGGTGGATTTTGAATTCGGCACCGGCGTGTTGAAAGTGACGCCCGCGCACGACAAAGTGGACTTTGAAATCGGCACGCGCCACAAGCTGCCGCTCATTGAAGTTATCAATGCTGACGGTTCCATGAACGACCTCGCGGGCGCGGACTTGCGCGGGCTGGATCGTTTTAAGGCACGGAAAATCGCTGTGGAAAAACTGCGCGAATTTGAAGTGCTCGTGGAAGAAAAGCCTTACGAGAACAACGTCGGTTACAGCCAGCGCGCGGACGTGCCGATCGAGCCGCGTTTGAGCGAGCAATGGTTTTTGAAATATCCCGCCGTGGAACAATCCAAGGCGTGTGTGGCGGAAGGGCAGATGAAATTTCATCCCGACCGTTGGGCGAAAGTTTACGACCACTGGCTGACGAACATTCAGGATTGGTGCATCAGCCGCCAGCTTTGGTGGGGACATCGGATTCCGGTGTGGTATCGCTACCATTTCATTCCCGGTGGATTGCAAGGCCGGACAACTCCGGCGTTGGAAACTTTCTGCGGCCTTGAAATGCCACACGGTGAAGGTTGGGAGCAAGACACCGACGTCCTCGACACGTGGTTCAGTTCTTGGCTATGGCCGTTCGCCACGATGGGCTGGCCGGAATCGACCGATACGTTGAAGAAATTTTATCCGACCACCGACCTCGTCACCGGGCCGGACATTATTTTCTTTTGGGTCGCGCGCATGATCATGGCCGGCTACGAATTCATGAGTGAGCCGCAGTTTGGTTTGCCGGATGCGATGCCGTTCAAGAATGTTTATTTCACCGGCATCATCCGCGACAAGCAGGGCCGCAAGATGTCCAAGACGCTCGGCAATTCACCCGATCCGCTCGTGCTCATCGCGCAATATGGTGCCGATGCTTTGCGTTTCGGCACCATGCGCAGCGCGCCGCTCGGTCAGGACGTTTTGTTTGATGAAAAGGACGTCGAACTCGGCCGCAATTTCTGCAACAAGCTGTGGAATGCTTGTCGTTTCCGTCAGATGCAAGGCGGCGAAGTGCAGGGCGAGATCGATCCGCAACTGCTCACGGCCGATGACAAATGGATTCTGCTCAAGCTCGACGCTGCGATCCGCGAAGTCTCCATCGCGTTGAATGAATATAAATTCAGCGAAGCCACCGCCGCGCTCTACCGCTTTTTCTGGAACGAATATTGCGACTGGTATGTCGAGGCGAGCAAAGCGTCGTTGCCACGGGCGATAACCACCGAAGCTTCGAATCTCTCGCCCCTCGAAGGCGAGCGGGCAGGGGAGCGCGGTGACGAAAGTAGTGACGTGTCTCAAGTGGTGGAGGCCCCACCTCACCCCAACCCTCTCCCCCCAGGCGGAGAGGGAGAAATGCAGAAGGCGGCGCAAAAAGCCAGCACGCTCGCCGTGATTGATTTCGTGTTGTCACACGCCATCCGCATGTTCCATCCGTTCTTGCCGTTCATCACGGAAGAATTGTGGCACGGCATGGGTTACAGCACGGACATGCCGGATAATCAAGGCGGCAAAACCATCATGTTCGCGCCGTGGCCATTGCCGTTCGACGACGATTTCAAAGCTCACTATAGCCTCGAGCCATCGCACCACGACCAGACGAGCACGAAATACGATCTCGTCGTGCAAGGCCGCAATCTGCGTCGCGTCGCCAATATTCAGGCCGCGAAAAAAGTGAAATACGTTTTCAAGCCCGCGCAGCCGCTCACGTCGCACGACGCGGAAGTCATCAAGCTGTTGCTGAATGCGGAAGCGTTGGAAGTGAACGCCGATTATCAACCGCCCAAAGGCACACCGTCGGTGAACACGTCGCTCGGCGAATTATTTTTGCCGCTCGAAGGCCACATTGATCGCGCTGCTGAAACCGTGCGCCTCACGAAAGAAGTGGAAAAAATCGCCGCCGAAATCGCGAAAGTAGAAGCGAAATTGGCCAATCCGAGTTTCACCCAAAAAGTTCCGGCCACGGTTTTGCAAGAGCACCAGCAACGTTTGGTCGAGTGGCAAGGTAAACTGGCGCACGCGAAAACTGCGTTGGAAGAGTTGGGTTAAATATTCGGAGTGCCGAGCCTTGTTCGGCACAAAGGGCGGTTGGATTCAATCCGCGCCGAGCCTTGCTCGGCGTTTCACTGGCGGTTTTGGTCGCGCTGCGATCAAAACGGTATCACAAAAATTTCCGGATCGCGGCCTCATCGCCGCGCGTGCCGAGAACGTAGAGCTTATCTCCTTGCGTCCACGCCGCGGTGTAGAGCGGGCCGGATTGCGCGAATTGTGGCGCGTCCGTTTCCGGCGCGTGCTTCACGGAGTTGCGGTCAACGACAAACAGCCACAGATCGCTTTGATTCGCCGCCAACTTCGGGTTGGTGCGGAAACAGATCATGGAAATTTTTTTATCCGACCACGTTTGAATGGCGCAACCGGCGACGGGAATTTTTCCGAGCGACTCCGGCAACGCGTAATCTGCGGGCGCGGCGTTTTGCGCGAGATAGACGCGGATTTGCGCGGGGTCGTTGGTGAGCAAACTCATGCCGTAGCCGCCGGTGGCGATGTGGGCCATTTGTATTTGATACGCGCCGAGTGATTGGTCGGGGCCACGAAAATTTGGCAGCAACGAAATCGCGATAAAAATCAGCGCCGCAAACGTGACGCTCAAGGCGACGCTGACCGTGACGCGTTCTTTGCGCCGCGCGTTGCGGCGGATTTCAGCGAGCTGTTCGGAAATAATTTGTTCCTTCAAACCAGCGGGCGGACCGACTTGGCGGAATTTGGCGCGCAACGCATTTTGCCGCAGGCAGTGTTGTTCAAACCACTGCGCGAGTTCAGGATCGCTTTTCGTCAGCGCGAGCGCGTCGGCGATTTGCGGATCGTCGGCGTCCGCCGTATTGGGGCGGTAAAGCAATAAAATGGTTTTGGCTTCGTTGATGTTCACGGTTTGGGTGGCTGCGTTTCGGTGTCGGCCAGGAGTTGATGCAATTTCCCCAGCCCGCGTGTGAGGCGCGATTTGACGGTGCCGAGCGGCACGTCGAGAATTTCGGCGATTTCCTTGTAGGAATAATCCTGCAAATAAAACAGCGCAACGGGCGCTTGATAAATTTCATCCACCTGCTTGAGCGCGTCGAGCACTTGCGCGGTGTCGAGGCGGCTGATGGCGGCGGGCGAAATGACCGGGAGCTCCAGTTCCGCCGCCTCAAGGTCGAGATGCGGAAAACGTTTCTGCCGCCGCCGCGAACCGAGAAATTCGCGATGGAGGGTGGTGAAGAGCCAGGTTTTCACTTTGGTTACGTCGCGAAGCTGATGCCCTTTCGCCGCCCAGACGCAGAACGTCTGCTGGGTAAGGTCGCACGCTTCCGCCTCGTCGCGCGTCAGGCTGAAGGCGAATTGATACAGCGGCTCATAGTATTGAGCCACAAGAACTTCAAAGTCCGGGCTTTCAGCCATAGCGTGGCGTCGAAAGTGTGAGTGGCCAGCGCCGAAAATGTTCCCGGAAAAAATCATCCGGGTTTCGGGAACAAAACTTCATTCCACTCATCGCAATAGAGGACACGAAATGTCCCACCAATCTACAACCATTAAATTTGAATTTATGAAAGTAATCAAAAATGCAACTCGCCTCTTAGTTTTAAGTGTTGGGATCATTCTTAGCGGCCATGCCACTTCCACCTTGGCGGCTACCGCCAATGTTAGCGTGATTAATTTTGCGTTTCAGCCGCAGCTGACAACGGTCAATGCCGGGGACTCTGTGCTCTGGACATGGCCGTCGGGCTCCACCTCTCACAATGTTTTTTATACTGGTAGCGCCACGGGGTGGCCGGGGAATTCATCAGTCCTTAGCGGGCCAACCACTTTTACGCAGAAATTTAATACCAGCGGCAGCTTTCCCTATGAATGCACAGTTCACGGCTTCACGGGAAGCGTTACCGTCAATGCCGCCGCCCCGCCGAATGTGCCGCCGACCGTGACCATCACTAATCCTGCCAGCGGAATTACCCTGACTGCCCCTGCATCATTGACACTGAAAGCCACGGCGGCAGATTCCGACGGCAGCATCACGAACGTCCAATTTTTGCAAGGCACCACCTCGCTCGGCAAAGTCATCTTGGCCCCGTTTTCAATGGCGGTGAATAATTTGTCGGCGGCGACTTATACTTTTTCCGCGATCGCCAGTGATAACCTCGGAGCCACCGCGACCAATTCCATCACCGTCAAAGTCATCAACGCGAGCCCTGTGACGATCGCTTCCACCAGTTTCGTTTCGGCGAATCATTTTCAATTCAGTTACAGCTCGGACATCGGCTTGACTTATCTCGTCCTGGTTTCCAGTAATTTATTTAATTGGACGCCAATCAACACCAATACCGCCACGGTCAATCCCACGATCTTTGCCGATCCCAATGCGAATAACGCCGGCTCATTTTATCGCGTCGGACGTTTGCCGAATCCTTGAAGCAACACGAGGAACAGTTGTCCAATCCGGTTTTTATTTGCAAAAGCACAATGCCTGTTATGCGATCATGGCGACTCTTCACCAGCGTATTGTTGTCCGCTTTGTTGATTGCGCTCCGTGCGTCATCCGCATCGCCGTCCATCGTCGACGCCCGCGTGTTCCTCGCGCGCGGCGTCGTCGAGGACGTCCGGCCGCCCAGCGTCACCATCAAGCACGAAGCCATCACCAACTACATGGCCGCGATGACCATGCCGTTCAAAGTGAAATCCGCCAGCGAACTCACCAATCTGGAACGCGGCGATCAAATCACTTTTGAACTGCACGTCACCGAAAACGAAAGCTGGATCGCGAAGATCATCAAAGTGGGAAATGTTTCCCTGCCAGCGTTATCGACAAATTCCGTTGCCGTCGTGCATGATGAAAAATTTGCGCTGCTTCATTTCAAATTCACCAACGAACTCGGCCAAGCGGTCAGTTTGAGTGATTTTCCCGGGCAAGCACTCGCCATCACGTTTTTTTACACGCGCTGTCCGCTGCCGGAATTTTGTCCGCGTCTGTCGAAGAATTTTTCCGAAGCTTCACATCAACTCGCCGCTTTGACGAATGGGCCGACGAACTGGCATTTTATTTCCGTCTCGTTCGATCCGGAATTTGATTCGCCGGAAATCTTGCATTCTTACGGTCAATTATATCAGGCCGATCCGGCCCACTGGAGTTTTCTGACCGGCCCGAAAGCGCAGATCCGTGAACTCGCCGAACGCTCCGGCGTCACGCTCGAGAACACGGACGGCACGATCAACCATAATTTTCGCACGATGATCATTGGCGCGAATGGCCAGCTCCAGATGATTTTCCCGACCAGTGGTGATTTGTCCGATCAGATCGTGGCCGAAATGCTCAAAGCCGCCGCCGCCACGAATAGAACCGTGGCGCAAAAATAAAACCGGCAACGCGGAGCGCCGATCTCCTGATTGGCTCGACGATATTTTCAAACTTACCGATCAAGCGATCGGCACTCTGTAAAAAATGTTGAAATCGAAACGAATCGTCGCCCTCGCAATTATGTGCGGCCTAGCCGCCGGCGCGATGGCTTTGGTTATTTCTTGCTCGACGACGGCCTTCGTCGTTGCGCCCCTGGAAATTCCCGGCGCTCATTTTGTCGGCAATAAGGCCTGCGCTGATTGCCACGCGGATATCGTCCGCAAATTTCCGATGAGCCCGCACGCGCGGCTGCATTTTGAAAACGCCGCGATGCCCGGCCAGAGCGGTTGCGAATCCTGTCATGGTCCTGGCAGCGAACACATCCGCACCGGCGGCGCGGCGAAGTTCATCATCAATCCCGGCAAAAATCCCGAGTCTTGTTTTCAATGTCACCTCGACGTCCACGCGGAATTTAATTTGCCGCAACATCATCTGGTCATCGAAGGTCACATGAATTGCGTGGACTGCCACGATCCGCACGGCGGCGACATCCTGAAACCGTCCGGCGGACTCGCGATGGCGCAGCAAAATCAGAGTTGCGCACAATGTCATAAAACCCAGACGCGCCCGTTCGTTTTTGAACATGAAGCCCTCCGCGAAGGTTGCATCGTTTGCCACGCCCCGCATGGGTCCATCAACCAAAAGATGCTCGTCCAGAACGATCCGAATCTCTGCCTGCGCTGTCACGCGCAAGTGCAAGGACCGAACGTTCCCGCCGGCAGTATTTACATCGGTAACACCGATCACACCGGGTTTTTGCGTGTCGGCACTTGCTGGACGGCGGGCTGCCACACGGCGATTCACGGCTCAAACGTTGATCCACGATTGCGATATTAATTTCTACCGCGAACGGGCATGAAACTTTTTTCGCTAAAAAAATCACGGTGGAAGACATCGCGCTTAAAGTATGGAAGATTTCTGTGCGTTCGTCCGGCACCTCTCGCCCTAGCCCTCTCCCCTCGAAAGGGGCGAGGGGATCAACAGTGTAACCTTGAACAATTACCGTCGCTCGCTAGCGAAACCAGTATAGTCACCGCACGCATCGCCAGCCCAATTCAGATTCCCTCGCCCCCCATGGGGGAGAGGGCTAGGGTGAGGGGGCAAACGCACTGTCTAACGCCCCAATTTGATTTTTTGATCAGCACGCCGTTGGCTGCAATTTTCTCCGCGTGCCTGTTGAGTTGCCAAATTTCATCCGCCGCTGATACTTCGCAAAATCCCTTGCCACCCGCAGCCGCTGTAAAAATCCAATTCGACCGCGACATCCGTCCGATTCTGGAAACGTCCTGCGTGCGTTGTCACGGACCACAGAAACCAAAAAGCCATTTCCGCCTCGATGATCGCGCGGCGGCACTCGCCGGGGGCGATAACAACACGAACGATATCATTCCCGGTGACAGTGCGAAAAGTTTGCTCGTCAATTACTGCTCCTTGCAAGTGCCCGACATGGAAATGCCGCCAATCGGCAAGGGTGACCCGCTCACGCCGCAACAAGTCGGTTTGCTCCGCGCGTGGATTGATCAAGGCGCCAACGGGACCACGACCAATCAGCCGCCGTCGCTCGAAATGGTTTTTGCGCCGACACTGCGCAGCTTTGATGTGTCAGGAAATAAATCCCAATTTCGCGCGATCCAAGGCGTGCCCGCCGGCGCGGGCGGCGGCGTGGAAAAATTTTCCGTTGCCGAACAAATCACGCCCACGGAAAAAGTTTCGCTCGAAGGCCACGCGCTCGTGCCGGAATCCGATTTCAATTTCAAGCTGGCCATGGAGAAAACCGATCTTGGTTTCATTCACGCCGGCTTTGATCAATGGCGAAAATATTACAATGACAACGGCGGCTTCGATCCGTCCGTTGTTCCTGGAATTTTCAATTCCGACCGCGATCTGCATGTGGACAATGGCCGCGCGTGGGTTGACTTCGGACTCGATTTGCCGCGTTGGCCGGAGATCGTGCTCGGTTACGAATATCAATATCGCGTTGGCAATGAATCCACATTGGATTGGGGCACCGTCATCGGACCAGGCGGTTCAAAAAATATTTACCCCGCGACCCAAGCCGTGGATGAGCGCACGCATTCACTCAAACTCAATGTGACCAAAACACTGGATGATTGGCGACTGGAAAACGATGCGCGCGTTGATTTCTTTACCGAAAAAAATTCAGGCGCGGAGGCGTCCAATCTGTTCGGCGATACGGCGCAGGATTATTTCGTAAACACGCGCGATAATTATCAGCAAGTGCAAGGCATGGATACGCTCATGGCGGAAAAACAAATCCGCGACTGGTGGTTTTTCAACGGCGGCTTGTATTATTCCTACCTTTCGGGCAGCGATTTCTTCAATCAATCCACGGCTTACGCGTCGCCCATGCTGAGCTTCTTCAGCACTAATACGTTGAGCAGCCAGCGGATCACGTTGAGCCGCGAATCGGAAATTTTTAGCCTCGCCAATCTGTTCACCCCGCTGGATTACTTGAATTGTTCCGTCGGCTTGCAAAACGAATGGACGCGCGAAAGCGGTTTTGGCCTGAGCATTCCCGACCTTGATCTCGGCAACAATGTGCCCGCTGATTCCAATCTTGATGAATTTAAGGCGTCGCAAAACGCGAATGTGCGTTTCACCAAAATTCCGTTCACGGTTGTCTTCAGCGATGCGCAATTTAGCGAAGATAATTACAGCGTCTCGCAAAATCAGGATTCCGGCGAACTCGCCCGTGACACGGTCGCCAACAATTTTCGCTACGATCTAAAAACTGGTTTCAACACGTCGCCGTGGCGTTGGAGTGAATTGTCCATGCAATACGAACATTCGGATAGCGACACTGCTTATAATCAACTTTCGGACGTGTTTAACGGCGTGTCCGGCCCGGCGAATGGTTATCCCGCGTTCATTCTCAACCGCGACATTGCGAGCGATCAGTTTGAAACAAAACTCGTTTTACGCCCGACCCGCTGGCTCAAAACCACGCTGACATATCAATTGACGGCGACCGATTATTCTTCGAAAACCGATCCCGCCACCGACTTCACGCTCGGCTCCGTTTCCCCCGGTGGCTTCATTACTGATGGCCGTTACAATCTGCAAACCTATGGGCTCGGCGCGGTCCTCACGCCGTGGCGACAATGGTATTTTTCCGGCGCGTTCACTTACAGCGATTCGCGCGCGACGACGGCCGACAACGGCAGCGCATCCATCGTGCCGTATCAGGGAAATATTTATACGGCGAACGTCGCCGCCACTTACGCGCTCAATGAGAAAACCGGAGTGCAACTGGCTTATGTTTTTTCGCGCGCCGATTACGCGGAAAATAATGGCGTCGCCGGCATTCCTGCCGGACTGAATTATATGCGGAACGATTTGATCATCGGCCTGACGCGCAAGCTCACCAAGCGTTTATCGGGTGCCGTGCATTACGAGTTTTCGCAATATAGCGAACCCAGCGGTGGCAACGTGAATAATTTCACCGCGCACGGAATTTTTGCGTCGTTAGTTTACACGTGGCCGTGACTGGAACGTTGATCTCCCAATTGGTGAGTTGGAAAAATAGTATCGCGCCGATCAGGAGATCGGCGTTCCGTCCCAAACCTCACTTCCAATAAGTCCAATCTACGTTGGGAAACACGTTGTCGCGCGATTCGATTTCCGCGAGCCATTTTTCGTCCACGCCCGTGAGCGTGAGCTGTTCGTGCAAAGCGATGAAGCGAAGCAGATGATCTTTCACGCGGCGCCGCGCGTAATCCGGGCTGGTGCCGGCGCGCAAGATGAACGGCCAATCGCTCGCCTGTGCGAGGAGTAATTCGCGGCCGGCTTGTTGCAGCGCACGTTTTTGCAAGGCGGTGGTCGTTTTACGTTTGGAATATTTTTTTACCAACGCGGTCATGCGTTCCTGCGCGATTTGCAGATGCGGATAAATCCACTCGTTCGTTTCGTTCAACCACACGCGCCAATAACCTTCCTCGCCCCAGCTCGACGCGCCGGGCGCCGCGATCTGGTTCGTTGGATGACGATGCAGATATTCGCCGGGCGTGATGAGGGAAAGCGATTTTTGTTCGTTGAACGTTTTCCGCGCGAGGGCGTCGAGAAATTCCGGACCTTCATACCACCAATGACCAAATAATTCCGCGTCGTAAGGCGCGACAATGATCGGCGGACGATCCAAAATACCCGCGAGTTTTTGCACCTGCGCGACGCGTTCATCGAGAAAATGGGCGGCGTGTTCGTTCGCCGCCGCCAACGCGTGATCGCGCTGGTAAATTTCTTTTTGCCGACCGGTGCCGGTGATCCGGTAGTATTTCATGCCCGTGAAACCACGGCTTTCCGGCGAGGGCAGATGCGCTTTGACGTAATCGAATTCCAGGTCGAAACCGATGTCGCGGTAGAAATCGCGATAACGGCCATCGCCGGGATAACCTTCGTGCTTGCTCCAAACTTGGCGCGATGAATCGAAATCGCGACCAAATGCCGCCACGCCATTCGGGGTGAAAATCGGGGCGAACGTGCCGTAACGCGCGCGCGGTTTGGCGTGCAACAAACCATGCGTATCAAGCGTGAACCAGCGGATGTTCGCCTCTTGCAAAAACTTTTCGACGCCCTCGGCGTAGGCGCATTCGGGCAGCCAGATACCGCGCGGGTCCCGCTCGAAACAGCTGGCGTAATGATCGCGGGCGGTGAGGATTTGCGCGCGGACGGACGGTGGATGCGCGGAGATCAGCGGCAGTAATCCGTGCGTCGCGGCCGTCGTGATGATTTCGATGCGGTTGTCGTCCTGAAATTTTTTGAACGCGTGGATGAGGTTGCCGCTGTAAAACCGCCACGTTTCGCGGGCGAGGGAAAATTTGTGGTGATACATCCACGCGAGTTCGCGGAAATGGCGATCCCAGTGGGTGCGATGGATTTCATTTTCGGCCAGTTGAATCAGGCCGTTGAGATGACGTTCGTAGCGGGAGCGCAGTAGCGGATCGAGCAACATCGCGCACAACGTGGGCGAGAGCGAGAGGGTGATTTTGGCGTCAATCTGGTCGCGTTGCCAGCCTTCCAAAACTTGGATGAGCGGCAGATACGTTTCCGTGATGGCCTCGAACAGCCAGCTTTCTTCCAGAAACTTTTCATGTTCTGGATGGCGCACGAACGGCAAATGCGCGTGCAACACGATGGACAAATACCCTTGCATGATGGCAAATCAGACTAAAAATTTACTCCCGGTTCAGTTCCCTTTTGCGTCGCGCCCAGTGGAGTTGAAGCCACGCGCACCGTCAAATGAAATCGTGGTCACAACGATAAATGTCACCGTTGCGTCACCGATGATTGTCCGCAAAATACTGGCTGCGCGCTTCACAAATCCAGTTTCTCCGCGAGCCACTCCGCCAGGGCTTTGGCTTTCACCAGCATTGCGATGCCCGCCAGCGACGGCAAAGCTTTGACGGCGCACGTTAAATCACTGACGGGCGTTCCGTTGTGCTGGGTGATGACGAGATATAATGCGAGTTCGGCCAGCGCCCAGCCGATCAACGCGGCGGCGACAAAACGAACCAGCATCAGGGCTCCACGTTGCGGTGCGTCCATGCGAAAAATTACAGGCTGTCGGGCAACGGCGGCTTGAGCGACGGATCCTGCGGTGACGCGCCGACATCTCCTAGATATTGCGTTTCGCGGATGAATTTCAGATCGGCGGCGCGGGCGTCATCGCCACTGGCGGAAACGGCGACGGCGGGCAAATCGTATTTTCCGTCCGGCAACGCAAAGCGATAACTGAACGTGCCGTCGGAACGTAATTTAATTTCGTGACCCCCGAGCGTGACTTTCGCGTCCGGTTCCGTCGCGCCGTAAATGATCAACTCTGCGTTGACGTTGAACCAAAACCCTTTGGCACTTTCCGCGCCGATACCGCCACCGCCGCCGAACGGACTGGTGGGACTGGAAAGGCCGAAACTGGAATTGCCAAAGGCGGTCGTGGGCGACGAAACATCTTGCGTCAAACGGCGGCGAATGAGTTCGGTGATTTCAAGCGAGCCCATCCAAATGCGGCGGGATTGGTCAATATTGACAACTTTCGCGAGCGCTTGTTCTTGTTGCGGCGTCCAAACGCGCGTTGGGCTCGGGACGTGGCTCGGGGCGCCGGAAAAGCCGGGCGTTCCGGGCGTATGATTAGTAACGGGTTGAAAAGCGGAAGCGTTGAAGCGCGGCAAATCGGGATGCCCCGCGCGCCGCAATTCTTCGATGGCTTGCGCGAGCGGAATATTATCCCGCACGGCGTCCTCGATGATTTGCATCAAACGCGCGAAGGGAAATTCAAAGGGAATCGTGGCGAATTCCGTGTCGTCATCTTGCGATACGGCGTCGGGCGGCGTGACTGTGCCGCTGGAAACGGCGACGCGCATCCATTTGCCGAGCGCCGAATAGTAGCCGAGTTCCGCCGCGTAAGAATTGCCGGCGCGTTCGACGTGGGCAAACCAATGGCGGGACTCGGGATGGACGTGGATTTCGTAAGCGGGATGACCTTCAATTTTACCGGCAAAAATGCGAAGAACTAAATGACCGTCGGTGGAAGCGCTGTTGAGTTCGAGTTGTTGTTCCCTTGTCAAATCCCAGTGCGCATACAGCCAGTGCGGATCGCGCGCGGTGAGAAATAATTTTTTTGTGCCGTAACTTTCCGGCAACTCACCGCCGGAAAAACTTTGCGCGGGCGGTGTGGCCCCGAGCGAATATTTTTCGCCCGGTCCGCTAACCGACATCGGCGTGGGCGCATCACCTTCGAGCAAAATAGCGGGCACTTCGCTCTTCTTTTTCTTGGTGTAAGTGCGGCGGACGACCGTAGTGGCGTCTACTTCGGTTTCGGATTCGACGGTTTTCTTTTTCGATTTAAAAATGTTCTTGGCGGCGGCGACGGCGACTTCGAGTAATGGCTTTTTCGCTGCCCGTTTCGGCTTAACGGCGGTTACTTTGCTTGGTTCCTTGGGTGAGGTTGGATTTTTTTTCATGCGACTTTTCAAGGTTGGCAGCGGGATTGGTTGCCGGAAATGGATACTAGAGGGAGATGGGCGCGGATGCAAATTGTTTCCCGTCACCAGAGATTGGGACTTGCTGTAAACCAAAAATTTATGTTAGTTTCCCGATTCGACTTTAACCGTTCTCAATCTGTGTAAAATCCATGAGCAGTGAAGCAACCCAACCAGCCAAGGTGTTTGTGGTCGACGACGAGCCTATGTTGCTCGAACTCGCGGCCATGATCATCAAGTCCATGGGTTGCGACGTGCAGGTTTACCGCGACCCCGAAGTCGCCCTCAAGGAATTTATCACGGTCATGCCGGATTTGGTCATCACCGATTACGCGATGGGACGCATGAGCGGCATGGATTTGATCCGCGAATGTCGCCGCATCAAGCCCGATCAAAAAATGATCCTCATCAGCGGCACGGTGGATGAACATGTTTTTGCCGATGCGTTGGTGCGACCGGACCGTTTTATCTCAAAACCGTATCAATTCTCGGAATTTTCCAGTTGCATCCGCGAACTGCTGGCGCAGAAATGATTTTCCGCCGGCCGTTTCAAGGATTCAGAAAATTCGACTTTCAACTTTCTAAACCATAAACCATGAAAAAGAAATTACTCGTGATCGCTTTCATCCTCCTCGTTCTGGTTATCGGCGCGGTCGTCGTGATTGGTTTCAACCTCGATAAAATCGTCAAGACCGCCGTGGTCACCGTCGCGCCGACCATCACCAAAACCACCGTCACGTTGGACAGTGTCAGCCTTTCTTTGCTCACTGGTTCCGCCAGCTTCAACGGCCTCGTCATCGGTAATCCCGACGGTTACAAAATGCCGTTCGTGATCAGTGTTGGCAAAGCTGCCGCCAGCCTTTCGCCCGGCTCGCTATTGTCGGATAAAATCATCATTCATTCCGTCGAAGTCCGCGCGCCGGAAATCACGTTTGAAGGCAACCCGCTCGGCGCCAACAACCTTAAGCAATTGCTCGCCAATTTGAGCGGTCCCGTTGACACCAACGCCACCCAAACCGCCGCTGCGTCGGGCAAACCGGCCAAAAAATTGCAAGTGGATGATTTCCTTATCACCGGCGCGAAAGTTCATGCGAGCATCACCGGCTTGGACAGTTTTACCAGCCTTGCGGGCATTTCGACGAATACTTTCACGCTGACGATTCCGGACATTCACCTGACGAATTTGGGGCAAGGTCCTGACGGCATCACCGGCACCGAGTTGGCGAAAACGGTTTTAAACCAGATCAGTGCCGCCGCCATCAAAAGCGTGGCCGACTATGCGAAGACGAATTTAAGCGGCGCGGCCAGCGGTATTCTCAACAACATCAAAAACACGAATACCGTGAACCAAATCAAAAAAGGTCTCGGCGGATTTTTCGGGAAATAATCGAGCGCCATCGACTGATCGGCGCGATGATATTTTGCCAACTCGCCGATGAGGCGATCGGCGCGCTATAAGATTTTACGTCCGCTTCAACTTGGAATTTTTCACCAGCGGATACAAATTGGGACAGCAACCCATCGTCTGGCAGAACGCCTGACTAAAATGGCTCATGCTTGAATAACCCACTTCCAGCGCGGTTTCCGTGACGTTGAATTTTCCCGTCAGCAATAATTCCGCCGCGCGTTCCATCCGCAACTGCCGCAGATATTGTGGGATCGTCACGCCGATTTCTTGCGAAAACGTGCGGCTCAAATGAAACGGACTGCAACCCACGCGCTTGCCTAATTCCAACAAATCCGGTGGTTCCGCTAAATTATCCCGCAGAATCCCGACCGCTTTATTCACGCGCTCACTGGCGACGCGCCGTTGCCGTTCGCAGAAAAATTCGTCCGTGACCGCCACGAAGAAAAATTCCGCCATCAACTCCAATACTTTACTTTCGAACCAAACGCCGCGCCCCGGCCCCGGCACCGGGGAATTTTGCAAGGTCGGGATCAGCCGTTGCTGATCGGTCGTGAGCCGGCGCACTTCGGAAATCGCGCTGATATTTTTTTTGTCCGTGATCAACGCCTCGATCTGCGGATGTAAACCGGTTTTCGCCTCGGCAAAACGGCGTTTCAAAAAATCGCGGGAAATTTCAACGGTGACAAACTGATGTCGTTGTTGCGGCAAACGCCGCGCCGCGAGCGGTTCGCGTCCCGCAGAATAAAACGTCGCGCTGCCCGGCGGCAATTCCTGGCGGCGACCGCCCAGATCAAATTCCGCGTTGCCGTCCACATTCAGGCAAATCTCCACGCTGTCCGGATGAAAAGTGCCGGCCAATTCCAGCGGCGAGTCGCATTGGAAATCGTGCCATTCCACGCTAAAACCATTTTGCTGAAAGCCCGCCCACAGCGGACGCCAGCCCGCGCCAAACGCGCGCCACGTGGACGCTTCGCTGAAGACGCCCGCCGTGCGCGTCCGCTTTTTGGTGGAAATACTGGAAACCATCTAGCCTCTACTATTGCCACGTTTGGCTTTATTTTCAAGTTTTAACCCGACGTGAACCGGTCCGCTTAACCACTAAAACCGGGAAGTTTTTAACCGCAAATCCACGCTAATTTTTAAACGGAAAAAGTGTCAGCCGTGACCGGTAAAATGATTTTGTGAGCGAAGATCGGCGCCGATTAGCGGTTGAAAAACCTCCAAAATTTTGTTTTTACGATTTTAGTTGCCAGACAGAATTTTCAGGCCTAGAGTCGCTCAAGCTCTCAAAACCAAATTTAATTTTATGTATTTTGGCGTTGATTATTACCCGGAACATTGGGTCTTTCCTTATAGCGGCACCCGCGAAAATCCTGAAGAATTATGGGGGCAAGATGCTGTCCTCATGGCGCGCGTAGGCATTAATGTCGTCCGCATCGGCGAATTTTCCTGGGGCATCTGCGAGCCGGAGGAAGGTAAATATGATTTTGCGTGGTTGCGCCGCGTGATGGACATCATGGGCCAGCACGGCATCAAAGTGATTCTCGGCACGCCCACCGCCGCGCCGCCGATTTGGCTCGCCAAAAAACACCCGGAAATTTTGCCGTTGGACGAACGCGGTCTCGTCAAACACGAAGGCACTCGTCGCGCCACATGTCTTTCCAGCGACGCGTTTTGGGATTATTCCAAGCGCATCGTCAACGCGATGATTGACGCGCTTGGCGATCATCCGCAAATCATTGCGTGGCAAATTGATAACAGCATCGGCGGCAATAACACGGAATTTTCCTTCAACGCCGCCACGGAAAAAGAATGGCATCAATGGTTGAATGCCAAATATAAAACGATTCAAAATTTGAACGATAAACTCGGCCTGCGTTTTTGGGCGCAGACAGTGACGAGTTGGGATCAAGTGCCGATGCCGAAGTTTACGCCGGTCATGCACAATCCGGCGTTGATGTTGGACTGGAACCGTTTTAGCAGTGACACGATGGTGCAATATGTGCGGATGCAGGCGGATATTTTGCGTGAACGTTGTCCGCAACATCGCCTCACTGCGACCATGCGCGCGTTCGTTCGCAAGTTCGATCACTTCGATTTGGCGGAAGCGGTGGACTTTGTTTCCATCGAAAGTAACGTGGCGATCAAAGCCAAAGCCGCCGAGCTCGCATGCGACATTGACATGCTGCGTTCGTTGAAAAAGACCGACATCTGCACGCCCGATGGCGACGCGGGTTTTTGGGCGATGGAACAAAAAGCGGGCCAAGTGAACTGGGAAGACGCCAATTCGCTCGTGCGCCCGGGCTTGATCCGGTTGTTCACGTATCAATTGCTGTCGCGCGGCGCGAGCGGCTTGCTCTATTTCCGCTGGCGGCAACCGCGGATCGGTTGCGAACAATTTTACGGCGCGATTCTATCGCACCATCTCGAAGGCACGCGCCGCACGCTCACGGAAATCAGCCAGATTGGCGAAGAAATCAAACTCCTCGCGCCGGCGCTCAAAGACACCAAAGTCGTCGCCAACGTCTGCATCCTTTACAGCCACGACAATGAATGGGCGTTGGATCAGCCGATGCAGCCGAATAAATTTTTCAGTCTGCGCGAACACATCCAACTTTTTTACAACGCGCTGCATCACCGCAATTTTCAAGTGGATTTCGCGCGTCCGTCCGAAGATTTGTCGCAATACAAAATTGTTATCGCGCCGTCGCTGCGGGTGTTGAGTGCCGCTGAAGCCGACAATCTAAAACTCTACGTCCAGAACGGCGGCACCCTCGTCGGCACGTTCAACACCAGCCTCGTCAACCAAAACCACATCGCACCCGACACGGGTTATCCTGGCGAATTGACCGATCTGTTCGGCCTCGAGGTTTTGGAATTCGACGCGTTGCCGCCGACGCAGGAAAATCATCTCACGTTCAAAGGTGCGTTCGCCACCAGCCAGATGCATCCGGCGCGGCTTTGGTGCGATATTATTTCGCCCAAGGGCTGTCAGATTCTGGCAAACTACGCGAAGGATTTTTACACCGGCAGTCCGGCGATGACCGTGAATAATTTTGGTCTGGGTCGCGCCATTTATCTCGGCACGATGAGCCATCAACATTTTTATCATGACCTGGTCGCGTGGTTGCGTCAGACCTGTAATTTGCATCCGCTGCTGAAAGTGCCGGACAACATCGAAGTTTCCATGCGCCAAAAAGAAGGCACGCGGATTTACTTTTTGATCAACCATCATAATTCGCCCATCCGCATCCAATTCTACAAACCGATGCACGATTTCCTGACCGGCACCAATTTTTCCGGCAACTACGACCTGCCACCACTCGGCGTGCTGGTATTGGATGAACATCAGGAAACTAAGAAGACAGAGGCTGCCGCGGATGAGCCGGTCGCCTAATATCTGAATTAAATTCCTTCGCGCACCCAATGGATGGCTTGCAAAATCAGTTCGGAGGAATTTTTTAAGTTCAACTTTTCTTTGATGCGATTGCGGAAAGAGTTGATGGTCGCCACGCTCAGGTTCAATTCTTCGGCGATTTCGCGCGAGGCCTTGCCTTGTCCCAACATGCGAAAAACTTCCAATTCACGGTTGCTCAATGACTCCACCAAGGACGCCGGCGGTTCACTGGAACGTTCGTGAACGAGTTTGCCGAGCAGCGCGGACGCCATCTTTTCACTCAAATGAATGTCGCCGCCGAGCACCTTGCGGATGGCCAGCTTCACCGTCTTGGCCGGCTCCTGTTTCATGACATAACCCATCGCACCGGCGCGCAAGGCGCGTTCCGCGTAGAGCGATTCTTCATGCATGGAAACAACCAGCACCGCCAACTCGGGATGCTCGACTTTCAAAGTTTTGACGAGATCGATGCCGGAAGTGCCTCCGAGTGAAATGTCGGTGATGACGAGGTCGGGCAGGGAATTATTGATTTTGGTCAATGCTTCTTCGGCGCTCGCGGCGTCGCCGCTCACCCTGAAATCAGCCTCGCGATCAATCAATTGCCGCAAGCCTTCCCGGAACATTTCATGGTCGTCCACAAGGAAAATCAGGCTCTGGTCGCGAGCCGTGGTTGGGCTGGGTAAATCCGGGTTCATATCAACGCGGCTTCAAAATAGACTCAATCGCCAATCGAAGGCAATGGGTCAGACAGCTTATTTTACCAAATGGAACAGCCGCGATTTACGTCGCCGCGTGAAAAGTGCAAATGACTTGGGTGCCCTTTCCCGGTTCACTTTTCAAATCCAGCGTTGCGCCGATAACCTGAGCGCGATAGCGCATGATGCGGATACCCATGCCGTCGGAAGCGCGGTCGGTGATGGCAAAACCTTGGCCATTGTCTCGCACGGTGAGTAGGAAACGTTCCTGGTGGCGCGTGATCGTCACGGAAATTTCCGTGGCTTTACCATGTTTCACCGCATTCAACACCATTTCCTGCGTGATGTAATATAGATGCAGCGCCGCGGTCGTTTCTAATTGAGGATGCGGCGTGACACAGGAAAATTCACAGTGGATACGGAATAAGCGCCCGGCGTTGACCGCGATTTCTTCCAACGCCAAAACCAAGCCGGCTTCTTCCAGTCGGACTGGAAATAAGCCGCGCGCCACACTGCGGGTTTGGGCCATGACTTCATTCACCAAGCCGCCGATGCGGATCGTTTCGTCCGCTTCGGGAATTTGTTTTTCCGCGAGTTGATCAGCGAGCATGTCCACGCGATAGGCAATGGCCGCGAGTTGCTGGCACACGCCGTCATGTAAATCGTGGCCGATGCGACGCTGTTCCCGATTGCTGATCTGGAGGATTTCGCGTTCCAACTTCTTACGTTCCGTGATGTCGCGAGCGAAACTTTCCACTTCATCCGCTTTGCCGGGCTGGCTGATCAACCGGGCACTGATTTCCAGCCGCAACCGTTGTCCGCCCGGAACCAGAAAATCCCATTCCACCGGCGCTAATTCTTTTTTAACGATGATTTGTTCAAGCCATTGGGCCGCCGCATCCCGCTGTTCTTCGACAATAAATGAAAGTAGATTGCGCGTTATGATCTCTTTGCGGTCTTGCCCCAACCACTGTTCGCCCGTGCTATTGATAGAGGTAATCCGTCCTTGCAGATCGTGAGTAAGCACCATGTCATTCGCATTCTCGAGCAGGTCTTCGTAACGCTCCTTTAAGGTCGCTTCCGTTTCAAGCTGACGACGGATGATGGCCGTCTGCAGGCGCACGCGGCGACGCAGGATGACCACCCAGGCAAAGGTCAGCAACACCCCCGCAACGAGTGCCGTGACCGCCCAAAGCATCCGCCGCAAATTCCACCAAGGTGGCCGCGCCAGCAGGGTAATGTCGTTCGCGGAACGCATCAGCAAGCGGAATGATTTTGCGCTCCAATCCTGACCGATGTTGTTATTGCCGGGATCAATAACGCACACGCCGACGACTGCAATTTGGCTGCCGTTTTCCAGATAAGAGAAATTCGAGCCGTCATTTTTATGCTCTAAAAAAGCATCGAAAATAAATCCGCCCGACTGCACCACGAGGAATTGTTCGCGCCCGTAACGCGTCCGGTCAATGACTGTCCCCTGGATTCGCACCAACCGGCAATCATAAGTGCCTTTAAGAATTTCATCGGTCGTGGTGTTAATCGGCTCTGGCACTTGGCCGTCCGCCACCTTACGGAAGATGGCATCCTCCAATTTCGGGGTGAATAAACCCTTGGCCGGGAAACCCAGAATTTCCACGATGTTGCCGGGCAATAATGTCCCCGCATGAGCCGTTTCCACAAACAGGCCTTCCTTTTCATCTTGAATATAAATCGTGTCATCATCACGCCGATAGGTAACCGTGCCCGTGACCTTGGTCCACTCACCCCGCGGCCACTGCGGAACGAATTGCAGCAATTGTTCGATGCGTTGCCCCGGCTGCTCAAAGGGATTTTCTAAAGCCGGGGTTTCTACCTGAAAATCTTGCGGGCTCGTCACGAGCAAACGCAAATCACAAAATTGGCGTTGTAAATTGAACCAACTGGTGCAGATGCCGCGAATCCTAACTTTGCTGGACACCAGGTTATCAACCTTGGAGGCCAAAAAGGATTTGTTCATGTAGACCGTCAAAAAACCACCACCAGTGGCGATTTTCAGATGATAATGATTTTCATGGGCATCAAAATCAACCGAGCGGACGATGCCATTGACCTCGACAAATTGACTGTCTTGCTGGCCGGTGGCGATGTCTTCAAATGAAACCTTTTTTGCGGTTGGTAAAACGCCCGTGCCTAATAAGGTCACATGCTTTAACACCACTACGGGAGCAAATTCACCCCGACTGGTTTCGCCTTCAACTTCAACTTTATTTCCGGTCGCCAGCAAAGGCAGGTGAGGGTTAAGCGCCGGTAGATTTGTATCTAGATTATAGACCAGATAAACGCCCCCGGTATCGTCCTGCAAAAAATAGGCAAATAAATTTGTATCAAAAAAACTCAGCGTGCCTTGCAGTCGAACCGGTAGATGTTGCGAGGCTTGTTCGGCCGACAAGGCGCGAATGACAGCAATCGATCGAATTTCATTTGTCACCTGGGCACGTCCACTGTTCACCAACAAGACGAAAACAAAAAAACACCGCCATTTCTTCAAAAGAAACCGGCCGTGTTGGTGTTTGTCTCTCAACATGTGAAAATCAGGCTAACCTGTTTTGGATAAAATTGAAAGCTGCCTTGCGGTAACCTGCCTAGTGACCGAAAAACTACTCCACATCGAATCTGTAATCGCAATTTTTTTAAAACTGCGGGTCACTTAATGACCAATTCACGCACGCTACGAACTGGTTTGTCATCAGCACCGCGCAATTCAGTTTCTAAAACACATGGCCCCGTTCGCTTAGGCCAAACGATATCGAAGATAATATTCGTCGTGCCAAGGGCGGCAATGCTTGCGTCCTGTTTCTTTTCAACCAGCACATGGCGGCCACTTTTTAGGCGCAAGGTTACTGGGCCGGACCATGTAGCATCGAGATCATTGATCAGCGTGACCGGGATTTGCATCGTGTTGCCAGCGGACGCATTATCATTCCAAAAATGAATCATCAAGCCGACGGGTGCAAAAGAGTCGCGGACATTTTTGTAAAATTCCGGTTCCCATTTGAGTTTGGCCACGCCGCCCTCCAACCAGTTGTCGCTTGTCTGGCCATTGGTGCGAGAATAACTCAGAGCAGTGAATTGCATCACGGCGGCATCTTTTCGGTATGAACGCCAGAATTCAGTTTCAGCCGCCATATAAAGCGCATAGAGATGACGGCGTTGCGCCGTGGTGGAATTGGTGCCCAGCAGATTTTTATAGAGGTCGGCGGTCAATAGCGTTGGCGTCCCGTCGCGGTTGAGCCAAAGCCAGCCGTATTCATTGAGGATTATGGCGTGTTTGCCATCAGCCTTTTCGGCGGGATCCGCAGTGGCTAGATATATCAGCTTGTTGGTGGGATTTAAAAAATGGTAAGGATGACCCTCCAAACAGTCAGTTAGTTCTTGTGGAGGATTATAACTATTATCCCAAGGACGTCCGGACATATCGAGGTTTCGCACTTGAGTCATAGCTAAGCCCATTCGCTTGTCATTGGTTTCATTACTGGCATCCCAGATGACAACACACGGATGGTTCCAGCGCTCCCGCATCCACTCAGCGTATTCCACAGCCAGCTCATCCGGGGTCGTTTTTTTAGGCAGTCCCCAGATCGGAAATTCATCTTGAATCAAAATTCCTTCTTCATCAGCAATCTTATACCAGGATTCGGGCGGAAATCCGATGCTGTAACGCAAGCAGTTCCAATGCATGTCTTTTATCCGTCGATCCAGCTTGCGAATCCAATTAGCATCCCACGGTAAATCACCCCGCTCTGGGTCTTCAAAAAAACGATAGAGCGTGATGTTGCTGCCACGCATAAAGTAAGGCTTACCATTTAACATTGCCCGACCGGTCGCCGGGTCCAGTCGAAATTCACGCATGCCAAACCGCGTGGTGAATTCATCGCCCGTAGTCCGAACCGTCAGCTGGTAAAGAAACGGAGTTTCCGGCGACCACAAATGACAATCAGAAATCGATACAACCTCATCAACCACTTGTTCGGGCGAAGTTGAAAGCGGTAGGGAAATTTTACCGGCCAATTTTCCAGATTTTGCTTCGCGGATTTCTATGGTGACGTCGCCGCCTGCGGTGCCTTTGAGCCACAGCCGCACATGTGCCGTCTGATTCGTTATGTCGGGCGCGACCTGAACGTTGACGACGTGCGGTGTGCCGGTGAGAATCAGTTCTACCGAGTCAAAAATACCCGGAATATAACGTTCCTTTTCAAAATCAAAACCATCGGGATAAGCTTCGCCCAGTGCCTCGCGATCCGCGCCGATGCCAATCATCAGTTCATTTTGACCAGTTTTCAGTGCCGCTTTGGCATCAAAATATCCCGGTGTCCAACATGGTTTATGTTCCCCTAGGAATTGGCCATTAAGGAAAGCCCGTGTGCCAAACATCGCTTTGCCAACCTTCAACATTGCCACTTCGGGCACCGGCCCCTTGATCGTGAATGAGCGGCGATACCAGAAAGTATCTTGGGCGGTATAAAATTTCAGGAAAGTGGCTCCGTTTTCCTTAGTCTTCGATCCCAGATTGGTAAAAATGGCCGGCTGAGCCATATCTACCAATCCGGGCACAGAAATGGTGTGTGAAAATGTTGCCGGAACATTGGTCGCGTCGCTCAGGGCAATCTGCCATGTGCCATCGAGCGAAAGAACTTGTCGGGAATTATAAACCTTAGATGGTTTGGCATCAGCCAGCCCAACGCCTGAGCTTAGAAAAGCAACTGCAATAAAAACGGTTATTAATATGGCTGGAATTTTTTTAGTTATCATTTTCGAATTAGTCACCATTTCTGGCATCAATTTTTTCCCACACTGTTTTATTAACCCTAAAAGTGGCTAAGTTATATTGCAGCCATCATTCGTCGGTTGGTAATGCCGTTTGACAACCGGATCATTGGGCTGTCCTACATGCAATTTAGCTATTGGGCATGATTAGAATTACAATTGCAAACGGCAGACACGATCACAGTAAACTCGACTATTTAGTTGAAGGAGTGTGTTTATAAAATCTATTCGCCAAACAAAGCATCTGGGTTTTATTTATCTTAAAGCCGAAGTAATGCTTTGCATCCACATCAAATCTGTGGGCGGGGTTTGGTTCGGGGCGGCATTATTAGCTGTGGCGTTTAATACTGCAGAATCATGCCACCGATGGATTTCAGCGTGGCCATCTACAAAGGCAATGCCATTTGCACCATTATGATAAGAGGCGGGCATATCATACCATTGTAACGGCCCTCCCGCTGGAGATTCCAACATCGAGCCATCATTAACAGTATTAGGATTTTCATCCATGAATATCCACAAATTAGCGGCTCCGGGGCGGATGGCCTCAGATTCTTTACGATAGGCTAGATTGGCGCCATTAGCATAACTCGGATCGAGAGGATTAATAAATGCATTCATAGACATACTACGAACGTGTTGATAAGTGCCAGCAGCCGTTCCAAACCCGCCACCGCCGGTGATGCTTTTATTATCTGCCGGGCAGTGATAAACCCCAACATTATTGACAAACTGGTATATTTGCCCCAACTGAATCCATTTATATCCAATGTTTAGGCCTGCCGAAGTGCCCTGTGGGCTTAATTGGCTTGCAATAGACTGGTCACCAGGACACCAACATCCTTTTGATCCACCAGGTTGGGATGCCGGATCGGTGAGCGATGTGCTGGCATAATTTTGATCCGCATTGGCCGGAAAATGATCCAGATTGTCACCCGAGTATAATTTTGTGCCTAGGCTTAGTTGACGCAGATTGCTAATGCACATGATACCGAGGGCTTTCTGCTTGGCCTTGGCGAGAGCCGGTAACAACATCGCGGCTAAAATGGCAATGATCGCAATCACCACCAATAATTCAATTAAAGTAAAACCGCGTGCCCAGCATTGTTGGGTGGTTGTATTGTTTTTTTTATTCATAAAATTTGAGTATGTTTGATATTTGAACCAATAAGCGGGTGTCGGCGTATTCGATACCCACTTAAATTGGCACTTGCCTATGATTTATTGGGCTTGCACTGCATAAAAGCGATTGCCCACTCTGGAGGCACCAGTATCGGTAAGACTTTTAGTTGAGCCATCACCAGTCACGCTGCCAATAACCGTCCAATTAAGATCTTGGAGGTTTACCTTGTAAACCAACTTATAGGTGAATCCGGCCTGAGTCGGAAACGATATGCCTGGCTGCTGCCCATTCATACTGACGGTGACATTGAATGCATTAGGACTGGAGGGAGCTGGCACCAACATATAAAAATTGGCATTCATACTATTGCCGCCGGTTAATCGCAAAGTGGCTTTTCCAGTCAGGGTGAGGATGGCTGCCTGATTATTGGTGTCTAACATCGGCACCCAATGGTAAACCTGCCAGCCCGCCGGATTTGCATCAGCAAATGACCCTACAAGTGTGGCGGATTGATTGGTGCTGCCCACACCATTAGTCACGATGCTCAACGTCGTGCCGCTGAACGCGCCAGATCCGGCTAAGCGACCATAGACATAGAACCTGCCCGCAGGATAATTACGGGTATAATTCAGCCACATTCCGACTTGCCATCCACCCGCATCAAAATCGCTGATTTGGGAATCGTTGAAGTCAATGCGCGCATCCAAGAACCTCTGGCGTAAAACGTCTCCACAAGTCTCCACTCCGGGTGCGTTCACATCATTTACACCCGCAGCATTTGTAGCAGCATTGCCGGCGCGATATTGATGTTGCTGCCCATTGTTCCAAGCATGGTAATCAATCTCAGCCAAACCGATATTCGTCCAAGTATTTTGGTCGGTATTATTTGCAGCGGTTGCCGGAAAAGCATAATAACTCTTAAGGTCAAACGTGCCTTGCGCCAACGGTTGTGGATCTGCGTTACTGGAATACGTGCTATCTGCGGTGGGCACCGGATTATCAATGAACTGGCCACCGTTAAAATCATAATCTTCAGCTTCCCATGTAAAATAGCTTAGGGTATTGAAAGTAATGATCGATGAGCTGGTCAAATGCCGATTGTCGGTCGCCATAATTGTTACCGAGTAAACAATATTATTGGACAGCGAATAGCTCATATGAACGGTATCCGTATTCAAGCCGGTTACCGTAAAATCAGCCGAAGATAACGAATAGGTGGATATATTTGTAGAAAGGCCTTGGCCACTGGTAACGATCAATTGCACATTGGTGACGATTGCACCGCTTTGGGCAATGGCATCGCAAGAAAAGTTTTTGTTGGTGGCAAATGCTATATTCGCCGGAACCAGGTTGGTAATCGAAGGGGCAATCGTTTGTAAAGTAGCAGATAACAAGGAAAAATCGTCCCAATATACCGAATCATAATACCAATCGGGATCAACTCCTTGAATGATGACGACGGCAAATTTCACCTGGGTGGCACCGGCTGGGGCAACTAAATTAGTGACCGTATTAATGATTGCCCCTGTGTTGAGATCCAGCTGATTGGTGACGAACAAATCATAGCCTCCACCATTTTGCGTAAGGCCCGTGCTGGGAGATCCATTGGTCACGAGGATTGAAGAATAGAGCGCTAACGTATTTCCACTGCCATCCAAGAAAGATACTTGCAGGCTGCTGGCATTAGTGTCTCTCAACTGCACATAACCATACCAGCCGTCGGCAGTAAATTTTTGATTGGCAACAATGGGAAATAATTGAAACATTCCAAAGGATCCCAAATTATTTTGGTTGTTAGCGTAAATCGAAAAGGCGTAGGTGCCGCTATGCGAATACCAATTATTAACATTGGGATCCCCGCCACCAAAGATTGTCCAGTCCGTAGTATCGCCGGTTTCAGCACCGGGATTGGCCAGGTAATTATAAGGTTGCGCTTTAGCCGTATTGCCTGCCAAAAAAAGGCCAAGCAGCAGAATCAAACCAGTGATTTGCCGTGCTAAAGCGGGTTGCAGGGTGCGTAAAACGGTTTTATAAAATGTTAATTGCATATTTTTGGAGGTTTTTATTCGTGATTTTTTTTTGGCTCCACTAGGTGAACGGAAAAATTTTATGCGTTCGAAGTTGTGGCGTGTAGTATTATTTACTACAGCAAAGAAAAGATGTCAACAACATGATTATGTATCTGAGTGGGATTTTGTTGAAAATATTAATTTAGTCACCGGCGACCAAGGCGATTGAGCCCACGTTTTTTGAGAGCAGCTTTTACAAGAATTTCCGTAAAAAATGTCTTAATCAACCCCGTGCTGAGGCCAATGAGGTGAACAAAAAATCAAATAAATGCAGGCTGAACTGGCATTAAATTATTGCGACAAAAAACATGGGGGATTCTTGGATCCGGGCCAAGCAGTAGCCTATCCCATTTGGTAGCAAATAATCCAAGAATGAAGTGGCTGGATTTAGCCATGCAAACAAAGATTGGTGGGCACTGAGGCACTCGAACCCCCGACCTGCCCGGTGTAAGCAACCACTGCGTCAAGCGCCTTAAGCTACGTAACCTTCGCCCGTCGAAAGCTACGTCGAAAGCCCTCACCTAATGCCGGATGCTTTCCCTTTTGTCCGTGTCGCTGTGATCTCGGTAATCTTTGTTTTATTAGCGAAGATCAGCGGAGATTAGCGGTTAAATGGTTTTCCTTTTAGCGCTTATTTTTCCGTCGCCAGAATTTTCGTCAACGCCACTAATTGTTCCAGGCTCAACTTCTCCGCGCGTTCCATCGGCGAGATGGATAATTCAACAAACGCGGCTTCCAATTTTTCTTTCGCCCAATCTTGCTTCAATAATTTCAACATCATTTTACGCCGTTGCGAGAAGGCGCGTTTAACGATTTTTACAAAGCTGGCGCGTAAATTTTCCGGCAGCAACGGTTCGGCGCGACGTTCCAAAACGACGCAGGCGGAATCCACATCCGGCGCCGGGAAAAAGCAGCCGGCGGGAATCTTGAACCAACCGCGCGGCGAAAAATCGAGCTGCACGAGCAACGTGAGAATGCCGTAATCATCATCGTCCGCCTGCGCCATCAGGCGTTTTGCCACTTCGAGTTGCAGCGTGGCGACGATCATTTTGGGCGCGCGAACACCGGCGGCGAGTTCCACCAAAATCGGCGAGGCCACGGAATACGGCAGGTTGGCGACGAGTTTCCAATCGCGCCAATCGCGTGGCTCGTGTTTCAACAAGGCCAGCGCGTCCGCGTGGAGCAGTTCAAAATGCGGAGTCGAAAAACGTTCCCGTAAAACTTCCACGAGCCGACCGTCCATTTCAATCGCGAGCACCGTGCCCGCTTGGGCCAAAATCAATTCCGTCAGCGGGCCGAGGCCGGGGCCAATCTCCAGAACTTTATCGGCGTTTACCAATTCAGCGGAATCCACAATGCGTTGGAGCTGGTTGCCGTCGTGCAAAAAATTTTGGCCGAGTGATTTCGTGAGTTGAATCCCGCGCCGCTCCAGCACTTCACGCATTTCAGTAAGTTTCATTGGGGAAAATTTAACCACGGATGGCCCGGATGGACACGGATAAAAACCGGCCAGCTTTGCCACCGTCGGTGGTTATCTGGGATTCAAATTAATGTTTAAATTTTCCGGTGCGCAAAAATGAAATCGTCTGCGCGATCACGGTTTTATTTTTCATGATGAACGGATGCGAGGTTGAAGCTTCAATCCAATCGGCCATGCCGGCAAGTTTGGTTCGCTGGACCGAAACTTTGCCGTCGTCGCGACCGGGAATCAGCCAACTATTGATCCAATTAATGGAACGATTTCCCGCGATGATGCCGACGCAGAAATTCGCCGCGCCCAGCCGATTCGGGGTGGAATTGGTGCCGGTGCTTAACTCATTTCCGGCCGGGCCGTTGATTTTTTTGAAGAGCCACCAGCCGCCCAGTTTGTCCACAACTTCGCTCCCCTGATTCGGCGGACCGAGCATCACGACGCGACCGAGATTAGTGATGGCATGTTGCGCGAGATAACTGCGCACGAGAATGCCGCCGAGCGAATGGGTGACGAAATTAATTTTCGTCGCGCCAGCACGTTCGCAATCAGCCACGGCGGGACCAATCGTGCTTTCCGCGAGTTGCTCGACCGTGGCCGAGCGCGAAGGATAATCCACATTGCGCACTTGGTAACCGGCTTGCGTCAGCGCGTCCGCCATCGTATCCATCGAACGGCTGGTGCGGCAAAGTCCGTGCAATAGAATGACGTATTCCTGCCCCGACGCGGTCAAAGTTGTCAGCGGAGAAATGGCCATAAATACAAACAGTATCGTAAAAATGAATAGACGCATGACTAACCGATTTTGAACTGGGAGAATCTAGCCTGCAAAAAGCGGGCGCGTCAAATGACGATTACCTTGCCGCCTCGCGTTGAACTGCGTTTTGATGACTATCGTGCGGGTTGGTAGCGTCCCCCTTGGCGAACGCCCGTTAGGAAAGGGGCGTTCCGTAATTTGATTTCGTCGAGCCGAGCAGGTAGCGCAGCCACGATTGGAAAATCAGCATGAGTTTGCGCGGCTTGGATAATTTCAACGGTTGGGGGCCGAAGACGTCGAAATTTCCACGTTCGAGTTTCAGCAACAGTTGCCAATAAACGGAACCCATCAGTTCGGCGGCGACCATGGATTTGCGATCTTCCGGCGGCAAGGTTTTTTGCGCGAGTTGATAAAAGTGGCGGGCGCGTTCGTCAATGCTTGCGGCTAGCTTGAAATAATTTTCTGAATACTGGGAATTCAAAATTTCATTTTCGGTGACGCCAAATTTTGCGAGTTCCGTGCGCGGTAAATAAATGCGTTCGCGGGCGGCGTCGTTTTTTACGTCGCGCAAAATGTTCGTAAGTTGCAGCGCTTTGCCGAGATAAATCGCGTAATCGTAGCAATCGGAATTTTTATAGCCAAAAATCTCGATGCTCAAAAGTCCGACGGCGGAAGCAACGCGGTAGCAATAGAGTTCAAGCTGCTCAAAATCTTCGTAGCGCTTGGTTTCCAGATCCATTTCGCAACCTTTGATGAGTTCATCGAAGAGTTCAAAGGGCAATTTGAATTTTTGGATAACGGGCTGCAATTCACGGTTAACCAAAAAATTGGGGATCGATGGCGTCTCGCCGCGCCGATTTTCGCACGCGCGTTGGATGTCGGCGCGCCATTCCGCGAGTTGCGCGCGACGCGTTTCGGTCGGGATGGAATCTTCGTCGGCTACGTCATCCACTTCGCGACAAAAAGCGTAGAGCGCGGACATGGCATCGCGTTTTTCACGCGGGAGCAAGATGAAGGCGAGCGCCAGGTTGGACGCGCTTTTTTTGGTGATGGCGCGGCTATGTTCCATTACGGCGACGATTGGGATTCGTCTGATTTTTTCTCCGGGCGCACCGGCGGCAGCCCGCCAAGTTCGGCGAGCGACGGATTTTTTTGATGCCTGCGGTTACGGTTTTTACGGCGCTTCTTGCCGCCGCTGCTTTTCCGGATCACGGTGAACCAGACGACAAAGATGAAGATGGCCAGACATACCGCCGCCATGATGCCGACAAAAATCAGCCAGCTCGCGGAGGAGCCGGCGGTTGAAAAATCCATTGTATCCATCAGTCGTTGTGGCCGGTGGCAGCCATTTCCCCATTTTCCCCAGCGATTTTCATATTCAGTTTTTGCATGCGATAACGTAAGGCGTGTCGCGTCATCTTAAGTCGTTCCGCAGTGCGTGTCAGGCTGAAATTGTTCTGCTCCAGTGTATTCTGGATGATTTCCTTTTCAAGCCGTTCGAGCGCGGTGTCTAAAGATTCGTCGGGCGCGGGCGCGAGGCCGTGACCTTTTTGCAAATGCGCTTCGCCTGCAAAATTCGGCAGGCTGGCGGGCTGGATTTCGTGGCTCGTCTCCAAAATTAAAGCGCGTTCAATGACGTTGCGGAGTTCGCGCACGTTGCCGGGCCAGCGTTGGGCGAGCAATCTCTGTTGCGCGGACGCGGTAAAGCCGTTGATGTTCTTATTCATCTTGGCGCGGAAAGATTTTAGAAAATGCGCGGACAGCATCAAAACGTCATCGCCGCGTTCGCGCAAGGGCGGCAGATTAAATTGCACGACGTTCAGGCGATGAAATAAATCTTCGCGGAAATCACCGGTCGCGATGGCTTGCGTGATGTCGCGATTCGTCGCGGCGATGAGGCGGACGTTGACGCGCAATTCATCCGTGCCGCCCACGCGCGTAAACGAACCGTCTTCGAGAAAGCGTAATAATTTTGCCTGGAGCGGTTTGCCCATATCCGCGATTTCATCGAGAAAAATCGTGCCGCCATCGGCTTCCTCGACGCGGCCATTTTTTTGTTTGATCGCGCCCGTGAACGCGCCGCGTTCGTGACCGAACAGTTCGCTTTCCAACAGTTGCTCGGGAATCGCGGCGCAATTGATGCGGGTATAATTTTCGTTCCGGCGCGGGCTCAAACTGTGGATCGCGCCGGCGACGAGTTCCTTGCCCGTGCCGCTTTCGCCCAGCACGAGCACGCGCGCATCGGTCGCGGCCACGGTGCGAATCAGTTGGCGCAGATCGCGCATTTTGGACGATTCCCCGACGATTTGTTCCAGACTGAAAACGTCGCCTGCCCGCGAACGCAACGCCGCATTTTCACGCAGCAACCGATAGCGTTCGGCGCAGCGTGCGACGGCGTGAAATAATTCCTCCGGCTCGAACGGCTTGGCGAGATAATCGATCGCCCCGGCCTTGATCGCTTCGACCGCGAGCTTGGGCGTGGCGTAAGCGGTGATCATCAGCGCGGGCAATTCCGGCCATTGGCTGTGGATTTTTCCGAGCAGTTCATAGCCGCTGATGCCGCCCAGCCGGGCGTCCGTGATGACCATGAAAAATTCTTCGTGCGCGATCAACGCCAGCGCTTCCTCGGCGGATTCGGCCGCGCGCACGGCGTAGCCTTCGTCATTCAGCATGAGCTGGAGCGAACGACGCATATTTTTTTCGTCATCCACAACGAGCACGGGCGGCAGCGGCAAATTCATTTTTTAAAGGGTCGGGGCAAAGCTTTCGCGGGAAAGATTACTGTGAATTTCGCGCCGCTTCCAAGTCCTGATTTTCCGGGATCGGATTCCCGCAGGGGCGATTCCAGCCGCACCGAGCCGCCATAAAGTTCCGTGTTGTGTTTCACGATCACGAGGCCCAGGCCGGAACCCTTTTCTTTCGTGGTAAAATACGCTTCATAAATCCGGAGAATTTTCTCCGGCGGAACGCCTGGGCCATCATCGCAAACGGAAATTTCCACTGCCAGATCGCGCCGGCAACGTGCGGTCACAGAAATGTTCCCCGCCTCGCCCAATGCATCGCGCGCGTTCTGCAACAAGTTGACGAGAATTTCCGACAAATGGTTGCGTTGCATGAGCAGCGGCGGAAACGGCGGTTCGTAACTGCGATGAACCGTGATTCCCGTCGGCATCGCGGGGGGGAAAACTTGGGTGATGGCGCGGTCAATCTCTTCGATCGTATTTAATTTTTCCACGCGGCCTTCGCTCAATTGCGCGTAGCCCATGATTTGCGTGATGACTTTGTCCGCGCGGGCGACTTCTTCCCGGATGATCTCAATTTGTTGCACCGCTGAATTTTTATTTTCCAGGACGGCGCGTTTTAGTGAATGCGCGGCATTGGTGATGACGGCGAGCGGGTTTTTTATTTGATGCGCAAATTCGGCGGCGAGCCGGCCGGCGGAATGTAATTGCCCTTCGCGCGAGGCGAATTCCTGCGCTTCCTCAATGGCAAGCCGTTGGCGTTCCAGTAAAACTTGCGCGCCATAACAGCAAAGGGTCGTCAGACCCAAAACCGCCAGTCGCAGCATGAACGGTTGCCCCAATTCTTCATGCGGTTCAAAATCGTAAGTGCGCAACATCGCGTCATCTTGATTGCTGATGATGGAAACATCCACCACGCCCACGAACACGTAACAAAGACTGGTGGCGAGGTTCAAAGCGAGTTGCGTGAACCCGGGTGGAATGCTCGCGGCATTGCGGATGATCAACACGACGAACAGCCAGAAAAGAATGCTGTCCAAACCACCGGACACCACCGCGAGCGCGCTGACAATCAACGCGTCCACCAAGCCGTCCGCCACCGTCGTCCATTGCAGTAACGCCAACGGTAATCGTTCCGCCGCCAATAAAATTGAAGCCACGATGGCGCTGATCAAGAAGTAAGCCCAGAAAATATATTGGACCGTTTCAACCACCACATCGAGCGGGCCGATCATCTGCCCATACCACGGTTTATTGTCGAACGAATTCCACAACATGCCGATGAACACGACCTTGATCGGCAGCATGATGTTCCGTTCGACGACCTGGATGCGTCGAAATTGACGCGCCGGATCCGGTGCCGGAATTTCCAACAGCGCGAACAATCGCTTCAGCCACGCTGTCTGGCTTGGGTTCATGAGGAGTTAAAAATTAAAGATGCACGCGGTTCGGTTACGGCTTTTTAATGGGCGTTTTTAATTGGCTCACCGCGCGTTCCACAATTTTTTCCACCGGCCACAATCGGCCGATGCCTTCGTAGCCGCATGACAACATGCCTTCGTCCGGGCCGATGAATTCCACGCCGCGGGCTTTCAATGTCTGCACATTCGCCTGCGTCGCCGCGTGCAGCCACATCTTGCCGTTCATCGCGGGCGCGATCAAAATTTTCGCCTTCGGATTGAGCGCCAACGCGATGCAAGTCAACGCGTCATCGGCCATGCCGTGCGCGAGTTTGGCGATGACATTGGCCGTCGCAGGTGCGATCAGCAGCAAATCCGCTTCGTCCGCGAGCCGGATGTGCGTCGGCTGCCAGCCTTCTTCCTCGTCGTAAAGATTCGTGACGACGGGATTGCGCGTGAGCGTTTTGAAGGGCAGGGGCGTGATGAAATGTTGTGCGTCTGCCGTCATCACCACGCGCACATCGTAGGGAATTTTCGTGAGCAGCGACGCCAAATCCGCCGCCTTATGCGCGGCGATGGAGCCGGTCACGCCGAGGACAATTTTTTTTGAAACGCTCATACCCAATTGTAACCAAAAAAGACTTTTAGCTCAAACCGCTAATCGCCACTGATTTATGCCAATCATTTAAGAGCAGTCTTTATTAGCGATAAACCGCGCTGATAATCGGTTAAAACTCCGGTGCTTGCGAACGCGCTACGTGCATTTTTTCCGCTGCGATAATCTCCAGCATCCGCCGCAAATCTTCCGCCTTCGTCGTGCTTTCCACGAGGTAATCAAAATTTTTCCATTGCGCCACTTCTTGCTTGGCGACGGCCAGGCGCTTTTGAATCACTGCTTCCGCATCCGTGCCGCGTTTGCGCAAGCGTTGTTCCAAAATTTCCAACGAATGCGGCGTCAGAAAAACGGTGATCAAAGCGCGTTGTAATTCCGGTTGCGTCTCGGCTTCTTCGCGGATCGTCGCCGCCCCTTGCACATCCACATTGAGCAACACATCTTTGCCGTCGCGCAATTTAGCGAGCAATTCCGATTTCAAAATGCCGTAGCTGTTGCCGAAAACCGTCGCGTGTTCCAGAAAATTTCCCGCCTGCAACCGCTTTAAAAATTCTGCCGCCGTGAAAAAATGATAATCCACGCCGTCTTTTTCGCCGACGCGCGGCTCGCGCGTCGTGCAGGTGATCGCGCGCGTCATGTCCGGGCACGATTCAAGCAATTGTTCGCAGAGCGTCGTCTTCCCGCCACCCGAAGGCGCGGAGATAAGAACCAAAAGCGGCGCGGCTTTGGGGTTCTGGATTCTGGATTCTGGATTCTGATTTTTCATTCCACGTTTTGCGCTTGTTCCCGGAATTTTTCCAATTCCGCCTTCAACATCACGACCTCGCGCGAAATGATCGCATCGTTCGCTTTCGAACCGATCGTATTGATTTCGCGATTCATTTCCTGCGCGAGAAAATCCAACGTCCGCCCGACCGGTTCCTTCGATTGACGACAATCTTCAAACTGCTGAAAATGACTTTGCAGCCGCGTTAACTCTTCGGAAATATCCGAGCGATCGGCGAATAAAACGATTTCTTTGAGCAACCGTTCGTCGTCCGGCGCGATGTTTTCCAGCCCCGCACTTTTGATGCGCGTGAGCAATTGTTGCCGGTAATTTTCGGCCGTGTGCGGGGCTTGTAGTTGGATTTTTTCCACCGCCGATTTCATCAAGCCGATGCGCGCCGCCAAATCTTTCGCCAGATGCGCGCCTTCTGTTTCGCGCATTTTCATCAACGCCGCGAGGGCCGGTTGCAACGCTTTTTCCACGACCGGCCAGAGGCTTTCCGCGTCCACCAATTCCTCATCCGTCTGAAAAACGCCCGGCGCGCGCAGGACATGATCCAACGTGACCGCGCTCGCCAGATTCAATTCGCCCGACAACTTTGTGAGTTCCGCCGCATAAGCTTTCGCCAGCGAAATATTCAAGTGGGCCACCGCTTTGCTTTCCGCCGTGTGGATGCCAATCCGCGCCGTCACGCGCCCGCGTGCGATGACGCGGTTGATCGTGTCGCGCACCGGCGTTTCGAGCATTTCCAGCTCGCGCGGCAGATTGACCGAAATTTCTGATTGCCGACGATTCACCGCGCCCAGTTCAACGGTGATTTTAAAACCGTCTTGGGCGCATTCGCCGCGACCGTAGCCCGTCATGGATTTCATCCCGCGCACTATGCAAAAAACCACCGCGTCAGGCGAATCAATTTTCAGCCGCATGAAATTTGCTTTACGCGTATTTCGTGGTTCAACCGCCGCCTTTTGATTATCTTTTTTTACATGGGCGCACTTGACCAACAACTGAATACTTTTCTCCGCAAAAAACCGAAGCTCGGCAAAAATGTTTTTATCGCCAAAAACGCGACGGTCATTGGCGACGTGACGCTCGGTGCGCATTCCAGTGTTTGGTATGGCGCGGTGTTGCGCGGCGACATCAATCGCATCGCCATCGGCCATCACACGAATGTGCAGGACAATGCCGTGCTACATCTCGCGGATAATTTTCCGTGCCTGCTGGGCAATTGGGTCACGGTCGGCCACAGCGCAATCGTTCATGCGTGCACCGTTGGCGATGAAGTGCTCGTCGGCATGGGCGCAGTGATCCTCGACGGCGCGGTCATCGGTAAACAATCACTCATCGGCGCGAAAGCGTTGGTGACGCAGGGAATGAAAATTCCGCCGGGCTCGCTCGTGCTCGGCGCACCGGCGAAAGTTGTCCGCAAATTGACGAAGGAAGAACGTGCCGGCTTAAAATGGTGGGCGCAGAAATACGTGGATAACGGTGCATATTGCTTGAAGCACGGGATCGGCGTAGGCGCGCCGATGGCAAGTTAGTCCGGCCTCAATGCCTGCGGAAATTTCATGGCCCCATGTTTGACGCGGAGAATTTCCAGCCGCGATTCAGCAAAGCGATAAAAGATCAGGTAGTTTTCAAAATCATCTACGCGCCATGAGCGGATGTTCTTCAAATCGTCCCCGCGAAATTTCCGTAACCGACCTTTGAGCGGTTGCAAGGCAAGGTTGGTAACGGTCTGGTCAATCGCGTCAAGAAAGCGGCGCGCGGTCGGAGGATTGTATTCGTTGAGGTATTGGAAATAGCCGAACGCATCCAGTTCGGCATCGTGACGGACAAAAATTTCAACGCGGTTCACACAGCAAGCGAAGCAAAGTGGCCGGTTTTATATTTCTTCAGCGGACTGCGCAGCGCGTGTCGCAAAGCCGCTTCAAGCTGCGGATCATTGTCTTCTTGCTCAACCAATTCATAAACGCGCAATGCCTCGCGGATGACTTCGTCTTCGGAGAAATAGCCGCCGCCCTTCATTTTTTTACCAACAAACTTTTGCTGATGGGGGGTGAGCGTGACATTCATAAAGGCAAACTAGATCGCAAATAGTTGAGTGTCAAAAAAATTATCCCTTCACACCTTTTTCCGTCTTGCGCAAACATTGGGTGAGGTAGGGGAGCAATTGTTTTTTGCGCGAGACGACGTCGCGCATTTCATAAATGCCGGGCTCAACGCGCGGATGGTCAATGCACTTGACGAAACGTTCGTCGCCGACCACGAGCAGCAGCGAACTTTGCGTCGTTACATCAGTGATCAGCAGGCTGGAAAAATAATAACCGCGCGCCGCACGATAAATCTCCAGCGCGGCCAGCAATTCATCTTTGCGCTTCCAGAATTGGTCGAAGCCGATCTCTTCAATCTGCGCGACGCTGAAATTTTTCCCATTCTCGCGGTATTCTTTGCAATCGGTCGTGATGGCTTGCGGCGCGGGCTTGAGCGTGAGCAACGAGCCGGAGGCGAAGAGTTTTTCCGTGAACTCCCGCGCATTCACTTTGGCCAGTAATTCAAGCCGCTTTAGGATTTCCCGGTCCCGCGACGTGGTCGTGGGCGACGTGAGGTTGAGCGTGTCGGAAACGAGGATGACGTCGAACGTTTCGCCGCCGAGGTCGAAGTCCTCGCCGGCCGCGACGACAAATTTTGCGTCGGGCAGACGGAGGCGAGCGGCCTCGATTTGTCGTTGCGACAAATCCACGCCGGTTTTACGCGCGGCC